>NZ_JBEZDJ010000008.1:0-286318 GCF_040648275.1 Micromonospora sp. NPDC049171
CCGGCAAGGCGGGAATTGGCCCGGATACCGGTGTTGTATCCGGGCCAATTCCCAACGCGGCCGGTCGTCGTCTGGGCCCGCCGCAGGCCGGCCAGAGGGGCTTTGACACACGCCCTAGCTCAGAGGCGCGGATCCTGCTGGACCATGAGGGCGTTGAGGATCGGGTCGTGCTCGCCCTTGTCGCGGCGCAGCTCGATCCTCAGGTCGCCACCGGCGTGCTCGACGGTGACCAGGTTGGTGTCCGCGGTCAGCGTGCCCACGGTCGCCTGTACGTCGTGGTCGTACAGCACGACCTTGCCGCCGACCAGGACGTCGAAGGCCCGCTTGCCGGCCTTGACCTTCTCGATTTCCGCGAAGTCGAGGGCGACCCGGTACTTTCCGGCCGGGGCGTTCTTGAACACGTAGCTGAACGTCTCGCCGGTCCGCTGGCTGCGGAACAGCGCGTCGTCCTTGGTGCCGGCGATGTCGGCCCTGGTGGTGCGCGCCTTGCCGCCGACGTAGCCCCACGGCCGCGAGCCCAGCGCCTGGTCGGGCGCCCAGCCGAAGCCGTCGGTGCCGACGTGCCCGGGCCCGCCGACGTCGACGCCCTTCCAGTAGGCCGAGGTCGCCAGGCGGACCGGCTTGAGCTGGGCTTCACCCTTGCCGGCGTTCGACGCCACGAGCACGTCGCCGACGAGTACGCCCGGCTTGACGCCGGCGTTGTCGGCCGTCGCCGTGACCGTGGTGGACGCGCCGACCGCGAGCGTGACCGTGCCGGTGGCGGCCGCGCCCGTGAGGGTCAACCACGGAAGGTCGGCCGCTTCGTGCCCGCCGTCGTCGGTGCGCTTCTGCTCGCTGATCCGCACGTCGAGCGGGGCGGAGCCGGTGTTGGTCACTGTCACGTCGGCGGTCGCCTTCTGGTCCTTGTCGAGGAGCCAGTCGAGGTCGCCGCCGGTGACGGTGGCGACGCCCGTGGTCAACGCTGTGTTGACCACCTCGGCCTGATCCTTCCTGGCGATGGTCACCGGGTGGCTGGCGGTGACGTAGTTCGGCGCCGAGACCTGAACGGTGTTTCCACCGACCAGCGCCTGGGCCTTCCACCGGCCCAACTCGTCGGTCGTGATGACCCGTTCACCGCTCGGTCCGCTGAGCGTGACGATCGCGCCCGCGATCGGCTTGCCGTCGTTCGCGTTGGTGGCCGTTCCCTCGATCGTGCCCGCCGCCGGGAGGGTGTATTCCAGCCCCAGGCCGGCCTTTAGGACGGGCTGGTTGAAGGAGTACTGACTCGCCGGGTTGCGCGTCAGGCTCTCCACGCCGACAGTCGCCGACGACCCTCGGGTGAGGGGGTTGTCGCCGCCGATCCCGTCGCCGTACCCGATCTGGATCCGCCCGTCCGCGATCAGGGTGACCGAGAAGCTCACCCGAGCCGTCCGGTCACTGTAGAAGGCGACGTCGCGCCACTCGACGACCTGCGCCGCCAGTCCGTCCACCTGCGTCGTGCCGTAGTAGATGCCTGCCTCGTCGTCGACGATGAGGTCGTCCCAGAGCGGGTAGATCGCGTCGATCGGGTACGGCGACGGCAGTGCCGTGTTGTTCCCCAGCGTGCTGGCGCGGTCGAAGGTCAGCGTGCCGTTCGTCGTCACGCACACGCCGTCCCAGGCCGTGTCGTAGAACGGAGCCAGGAAGCTGGAGTCGAACCACAGCGGGCCGCAGAGGTCGTCGCCGTGCCACCCGGACTCCTGCGTGCCCTGGCGGTAGAGCCCGTCGGTCACCTTCACCGAGTACGAGCGGCCGGCGGGAGCCACCGGCACGGGGCCCGGCTCCGGCTGCTCGGGTTGGGGCTCCGGCTCCGCCGCGTCGGCGCGTGGGTCGAGCGTCACCCGCAGCGCGGCAACGGTCGGGGCCTTCAGTCCCTTCGCGCCCCGCAGCTCCACGGTCAACGGACCGCCCTTGTGCTGCACGACGGCGGTGCGCCAGTCGGCGGTGTTCGGCCCCACGGCCGCCGCCGCGTCGTACGCGTACTCCGTCAGCGAGCCGTCCACGACGACGTCGAACACCCGCTTGCCCCTGGCCACCTTCTCGATCTCGGCGAACCCGAGATCGATCGCATAAGTGCCCTTGGGAGCGTCGGGGAAGCGGTAGAACAGCTCCTTCTCCTGGGTGGTGCGCTGCGACTGGAACAGGGCGTCGTCAGTCGTACCGTTGATGGCGGCCTTCGTGGCGGCGGTCTTCGTCCTACCCTCGTAGCCCCACGTCTTCTTGCCGGCGGCCTGGTCGGCGGCCCAGGTGAAGCCGGAGCCGTCGGTGAACGACGGTCCGCCGGCGTTGACGCCGACCTGGTACTTCGTGGTCGTGAGCGTCACCGGGACGTAGGTCTTGGACTGGCGTCCGGAGTCGGACCTGACCACGATGTTCGCGCCGAGGACTCCCGGCTTGGTGTCCTTCGAGGAGACCGAGACCTTGACGGTCGTCGACGCGCCCGGGGCGAGGGTGCCGCCGGTCGAGGAGAGCGACAGCCACGGCAGGTCGGTGATCAGGTCGTCCTCGACGTCGACGAGCACGACGTCATCGGCGATCTGGTCCGCCGCCCACAGCGCCCCGGTCGAGTCGGTTTCGAGGCCGCCGCCCTGGCCCGCCTTCTGCCCCGGGAACCACCACGCGTTCACCAGCGAGCAGTCGTCGGGGTCGACCTGCAACAGGCGGGTGGGCCGGTTCGAGGTGAGATCGGTGTACCAGATGGTGTCGGACGACTGGTTGTAGGCCAGGCCCATCACCTCGGGCAGCGGTGGGGCGCAGAACGACAGCAGCGCACCCGGCTTGTCGTGCGACGTCCCGGCGACGGTGCCGATCATGCCGTTCTTGCGGCCGCCGACGTAGAACACGTCCTGCGTCGGGTTGTAGGCGAGTCCGGTCAGTTGCAGCGTGGACCAGTCACCCTTGATCTGGCGGGTCTCCTTCCCGGTCGTCCGGTCGAAGCAGTGGATGTAGCTGGCCGGGCTGTCCTCCATCTGGCACATGTCGCCGGTCTTGGTGTCGAGTGCCATGTCGAACGCCCGGTACGCGGGGTTCCACGACGCGTCGAAGACCTTCCCGGTCGGCTTGCCGGTCACCGTGTACGCGGTGTTGGTCCGCGCGTTGTAGTCGTGGACCCAGACGTCACCGTCGTACCCGATGCCGGAGGGCTCCTTCTTCTCGATCGTGCCCGGGATGGCGATCCGGGTGATGACGTCACCGCCGGAGGTCGCGCCGACCTCGGCGGCCGCCTGTGCCTCCGCCGCCTTCACCGTCGCCGCCTTGCCGTCGACGTTCGACGGCTTCATGCCGCTCGCACCGGCCTTCCACGCGGTGAGGTCGATCGTGCTGGCCGCACCCTTGCCGGTGCGCGTGGTGGCGCCGGCGGCGTCCAGGTCGGGGTGCCGGGCGGCCTCGCCCAGGTTGTACGTGAGTGGGGCGGAACCGTTGTTGGTGAGCGTCAGCGAGCCCACGCCGTTCTGGTCGGTGCCCAGCACGGCGTCGAGGCCGTCGGCCTTCAGGCCGGCGACGCCCGTGGTCAGCCGCGCGTCGATCTTCGCTTTCGCGTAGAGCTTGTCGAGGGAGAAGGGGTACGCCGCGGTCGGGTAGTTCGGCGCGTCGACGGTCATGGTGTAGTCGCCGACGGGAAGCTGGCGATGCACGATGCCGGTCCCGTTGGTCGTGACGGTCTCCACGAGCCCGGACTTGTTCGTGAACGAGACCTTGGCCCCGGCGACCGGCAGTGCGTCGTTCTTGTCGACGACAGTCGCGTCGAGGTACCCGAAGTCCGGCAGGTCGTAGGTGACGATCATCCCGTCGCGCAGCACCGGGGCGCTGTCGGAGAACCGGATGCCGTCGACGCCGGCCCAGCCCTGGATGCCGGTGACGGCGTGGACGCCGGCGGTCACCGGGTCGTCGGACCCGACGCCGTCGCCGTACCCGAAGATCACGGTGCCGGAGCGGGTGAGCGTGGCCGAGAAGCTGACCGGCTCCGTGTACTCGGTCCGGTCCGGATAGGCCCAGAGTTTGGCGTCGCGGTACTCGACGACGAACGCGTCCTCGCCGTTGACCTTGGTGGCCGCCGTGAAGACTCCCCCGCCAGGGGCGAACTCGACGGGGGTCTCGACGTAGAACGGGAAGATGCCCGCCCCGCCATAGCCGGGTCCGGTGGCGCCGTCCGGGGCGATCACGCCGCGCAGACCGATGCCGAGGGTGTCGTGGCTGCCGTTGTAGAGCGCGATCGGGAACGGCAGCTTCACCGTCGCCCACACGCCGCTGCCGAAGGTGACCGGGTCGGTGCCGCGCAGGTGTTCACCCTCGGAGACGGCGCAGCTGTAGCCGCCCTCGTCGACGACGAGCCCGACGCGGATCTCGCGCGACTCGTTCTGCGCGCCGACGCTCAGCGCGACGCTCGTGGGCGAGAAGCAGGCGTTGGGCGTGACGGTGAGGGTGTACCCGCCCTCGGGGACGGCGCCGATCGTGAACGCGCCGTTGGCATCGGTGCGTACCGGCTTCAGCGGCGTGTCCCGGACGGAGACGTCGGCGTTCGGAACGGGCCGCGACTTGTCGTCGACGACCCTGCCGCTGATGTCGTGCCGCACGGCAGCCGTGAGCGGCAGCTTGACGGAGGTGTCCTGGCCGAGGGTGATCGTGACGTTCGCGGTCGCGGTCAGGTAGCCGAAGACCTTGGTGCTGAGCTGGTAGTCGCCGACCGGGAGGTTCGTGGTGAACCGGCCGTCCTTGTCGGTGCCGATCGACCGGCTGAACGGTCCGCTGATCGTCACGTCGGCGGCGGGGACCGGGGCGCCGTTGGCGGTGACGACGCCGGTGAGGGTGCCGCCCTTGCGGGGCGCGAGTTCGAGCAGCCGGACGAGGTCGAGCCGGCCTTCGCCAAACTTGTTGTTGACGTCGGCGGTGCCGCCGCACTCGGTGTCGTCGACGTCGACGGCCGACTCACCGAGCAGGCGGCGGGTCTCCTCGACCTGCCCGATGAGGGTCGGGTCGTAGCTCCACAGCGCCGCGACGGCGCCGGCAACGTGCGGGGCGGCCATCGAGGTGCCGGACATCTCGACGTAGCCGTTGCCCGGGTACGACGAACGGACACCGTCGCCCGGGGCGGAGATCTCCGGCTTGATCCGGCCACCCTCACCCTCGCCCTTGCGGGAGAACAGCGCGAGCGTGCCGTCCGGCCTGGTGGCGCCGACGGAGTAGGCGCTCTCGGCGGAGCCGGGCGAGGAGACGGTGTCACAGTCCGCGTACGGTGCGGTGTTGCCCGACGACCAGACGCTGAAGATGCCCGCGGCGCTCCAGGCGTCGTCGATGGCCTGGAAGAAGTTGTTGAAGCTGTGCTCTTCGGTCTGGCCCCACGAGTTGTTGATGACGTGCGGGCGCTTGGACGGGTCGGGGTTGTTCCCGTGCACGTCGGTCGGGGCGAGCAGCCACCAGCCGGAGCGCAGCAGCGATTCGACGCCGGTGCTTTCGCAGCAGCCGTTCGTCGCGATCCACCGCGCGTCCGGGGCGACGCCGACGTGGTTGGTGCCGTCGTCACCGACCATGGTGCCCATGGTGTGCGTGCCGTGGCCGTTGTCGTCGCACGGCGCGTCGGCGCACGTGCCCCGGGCGGCCATCCAGTTGTAGTTGTGGTCGACAGTGCCGTCGGTTTTCGTGCCACGGTACTTCTGCAGCAGGGCGGGGTGGTCGAACTGGACGCCCGAGTCGAGGTTGGACACGGTGATGCCCGCACCGGTGGCGCCCATGGCCCAGGCCTCGGGTGCGTGGATGGCGTCCAGACCCCAGGTGGAGGTGCCCGCCTCGGCGGCGGCCTTCGGGGCGGGGCGGGCCTCCTGGTCGGCGGGGCTCTGCTCGTCGACGGGCTTGACCAGCGCGACCTGCGGCGTCGCGTGGATCTCGGCGACCTGCGACTTCGAGGCCACGGTGCGGGCGAGCTTCTCGTTGCCGCCCTTGACGAGCACCGTGTTGGCGATCGGGTAGGAGGTGTACTTGACGCCGGCCCGGTCGAGCTCGGTGGACACGGAGGCCAGGGAGGTCTTCGCCGCCGCGGTCAGCGCGTCGTAGACGAACTGCCCGCGAGCGGTCCAGTCGGTGATCTTCTTCGTCGGCGCGAGGTCGGCCCTGGTGTCGAACGTGATCCAGAAGTCGGACTTCGGCTCCGCGCGGAAGCGGTCCTTCAGGTTCGTGGCGATCTTGTCGGTGGGGGCACCGGGATCCGGTTCGACGGCGGACGCCGGTGGCGCCTGGATCAGGCTCAGGCCGACCGCTACGGCAAGCGTTGCCGCGAGGGCTGTGATTCTCATGAGAGTCCTTCGACCTACAGGGGTTGGTAGGGGTCGTGGTTCATGTGGTCGTCGGTACCGTCGGCGTCATGGGCGTCGGGGGCGCTGACGTGCGGCTCGCGAGGCGGCTCAGGTGGTGGCGGATGCTCGATGGCGGCGTCGTCACGCGCGACTTGTCGCTCAGGCACGCATTGCCCAAGGGCTATGGATCATGCAGCCATGCTCGGCGGGCTCAGTGGCCGTCGCTATCCAGCGGATACGTCAATTTTCACGACGGGACGTCGAGGGAGTCCTCTTCGGCGAACACTCCGGCCTCCACCGCCTTGACCGCGAGCGCGGTCCGGGTGGTCACCTTCAACTTGCGCATCGCCGCACGCAACTGTTGATCCACGGTCGCCGGTGACTTGGCCAGGATCCGGCTGATCTCCCGGTTGGTCTTTCCGGCGACGACCAGTTGGACCACGTCGAGCTCGCGCGGTGAGAGCTGGTCGCCGTACCCTCGTCGGCCGCCACGCCACAGTCGCGGTACCTCGGCGCCGTGCTCGCGAAGCCGCTGTGCGACACGGTCCGCGTCGCCACGGGCCCCGAGCCTGAACAAGTGCTCGTACTGTGCGGCCAGCAACTCTCGGCCGTGGTCGAGCCGGCCGTGCGCGATGAGCGCCTCGGCTTGCCGCTCGCGGGCGAGCATGGCGTCGTAGGGACGCGGCAACGCGCTCCAGGCGCGCGCCGCCCGATCCCACGCTGTGGCCGCCCGGGCGTGGTCTCCGGCCGCGGCGAGCAGCAGGGCACGGCATCCGGCGAGCGCGGCGCGAGGTGCGGGCGCCGTACGGCCCCGCAGCCCTCTGGCGAGCTGGTCACCCAGGCGCGTCGCGGCCCTGAGGTCCCCCGCGGCGAGATGCGCCTCGATCCGGGCGGGGACCAGGTCCGTCGCCCAGATCCAGATGCCCTTCCTCCGGACGGTGTCCATCGGCTCGTTGGTGACCTGCAGCGCCCGGCCGCTGTTTCCGTCCGTCAGCCACAGTCTGGCCAGCGCGGCGGCGGCCTCCATCGTGTCGTCGACCGCGCCGAGACGGGCGGACTCCTCCAGGACCAGGCGGAACTGCTCCTCGGCGGCGCGCCGCCGTCCGGCTGCGGCGGCCAGTCGGGCCGCGAGCCGGATGCTGCCGAGGTAGTGCGCCGGACGGTCGCGGTCCGCGTCGGCGAGTGCCGCGCCCTGTTCGGCGAGACCCTCCCACCGGCCGGTGAGCCACGCCAGGTTGGCCTGTTCGAGTCGGACGTTGTGCTGCAACCGGGACGCCTGCTCGGTCTCGGCGAGGTGCATGGCCACGGCGAGGTGGTCGTCCGCGTCGGCGTACCGGCCCCAGATCACCGCGCCGGTCCCGACGTTCGTGTGGATGCGGGCCACGTCGAGACGCTCCGCCGAGGTCGCGCCGTCGACGGGCAGGCCGGCGACGACGTCCCACGCCTCCTCCTCGCCGAGCATGAGCAGCGCCGCGGCTCGGTTGCCGGCCAGGTTCAGCCGTTCCGCGGGTGAGGCGAATTCGGTGGTGAGTTCAGCGGCGCGATCGAGCCAACGCCGATGGGTCGACGCCGGCCACGGTCCCGCGTAGGCCCAGCCCAGGTAGGTCATCGCCCGGGCCGCCTCGACCGGGTCATGGTCGAGGTTGGCCACCGCCTGCTCAAGCTCGCCGAGTGCGGCCTGCGCCTCACCCGCGGTGATCAGGAGCCGACCCAACGGGTTGCGGATCTCGGCCTGCTGGCGGGCGGAGAGACCGGGGGTTTCCAACACCGAGCGCAGGGTACGGATCACCCGCTGGTGGACCTGGTCGACCGGTTCGCGACGGCCCAGTGCGGCTACTCCGGCGATGCGCGCTATCCGTGCCCGGTCCACCGGCGGCAGCACGGCCCACGACAACAGGTCGACGAGCATGTCGACAGCCTTGGTGTGGTCGCCCGACGCCATGGCCAGCTCGGCACCCTGCTCGGCGTAGCGCGCCCAGGACCGCGTCTCGCCGGCCTCGCGGAAGTGGTGGGCAAGGCGTGCCACCGGCGGCGGGTGGATGTTCTCCAGGGCCCGGCCGGCCAGCAGGTGGACGTGTCTGCGGTCGGTCATCGGGATCGCCTCGTAGACAGCCGTCGCGGCCAGCACATGCCGGAATCGCCACTGGCCGCGGTCGTCTCCGTCCAGGACACCGGCGCCGGCCGCCTCCGTGATGGCGTCGCGACACGCGGCGGGCGACAGGCCGGCGGTCACCGCGATCGTGGCCACCGACGACCGCTCAGCCAACGTCGCCGCGGCTCGCAACACCTGCTGCGCCGTCGGCGACAGACGGCCCACCCGCTCCCGGGTGGAGTCGCGCACCGTCGGCGGCACCCGTAGCTCGCGCAGCTTCAGCCGGACCCACTGCCCGTCGCGGAAGACGAGGTCGGCGCGGTCGTACATGAGGCGAACCGACTCCTCAAGCGCCAGCGGGACACCACCGGTCCGCTCGTGCATGAACGTGGCGAACTCCTGCGATATCGGGTTGCCGTCCAGCATCGAGGACACCAGCGCCGCGGTGTCGTCGGGTCGCATCGGCGCCAGGGCGATCCTCAGTTGGGTCACGCCGGCGGGCAACCGGGACGTCAGCCGCAGCAACAGCGACCCGTCATCCACCTCCTCCGGCCGGTAGGAGATCACGAGGCTGGGCCCGTCCGTCTGCTGCCGGGAGGTGACGAACAGCAGGAACTCCAGGGTCACCTCGTCGGCCCAGTGGGCGTCCTCGAGCACGAGAACGTCGACGTGCAGAGCGCGCAGCAGCTCGTCCAGGGCGCGGAACAGCCGATGCCGGGCTGCCTTCGCGTCGTCCAACGGCGGTAGCGCGGGCGGCAGGTCCGCGGACCATTCCGGGAACAGGGGCCGTAACGCACCCGCGAGCGCGGTGAGCGGCAGTCGCGACACCGGGTGGTCGATCCCACCGAACGCGTCGACGATCGGCCCCAAGGTCAGCGACTCGCGCAGCGGTGGGCACACCGAGACCAGGGCGGTGCGCTGGCCCGGCGCCGCCAACCACTCGCGCAGCAGTCGGCTCTTGCCGATGCCGGCCTCGCCCTCCACCAGCACGATCGCCGGTGGCCGGGCCAGGGCGCCCCGGAGCGCTGCCATCTCCCGAGCACGGCCCACGAAGTCCGGTGTGGAGACCGTCGGCGCGGTCCCGTCGTCCTCGGGCGAGGGGTCGAGCATGCGTGATGATCTCGCTTTTCGCTGCTCGGGCGCAAGTACCGGAGGCAGGTAGCACCCTGCCGCCAATCCATCAAAAACATTTGATGGATCGTCTCTGTCTGATGTATCTTTCGGTTGTGGCGATGTCGAGTCAAACCGCTCCGGCGTTCGTGCGTCTCGCCGCCCATCCGCTGCGGTGGCGGCTGCTGACCGAGCTCGCGGCCAGCGACTACCGGGTCCGAGAGCTGGTGACGCTCGTGGACGAGCCACAGAGCCTGGTCTCCTATCACCTGCGGCTGCTGCGCGACGGCGGCCTGGTCGCCACCACCCGCAGCAGCTTCGACGGCCGCGACAGCTACTACCACCTGGATCTGGACCGTTGCGCCAAGGCGCTGGCCGACACCGGCGGCGCGCTGCATCCGGCGCTGCGCCGGGCACCCGTCGCGCCGCACGTGGTCCCGGTGAACCTGGGGCGCGCACCCCGCCTCGGCGTGCTGTTCGTCTGCACCGGCAACAGTGCCCGCTCACCGATCGCGGAGACCCTGCTCCGGCACCACACCGACGGCCGGGTGGAGGTGACCAGCGCCGGCACCCGGCCCAAACCCCGCCTGCACCCCAATGCCGTACGGGTGGTCCGCGAGGAATTCGGTCTCGACATCACCGGCCAGCGCCCCCGGCACTGGGACACGCTGACCGGTCGCCGGTTCGACTACGTCATCAGCCTGTGTGACAAGGCCCGCGAGGCATGCCCCGACTTTGCGGGCCACCCCCGGCGAGTGCACTGGAGCATCCCCGACCCGGCCCCGGCCGACGTCACCGACCAGGCCGGCTACCCGGCCTTCCAGCGCACCGCGGCCGACATCGCCACCCGCGTCAGACACCTGTTACCCGTCCTCAGCGCCATCCGGCCCTGACGAAGAGATGCCGCCATGACACTGCCCGACCAGCACGCCAGCGTTCGCTACATTGTCGATGACGTCCAAGCGGCCATCGACTTCTACACCACCCGTCTCGGCTTCACCCTGCACAGCAGCGCCGTGCCCGCCTTCGCCGACGTCGTGCGCGGCCCGCTGCGGCTGCTGCTGTCCGGGCCGGCCAGTTCCGGCGCCCGCGCCACCCCTGACGACGTCACCGACGCCGGACGCAACCGCATCCACCTCGCCGTCGATGACCTGGATGCCGAGATCGACCGACTGCGCGGCACGGGCCTGTCGTTCCGCAGCGACGTGATCTCCGGCCCGGGCGGACGCCAGATCCTGCTCGCCGACCCCGCCGGCAACCTCGTCGAGCTGTTCCAACCCGCCCACCGGCCGGACGCACCCTGACCCCCACCACGAGCGGCACACGTCCTAGCTGTCGCGCGGGGTCACCAGACCGGACTCGTAGGCGATGATGACGAGCTGTGCGCGGTCGCGGGCGCGCAGCTTGGCCATGGCCCGGTTGACATGGGTCTTCGCGGTCGCCGGGCTGATCACCAGGCGGTTGGCGATCTGGTCGTTGGACAGACCCCTCGCGACAAGCGTGACGGCTTCCCGTTCGCGGTTGGTCAGGACCGTCAGCGCCAGGCCGGGATCCAGCTGCGGCGGTTGGGAGACGTAGCGGTTGATCAGCTTGCGCGTGATCGCCGGCGCGAGCAACGCGTCCCCCCGGGCGGCGACGCGGACGGCGTGCAGGAAGTCCTCCGGCCGGATGTCCTTGACGAGGAACCCGGCCGCGCCGGCTCGAAGTGCGTCGAAGACGTACTCGTCCAGGCCGTAGTTGGTCAGGATGACGACGTGCACCCCGGCCAGCGTCGGGTCGGCCGCGATGCGCCGGGTCGCCTCGATACCGTCCACGAACGGCATCTGAATGTCGATGAGCGCGATGTCCGGCAGATGCTGCCTGGCCAGCGCCACACCCGCGGCACCGTCGGCGGCCTCGGCCACCACCTCGATGCCGTCCTCGGCGTTGAGCAGTGCGCGGAATCCGCTACGGATGAGCACCTGGTCGTCGACGAGCAGGACCCGGATCACGGCGTGCGTTCCAGTGGAAGTTCGGCCTGGACGGTGAAGCCGCCCTCACTGCGCGGTTCGGCACGGAGGCGGCCGCCGAGGGCGGTCACCCGTTCGCGCATCCCCAGCAGCCCGACCCCGGCCACCGGCACCAGCTCCGGTGTGGCCCCGCCGTCGTCGTCGACCCGGATGGCCACCGTGTCGAGCCGGTAGTCGATCCGGACCGATGCCGTGGCGGCCGCGGCGTGCCGGACGATGTTGGTCAGCGACTCCTGAACGATCCGGTACGCGGTCCGGTCCACCGCGGCTGGCACGTCGGCGCGGTGTCCCTCGACGGTCAGGGTCGCGTCCAGGCCGGTCGTCCGGGCGCGCCGCACCAGGTCCGCGACGTGGTCGAGCCCGCACGACCGCGTGTCCGCGTCGTCGCGCAGCGCCTCCAGGGTCGCGCGCAGTTCGCGGGACGCCTCGCGACCGGCGTCCCGGATCGCCAACAGCGCGTCCGGCACCGGGTCGCCCCGCTTCCGGGCCAGGTGCACCGCGACCTCGGCCTGCACCTTGATCACCGAGATCTGGTGGGTGAGGGTGTCGTGTAACTCCCGCGCGATGTGCAGCCGTTCCTCGTCGGCACGGCGCAGCGCGCTCTCCTCGCGGGTGCGCTCGGCCTCGTCCGCCCGCCGCTCGGCCTGGCGCAGCGCCTCGCCGGCCGCACCCGCGGCGATCAACCAGGCCAGTTCGAGAACGCCTCGGGCCTGCGCGAACGCCTCGCCCGGGTCGTACCGGCCCGACGCCATGGCCGCGACGGGAAGGGCCACCAGCGTGATCACACTGGTCACCACAGTGCCGGTGCGGTGCCCCGCGCGTACGGCGGCGTACACCGCGAACAGGTACGCGACGGCCGGCACGTCGACCCCGGCCCACTGACCGGCCACGGCGCACAGCCCGGTGAACGCCAGCACGGGGATCGGGGCGCGGCGACGCGCGGTAAGTGCCAGGCCCCCGGCCGCCAGCAGCACACCGCCGAACGGTTCGAGGCCGCGCGGTTCGGAAAGCCCGGTGACCAGGACGACGGTCGCCACACCGACCGCAACCGCCCAGTCCCGGACGCCGATGCGGGCCCTGCTCATGTGGGCACTCTAGCGGGGAGTCCGCCCTGGTCGACTCATGCCCGCGCAGGAGTGGCGACCTACCGCACCCGCGGTAGTTCGTCACTCCTACCGCGTCCGCGGCAGCGCGAGGTGACCGCGCCCGCACGACGCCGACGGATGGTGCCGAGGGCCAGGATTGGGCAACGTCCCGCCCGATCGAAGGAGATCGCATGTCACTCCAGCACCTCGCCGCATCCACTGTCGACGCCTACACCCTCACCGGTGGACGCCTCGTGGCCACCACCGCCGCGTTCGTGGCGCTGGCCGGCGCGATTGCCGGCGGACTCGCGCTCGCCCGCCGTGTCGGACGCCGAGGAACGACAGGAGCCCTGGTGGCGGGCATGATCGGGACGGTCGTCGGTGGGTGGGTGGTGGCCACCGCCGACGGAGGTCCCGGCAGCGGCAGCGGAGTCGTAGGTGGCTACGCGGCGCTGGCGCTGGGTGTGCTCGCCGTGGTCCTCGGCGGGATCGCGGCGGCCCGATCCGCGCACCCCGCCTAGGGCGTGTGTCAAGCCCCTGGCCGGCCTGCGGCGGGCCCAGACGACGACCGGCTGCGTTGGAGATTGACCTGGATACAACACCGGTATCCAGGTCAATCTCCGCCTTGCCGGACCGCCGTCTGGACTCCGCCTCGGCTCGACCGAGGACGTTGACACACGCCCTAGGACACTGCCCGATGCCGTTCACCGGCTGGTTCGGTGAGGCCGACGACGAGCAGCAGGTACGCGGTCAACTCGGCCATCGCCGTGAGCGCCGGCATCGGTTGCGGCATGGACAGCGTGGGCGTGACGGCATCCCAGAAGAACCCGACGTTGTCGCTCCACAGGTGCAGGGGCATCGGGACCACGGCGATGCCGCTGTCCATCAGTGGCAGCGCCATGAGGGCCAGCAGCGCCGCGCCGGTCGAGGCGAGCCGCCGACCGTGGCCGAGAAGCGCCGAGGCGAGTGCCAGCGCGGCGATTCCGAGAACCAGGGGCGGCAGGACCGCCATGCTCACGGCCGTCGTCAGATCGGCCACGTCGGTGTCGCTCGCTCGCGGAGGTTCAGCGGCGGCGGTAAGCCAGGTGGCGACAACGCGCACGGCGGCGTACCCGATGACCAGCGCTGCCCCCACGACGGCCGGCACCGCCGTCCGCCAACGCCAACCACCGCGGCGAAACGCGACGAGCAGCACCAGGACCACGGTCAACGAAGCCCAACAGAGGGAGAGGCCGGACTCGAACGCGGACGGTGTCTCCGGGGCCGGGCCCGGCGTGAACATCTGCACGCCGTAGCCAGCGCTGTCCCGAGCGGTCGGCATCGTCCGGACCGCGTCGGCGAGCAGGATCGCGAGGGACACGCCCAGCGCCCAGCGGGAGACCGGCGATCGGCTGACCATGGCGTGGGCAAGGAGCAGACCGACGCTCAGCACCTCGGCGTAACGCCAGATCGGACGGGCCGTCAGGACGCCTGCGACATGGACGGCGGCGCACACCGCCGCGGCGGACAGGAGGAACAGCCGAGGACGCACGGGCGCATCCTGCCACGAGCCGCGTGAGCCGCCGCTGCGCGCCAGCGACCTGGGTGCCGGTCAAGCAGGGGCCTCGATTTCGCGGTTCAGGGGTGAGTGGGGTGTTCGTGATCGGCGTGGCCTGCCGGTTCGAGCTGGAACGTGGAGTGTTCGACGTCGAAGTGCCCGGCCAGGCAGGTCTGCAGGGCGTCGAGCAGTTGTGGGGCGTGGCCGTCGTGGAAGCAGGAGTCGTCGACGACGACGTGCGCGGTGAGGACGGGCAGGCCCGAGGTCACGGTGTGTACGTGCAGGTCGTGCACGCCAAGGACGTGGTCGACGTCGGTGATGTGCTGGCGGATCTGTTCGAGGTCGGCCTCCGCCGGGGCGGCTTCGAGCAGGATGTTGACCGCGTCGCGCAACAGCCGCAGCGCACGGGGGGCGATGACGAGGCCGATGAGTAGGGACACCATCGCGTCGGCGCGGGTGAAGCCGGTCAGCGCGATGACCGCGGCGGCGGCGAGGACGCCGACGGAGGTGGCGGTGTCGGTGGCGACCTCGAGGAACGCGCCGCGCATGTTGAGGCTCGCGTCGCGGGCCCGGTAGAGCAACGCCACCCCGACGAGGTTGCCGACCAGACCGATCGCGGCGAAGACGGCCATGCCACCGGGTCGCACGTCGACCGGTTCGAACAGACGCCGGACGCCCTCGACGAAGACGTAGACGCCCATCCCGGCCAGGATCAGGCCGTTGACGGCGGCGGCGAGGATCTCCGCGCGCGCCCAGCCGAAGGTGCGCCGCCCGGTCGCCGGGCGGGCGGCGAGCATGGCCGCGCCGAGAGCGAGGGCGACACCGCCGGCGTCGGCCAGCACATGACCGGCGTCGGCGAGCAGCGCGAGGCTGTCGGTGAGGACCGCACCGACGACCTCAACCGCGAAGATCACCAACGACACCAGGAGTACGCCGGCCAGGGCTCGGCGGTGCCGCCCGGTCGCCGTCACCTGGTGGCTGTGGCCGTGGTCGTGGCCCATCAGTGGGTCTCCCTCGCCGCTCCGGCACCGTCGCGCCGGCCGATCAGATCGGAAATCATGCTCACATGCGCATACTAAGATGATTGGTTCGCGCCACGTCAAGACTCGTGACCAAATAGTTCAGCATTCTGTTTATTCAGCGAACGATGTACCGTTGCGTGGTGGAGACTCTGACGCACGGGCAGGTCCTGGCCCGCTTCGGTCACGCCCTGTCCGACCCGGTCCGCGCCCGCCTCCTGCTCGCTCTGCGCGAGGGGCCCGGCTACCCGGCGGACCTCGCCGACCTGCTGGGCACGAGTCGGCAGAACCTGTCCAACCACCTGGCGTGCCTGCGGGGCTGCGGCCTCGTCGTCGCGGTGCCAGAAGGCCGGCGCAGCCGCTACGAACTGGCTGACGCCCGACTCGTGCACGCCCTCGGAGACCTCCTCGGCCTGGTCCTGGCCGTCGACCCGGCCGCCTGCCCCGCCGCCGAGTCCGAGGGGTGCTGCTGATGGGCACGCCCCTGCCGTTGGTGTCGCTCGGCCCGTCACCGGCCCGACAGTCGGTCTTGATTCGGCGGGTGCGCCTGTTCGTCGCGGCGACGATCACCTACAACGTCGTCGAGGCGATCGTGGCGATCACCGCCGGCAGGATGGCCTCCTCGACCGCGCTGATCGGGTTCGGCCTCGACTCCGTCATCGAGGTGACCTCCGCCGCCGCCGTCGCCTGGCAGTTCTCCGGACCCGACCACGAACGCCGCGAACGCGCCGCGCTACGCGTCATCGCGTTGTCGTTCTTCGCCCTCGCCGCGTACGTGACCGTCGAATCGGTGCGCGCGCTCGTCGGAGCGGACCGCGCGGAGCACACCACGATCGGCCTGGTCCTGGCCGCGGTGTCCCTGGCGGTGATGCCAGTCCTGTCGGCGGCGCAACGCCACGCCGGACGCGAACTCGGCTCGGCGTCGGCCATCGCGGACTCCAAACAGACCCTGCTCTGCACGTACCTCTCGGCGGTGCTGTTGGTCGGGCTCGCGGTCAACTCGCTGTTCGGCTGGTGGTGGGCCGACCCCGCCGCCGCCTTGATCATCGCTGCGGTCGCGGTGAAGGAAGGCCGCGAAGCCTGGCGCGGCGACACCTGCTGCGCCCCCGGCGCTGCCCTGCGCTCCCCCGCAGGCGGCGACGCCAGCGGGTGCTGCACCACCGACAGTCGCTGAGCGGACCTCCAGGAGGACCGCGTACCGGGGCGGCGACGCCGGCGGGTGCGGTGCCGTCAGGTGCCGGTCATCCCTCGGCGGTGGGTCGGCTGTGCACCACCAACTCGTCGATCTCCAGCCGGCCGACCCGCAACTCGCGCACGACGGCCCGGCGGATCGCCAGCCGCCCGATGGCCAGCGCCCCCACGGCCACGGCCCCGACCGCCAGCGCCCCCACGGCGAGGGCACCCAACGACGCCGCCCCCGCGGCCCGCGCACCCGTCGCCACCGCGCCGTCGGCGCGCGTCCCGGTCAACCGCATCAGGCGTACGTCTCGCTTCATCCCCCCATTGTCCGCGTATCGCCGGCCGCCCGCTGCCCACCCCGAGGCCCTGTCCCCCGTACCGTCCGCTCTGTTCACCTCCCGCTGCCGGGTGACCATCGGCGGCGCGCGTCTAGGACGTCAGCTGCTGGGTCAGCCGGTCCAGGCCGCCCCTGATCAGCTGCCCGTACTGGTCGTCGCCGAGCGCGCCGATCCCCGCCCGTGCCCGCTCGACGTATTCGCGGGCCCGGTCGAGATCGCCGAGCCTGCGGTGGCACTCGGCCAGGCTGAGGTGCAACGACGGATACAGACCCGCCACCGACATCGGCACCCCAGCCTGCGCCAAGCGGGCATCGGTGAGCAGGTCGGCCGCCGCCAGCGCTCGCTCATCCCAGATCAGCTCCTGCTCGACGTCGTCCTGCACGTCGGCCATCGAGTGTGCGAGGACGCAGACGTGCAGAGGATCGCCGCGGTCCCCGCCGATCTCGTCCCAGATCTGCGTGAACAGGTCGCGGGCAGCCGCACGCTGGCCCTGATGATGATGCAGCTGCACAGCGTGGTTGATCCGGGTCAGCGTCGCCTCGAAGGCCGACGGCTGCTCCTGCACAGCATCGTCTCGCGACGAGGGCGTGGATCCGCGCGGCTCACCCACGCTCGCTCCCCACCGCCGGATCCGCGGCGGCCCGCGGGAAGCGTGCCACGAACGTGCGGTACACCGGTGTTCCCGGCACGGTGTCGCGGATGGCGAACACCACGTGGTCGAAGCGGTCGACCTCGCGCAGCGCGTAGGCGAAGGCGTCGGCGACCGTAGCGGGATCGTTGCGGAACACGCCACACCCCCACGCGCCCAACACCAACGTCCGACGTCCGTGCGCGGCCGCGACCTCCAGCACCCGGCGGGCACGCCGGGCCAGCACCGCCGGCACGCCCGCGGCGTGTTCGGGCTGCTCGCGCAGGATCGCGCCCAGGTTCGGCGCCGCGGCGGTCAGGAACGACGTGGTGTACGGCTGGTCGAGCAGATCGCCCTCGTCGTCCCGGAACACCGGCACGTCCGGGGAGAAGATGACGCGGTCGCTGTACCGCAGGTCCCGCTGGTCGCGGTGGAACGCGTAGAACTCCGGGGCGGCACGGAGACACGCGTACAACGCCGAGGAGCGGGCGATGCTCTCCTCCTGCGCCTGCGCTCCACTCAAGAAGCCGCCACCCGGGCTCTTCGCCGAGGCGAACACCAGACAGGCCGCTCCGGGCGCCAGTCGACGGGCTGCCTGCAACGTCGACTCGTCCGTCACCTCCACCCTGCCTCCGCCGGGCTTCGCGTCGCCCGCCGCGGGCACCTCGTCTGGCAGGTGCAGACGAGTGCCGGCGACCGCGGCACGGACATCCTCGCCAACGTCGACCTCGGCACCGGCGCCAGTGCGATAGCGCCCCGAGTCAGCGATGGCGACAGTCTGCCGGGCAATCTCGCGGAGACGGTCGCTCACCCGGCGTACCCGTCCGTGCTGCGACCCTCGATCGTCACAAGCACCACGTTAGGCAGTCCCGCCCCGGCCGGCAACCAGGCCGAAATATCGGTGTCACCGGGGCGGGGCGGTGGCTAACGTACGCGGATGAGCACTGTTCCGATTGCCGGGCTGCGGCTGCGGTTCCACACCGACCCGGGCGAGTTCCTGGCCGCTGCGGGTGACTACCTGGGCGCCGATCCGGTCGTCAGCACGGTCGTGACCACGATCGCGCACCGGGTGCTGTCGCAACGGGCCGAGGGGATCGGACAGCCCGACCGCAACTGGTGGCTCGTGGTCAGCGACGACTCCGGCACGGTGGTCGGTGCCGGGATGCGCACCGCGCCGTACGCTCCCTACCCGCCATTCCTGCTGCCCATGCCCGACGAGGCGGCCGTCGCGCTGGCCCACGTGTTACACCAGCGCGAGGAGGAGGTCCTCGGGGTCAACGGGGCCCTGCCCGCCGCTGACCTGTGCGCCGCCGAGCTGACCCGGCTCGGCGGGGGTCGAGTCCAGGTCACCCAGCACACCCGGCTGCACGAGCTCGGCGAGCTGGCGTGGCCGCCGCCGGTGCCGGGCGGCCTGGTGGTCGCGACCGAGGCCGACGTGGCACTGGTCACCGAGTGGTGCGCCGCGTTCGTGGGCGACGCCGACGAACAGGCGGGCCGTCCGCGCGGTACCAGCGCGCACGAAGTGCCCGACCAGGCCGAGCTGCTGCGCCGGATCCAGGGTGGACGGCTGTGGTTCTGGGTCGACGAGACTGGGGAGCCCGTGCACCTCACCGGGGCCAACCCGCCGTCGTTCGGGGTGGCCCGGTTGGGCCCGGTGTACACGCCGCCGGCCCAGCGCGGGCGTGGTTGGGCCAGCAACGCGGTTGCCGAGGTTTCCCGACAAATCCAGGCCGAGGGCGCGCGGGTCTGCCTGTTCACCGACCAGGCCAACCCGACCTCCAACAAGCTCTACGCCGCCCTCGGCTACCGGCCGGTCGTCGACATGGCCAACCTGATCATCGTCCGCTGACGGCGTGGGCCGGCGAGATCGCCCGCCGATCGTCAGCCGGCGGCGGGCACCGGAAACGTGCGCGTGTACCTCTCCCTGACCGCCACGAAGAGCTTGGACCGCAGCCGGCCGCGAGCGGTTGCTCTGCTCCGGCCCAGCTTCACCCACGTCCGCCGAGAGGTCTTCGCTCCGCACATCATCCGGTCGTTCGACGAAGGTCGGTGAGGCGTTCGGTGTCGGGCGGCAACTGGGCGCTCACCGCTCCTGGCGCGAACGCGGAGGGCAGACCGAGTTCGGTCCGGGCCACCTCGATGAATCGGCGCTCGGCCTGCCACAGGGCGTCGAACCGATCGGCGGGCAACGCCTCGATGCCGCTACCCGCCCGCACGGCCGCCAACAGCCGGGCCTGGCGCACCAGCTCCGACGAGCCACTCACCACCTCTACCTGCCCGGCCACCAGCCGAAGCGCGGTCTTGGTGCTCTCCAGCCGCTCCCGGTAGCGGCTGCCCTCCTCGTCGAAGAACGGCATGAGATCACCGGGAGCACGTGGGCGCGGCACCGCGGTGATGCGGGCCGCCGGGTTGAGGACGAAGGCCACGTACTCCCGGACCGCGCCGATGAAGTCGGTGTACGCGTTCAGCCGGATGTCACGCCACTGGCGATCCTGGTCGCGCCGCCACAGCCGGTCCTGGGCCCGGACGGTGAGCCATCCGCCGATCAGGACCGCCAGCATCGTCGTCGCCGCGGTGACACCCGCCTGGATCAGACTCACCGGCTCCACCGTTCATAGTGATCGGTAACTCACCCTACCGTCCGTTGTCACCCCGCTCCGGCAGTCGCGCGACGGCGGTCACCCTCCTCCGGACGTGTCCTGCACAGCGAGTTGGTCAAACCTGACCCGCGCGGTCCTCGGCGCGGCGTTCCCGCTGGTCCGCACCTTCAGAGTGGCTGTCGGGCCGGGAGTGTCCTCGACGATGACCACGTCCGGCACGTCGGCCGGCAGGTCGGCCGGCCATCCCGCGTCGTCGGTCGGCTCACTGGTCAAGAGGCGCGCGGGACGTCCACTCAGGCCCGTCTCGGTGGCCCGCACCGGCCGCCACCCCGTCGACGCCGGTCCGGTCGGCGCGGCCGTGCTCAGTGGGTGCTCAGCTGCCGTCGGATCGTCGGCAGCGCCTGGGCCGGTCACTTACCGAGCCACATGTGCAGCAGGTCCTCTTTGTCCACGACGCGACGCTCGGAGAGCTCCGCGAGCAACTCCAGGTGGACGGGGCCGTCGAAGATCTCGGCCCGCTCGGGACGCAGCGCCCCGCCGAGGCCCAGGGCCGGGACGAAGCCGTAGATGGTGTCCGGGCCCACCGGGCCACGCAGTGCGCGTACCCGCTCAAACAACGGCTCCCTGTCAGCACCGTAAAGGTCGACACTGCGACGGTCCTGGCACATCAACAGCGCGTACAGCCGGTCATCGCGGCCGTCGTCGGACAGCGCGCGGTCGGAATGATCGGAAGGGATCACCCACCCGTGATGCGCACTGATCGTCAACCGCGAACCCGTCTGCTGCCCCCACACCTGCAGGTCGCCGAACGCACTGCGGCTCACCGCGACCCATCGTTCCGCTCTCGGCAGCTCGAGGCCGTCTGTCCATGCGTCGACCGCCGGCTGCCACACCTCCGGATCACACAACCAGAACGATCCGTTGCCAAAGCCGGCGAATCCGTACTCACGCCAACACGCCAGCAGCAGATCGGGCACGACACCGGCGAACTGAGTCAGCCGATCAGCGCGGACCGGAGCGGAACAGGTGGGAGGTCCCCAGATCTCAGCCAATTCCACTACTTCACCATGCGCCATCGCGTTGCCTTTCCTCGTACCGCGAACCAACTGCCTGCCCGACCAGAACACCGCAGGTCCAGCGGGTCACGGGCAGCAGCCTACGGTGCCACGCGCGAGGGGCCGCGCGTCGAAGACGACGTGGCGTTTGGACTACCCTCGCGCCGTGGAGAGCACCGAGATTGACGCACCCATCGTCGGCGTCACCGTCTACCCGGACCGGGCCCGGGTCACCCGCCGGGGCAGCCCTCGGCTGGCCGCCGGCGAGCACCGGCTACGCGTCGCGCCACTCCCACTCGGCCTGCGGCGCGACTCCATCCGGGTCGGTGGGCGGGGCGCGGCCACGGTGCTCGGTGTGGACGTGACCACCTGGCGGCAGGCCCGCAGCGCCGACCCGCAGATCGTCGACCTCGAACAGCGACGCCGCGAGCTGAACGACGAGTTGGCCGAGGTCGCGGACGCGGACGCAATCGAGGAGCAGCGCGGGGAGTTCCTCACCCGGCTGGCCGAGCGAGCCGGTGGCACGTACGCCAGGGCGTTGGCCTCCGGCGACGCGGCGCCGACCGACGTGGCGGCCTTCAGTGACTCGGTGGCCGGTCAGCTGGCCGAGTCACGCGGCCGGCGGCGCGGGCTGTCTCGGCGGCGCACCGAGTTGGTCGCGGAGTTGGCCGCGGTCGAGCGCGACCTGAACGCGGCGCGTGGCAAGCGGACGCCGGACCGGTTGGCCGCCGAGGTGACGGTCTCGGTGGCGGCCGACGGCGCGGAGGTGGAACTGGAGTTGACCTATCTGGTCGACGGTGCGGTGTGGCGGCCCTCCTATGACCTGCGGCTGGTCGAGGACACGATGACCGTCACCTGGTTCGGGTTGGTCAGCCAGAGCACCGGAGAGGACTGGCCGGAGTGCGAGCTCCAGCTCTCGACCGCCCGGCCTGCGGCGACGACAGGCGTACCCGAATTGTCGCCCTGGTATCTCGACCTGCTTCGGCCGGTGCCGGTCGCGGGCGCGGCGGCGGCCATGCCGGTCGGGATGCCGCCCCCGGCACCGGGTGGGGCGCCGGCACCGTCCGCGGCGCCCCGGCAACGGTTGCAGGAGAGCGTCGCCCAGGTCGAGCAGGGCGTCAGCGCGGCCACCTATCGGCCGGCCCGGCCGGCGGCGGTGCCGGCCGACGGCAGCGCGCACCGCGCCACCATCGCCGTGCTGGAGCTGCCAACCCGACTGGACCATGTGACCGTGCCGGTCCGTGCCGCCGAGGCGCACCTGCGTGCGACGGTACGCAACACGTCGGAGCACACGATGCTGCCCGGTCCGGCGGCGGTCTTCCACGGCGCCGATTTCGTGGCGGCCACCGGGCTGCCGATGTGGGCGCCGGGCGAGGAGATCGAGCTGGGGCTCGGGGTCGACGACCGGTTGCGGGTGGAGCGGAAGCTGCACCGGCGCTCGGAGACCAGGGCCGCGCTCGGGTCGACGCGGCGGCGGGAGGTGGACTACCGGATCACCGTCGCCAACCACACGCCGCGGTCGGCGACCGTCGAGGTACGCGACCAGTTGCCGGTGTCCCGCGACGAGGCGGTGGTGGTGCGGGAGACGAACCTGGCACCGGCACCGGCGGAGCGTACGGAGCTGGGAGAGCTGGCCTGGCGGCTGTCGCTCGCACCGGGCGACAGCGCTGAGATCGCCGTCGGCTTCCGGGTGGAACTGGCCAAGGGGGTGGAGCTGACCGGCTGGCGGGAGTAGGCACCGCATCTCGTCGTCGGGCAGCGGACCGGTCAGGCGATGCCGTCCCAGGCGGAGCGCTGTGCGGTGTCGCCGCTGCCCAGGCGGTCCAACTCGGCGAGGTACACGGCCTGCATGCGGTCGTAGTGCCGGAGCAGCAGCATGACCTCCTCGTCGCCGTAGCCCTCGATGAGCCGCTCCGCCCGCTCGGCGAATCGTTCGTACGGTCGCCTCAACTCGGCGAGCCGCTCCGGCCGCAGGGTGACGATCACCCGCCGCCGGTCCGCCGGATCGCGCTCGGCCAGCACGTAGCCCGCCTGCTGGAGCCGGCGGAGCATGCTGGTCACCGCCCCGGTGGTGAGGTTGGTCCGCTCGGCGACCTGCCCCGCGGTGGCCGATCCGACATCCGCCAGGTAGTCCAGGCACTCCAGGTCGCTCACGGTGAGGCCCAGCCGCTCCGCGATGGCGTACCGGAACACCATGGACAGCCGCGACATCTCCTGCCCGGCGCGCATGAGGTCGGCGATCGCGGACGCCCGGACCGGTTGGTGGGACATGCCCGCAATCATGCCTCCGGGACGGTGACCCGGTGCAGCCGAGGTAACACGCGGGTCAGCACCCAGTGCGGTGCCGCCGCACCCCCGGTGAGGCGGCGCATCAACCCGGCGGCGGTGTCGACGGCGCGGAAGGCGTAGGACACCATCTCGTCCTGGTAGCTGGCGATCGCCTCCTGCACCGGCGCGCCGCTCGCCCGGGCCTCGACCAGCCGGTGGCCGAGCAGGGCGGCGTCGCGCAGCGCCGTGTTGCCGCCGTGGGCGCCGAACGGCGGCATGGCGTGCACGGCGTCGCCCATCAACGTCGCCCGGGGCACCGCCCACCGGCGCGGGCGCCGGCCGGTGGCGAAGAGGTTGAGCACCGTGGCGTCCAGTTCGGCGCTGTCGACCAGCCGCCGGATCAGCGGGTGAAAGTCCGTACCTCTCCGGGCGGCCAGTCTCCACAGCGCCAGCAGGTCCCCGCGCACGTCGACGGGCACCTCCTCCTGCCGGAGCAGCAGTCCCCACATGACGTAGTCGTCGCCGGTGGGCGCATAGCTGCCCGGTGCCAGGCGCGCGAACGCCTCCGACGGGCTCTCGCCGAACCGCATGGAGGTGAAGAAGAAGGCGAGGCCCGGCCGGTCGGCGATGGCCAGGACCCCGCTGGAACGCAGCGCGTCCGGGATGACGCTCACGCCGTTGCGCCGCAGGGGCGACCGGCCGTAGATGCCCGCCATCGGGGTGTTCGCCGGGTCCGCGTCCGGCATGAGCTGCGCGCGCAGCGCCGAGCCGACGCCGTCCGCGCCCACGACGACGCTTGCCGTCGCGGCCCCGCCGTCGGAGAAGCGCAGCCGCGGCCTTGCCGGGTCGCCGCTGTCCACCGCGACGGCGTCCTTGCCGTAGTGGATGCGTCCGTCCAGCCCGGACTGCAGGATCGATCGCAGGGTCAGCCGGTCGACCTGGCGGGTCGCGTGCGGCTCGTCCTTGAAGGTGATGGTGAAGGCGTCCCGCAGCCGACTGTCGGTGAAGCGCAGGTGCCCGCCGGGCTCGTCACCGGTGGTCAGTGCCAGGTTGTACAGCGAGCGGGGCAGGCTCGCGCGCAGTGCTTCCAGCCCGTACCGGTCGAGAATGATCCGGTAGCCCTGCCGCCGGACGAAGGGGCCCGGGTCCCGCTCGTAGACGTGCACGTCGATGCCGGCACGCATCAGGTACTGGGCGAGGCAGAGGCCGGAGAGGCCGGCACCGGCGATCGCCACTGAGAAGTCCGTCGATGCAACCATGCAGTTATCTTAATGACTAAGATGATTTGGGCAAGGCTGCCAGCAGCCTGCCGGCCGTCGTCGGGGTGCCCGCACACCGGACGGCACATCGGCAGCGATCGAGGGCGGGGATGAGCTGTCGACGGCAGCGGGGACGGTCCGGTCTGGACCGCCCCCGCCGGGAATCATTCGGAGATGACGAACTGGGCGGTGCTTGTGGTGTCGTAGTTGACGCCGTTCTTCTCGGCGTGGTGGGTGCAGTTGACCGTGACCGTGCGGGACTGGACGGGAACGCCGGTGACCGGGACGGTCGGAGACCAGAAGGTCACGTCGACGAGGGCGCCGTTGTTCTCGGAGTCATAGTCGTGGGTGGCGTAGCTGAGCACGGTGGCGGAGCACCTGACGTTTATGTAGTTGGCGTCCACCCGGTCGTTGCCCCAGGTGGCGAGCCGGGAGTAGCCGCGGACCTTGATGCCACCCACACGCAGTGGCCAGCTTCCCTCGTGGCCGGTGTCTTCCAGTTGGATGACGCCCTGCAGGTTGTAGGCCGGGGTGGGTGGGGTGCCGCCGCCACCGCCACCGCCACCCTCACCGCCACCGCCACACTCCGAATCGACGGGGCATTCGGGGACCCACGCCTGCGCCGGCATGGCGGTCACGCCGCTGAACGCGAAGCAGGCCAGCAGGGCGACCCCCAGCGTGGAAGCGCGTCTAAGCACGTCATCTCCTGTCAGCAGACGCCCGGGCAGGTTACCCAGGGCGTTCGATTGGACGCGTAGAGTATGGCCACGGTTTTGGGGAGCGCGAAAGGCATTGCGCGCTACGGCGCGACAGGACTGTCCCTTGTTCGCTCATCGGATGTCGTCGGCCCTGCCCCTGCCAGTCGACAGGATCTCGACACGCCCTCGATCGGTGTGCGGCGTCATCCTTTGCCGGAAACGGCGTCAGCCGATTTACGCATTGCTGGATCGACGTGCATCGCGCGGTGGGCGGAATGGCCTGAGGTGGTTGGACGATCCGGCGCACTCTGGGGGCGGGCTCGGGACAGGGGGTGGTCGAGCGTCGCGCGGAGCGGGCCCAATCGATGTGTTCAGCTCGGTCGATCGGGCTGGCCGGCAAGCTCGCGGGCGGCGGTGGTCAGGGCACTGGCATCATCGGGTTGGGCAGGGACGAAGCGGCGGGTGCCCACCTCGGGTTCCGGAGCGAGGAGCCGATCGAGTACGACTGACGAGCTGGCCCCGGCGCGGAAGCAGTTGGCCGCACCACGACAACGCCTGAATTGAGGACCAATGCCCGGACTCGCCGAACGCCTGGCCGACCTCGCCAGTGGCGTGATGCTGGACGACGCCCACGTCACCGGCCTCAGCCACCTCTCCCCCGAGTTCGTCCGGATGACGCTGTCGGCCGAGGCGTTCCGAAAGGCGACCTGGGTGCCCGGAGCGAAACTCCAGCTCCGCCCGCGACGCGGTTCGATGAGCCTGCGCACCTACACACCAACGAGTTGGGACGCCGACCGGGGTGTGACGGAGCTGGTCGCGTACACGCACGGAAACGGTCCGGCGGCGCAGTGGTTCGAGCGGGTGACAGAGGGCCAGACCTGTGCGGTCTTCGGGCCACGGCGCTCCATCGACCTGCGCGAGGCCGCCGGTCCCGTGCTCTTCGTCGGGGACGAGACGAGCGTGGCGCTCGCCCACGCGTTGCGCACCATTCCCGCCGAGACGTCGTATGTCTTCGAGGCACGCGATCCGCTCGCGCTCACCGACGTACTCGCCCAACTGGGGATCACCGAACGAGTGGCGGTCGTCCCGAAGGCCGCCGACCGGGTCGAGCTTCTTCAGCACGGCCACACGGCGGCCGTCCAGGTGCCGTACACCCTCATCGTCACCGGCGACGCGGCGACGGTGCACGCGGTGCGGCGGGACAGCCGTGGGTGGGAGCGGAAACCCCGGCGGGTCATGGGCAAGGCATATTGGGCCGAGGGCCGCACCGGCCTCGACTGATCCGCGCGGGCACCACTACTGGCCAGGGCTGCGACGGTGTTCTTCGATTGTGGAGATGTGCCGCTCGGCCCAGGCCCGGACCACCGCCAGCGGGGCGTCCAGGGAGAGCCCCAGGCTGGTGAGCGCGTAGTGGACGCGCGGCGGCACGCTCGCCTCGACGCGGCGGGTGACCAGGCCGTCGCGGCACAGGCTCTGCAGCGTCTGCGACAGCATCTTGTTCGACACCCCGGGTGCGCGGCGACGCAGCTCCGCGAACCCGAGCTCGGCCGGATGGTTCTCCGCCAGCACCTTGATCAGCATCGACGTCCACTTGTCGCCGATCCGGTCGAGCAGTTGCCGGGTCGGGCAGTCCGGGCTGAAGAGGTCCCCGGTTACTCCGGGCTCACCGGGTGGCGCGAAAGTGCCCTCTTGCCAGGTCATCAGGCATCTCCCATGGTATGCAGGTAACCAATGGTAACCGCCGGGAGATCAGACATGGAATTGCGCAGAATCCGGACAAACGGCACGGAGTTGAACGTCGCCCTGGACGGCGAGGGCCCGCCGGTGCTGCTGATGCACGGCTGGCCGCACACCTGGCAGGTCTGGCGCGAGGTGCTGCCGTTGCTGGGTGGGCGGCGCCGCGTCATCGCACCGGACCTGCGCGGGCTCGGCGACAGCGCTCGCGCGGCGGACGGGTTCGACGCGGCGACCGGTGCCGGTGACATGCTCGGCCTGCTCGACGCGCTGGGGGTCGAGCAGGCCGAGGTCGTGGCCCTGGACGCGGGCGTGCCCGCCGCTTTCCTGCTCGGCGCCCTGCACCCGGCCCGGGTACGCCGCCTGGTGCTGATGGAGGCGACGCTGCCCGGCCTGCCTGGTGGCTTCCCGGCACCACCGTGGTGGTTCGGCTTCCACACGGCCCCCGGGCTGGCCGAGACGGTGCTCGAAGGCCACGAGGCCGAATACCTCGACTTCTTCCTGCTGGCCGGCACCTTCGAGCGCCGGGGGGTGCCCCCGGAGATCAGGGACGCATTCGTCAGCGCGTACACCGGTCGTGCGGCGCTGCGCTGCGGCTTCGGCTACTACCGCGCCGCCGAGCAGAACGCGGCGGCGATCTCCACGGCGGGCCGGCTGACCACGCCCACCCTGGCGGTCGGCGGCAACACCGTCGGCGACCTGCTCTACCGACAGCTCACCCCCATCGCCGACGACCTTTCCGGTGAGCTGATTCCGCACAGCGGCCACATCGTGCCACTGGACCGCCCGGACGCCGTCGCACAGTTGCTCCGCGTCGACTCCGCCACGTCCCGTTAGGGCCCGTGTCAAAGCCCCTGGCCGGCCTGCGGCGGGCCCAGACGACGACCGGCCGGGTCGGTCAGTTCCCGGCGCTTGTGAAGTTCAGGACGTCGATCCGGCTGCCGCCCCTGTGGGGTGCGAACACGCTGGCGATGTTGTTGGACTTCAGCAGGCGGTGGTCGAGCAGCGGATCCGAGGTGAAGCTCGCCGTGGACCGATAGCGGACGGCCCAGTCCGACCAACCCGAGGCCCGGGACGCGGTGGCGATCTGCAGCACACCCGTGTTCGACGCGGCGCTGACCACGAAGAGGTTGTCCTGGGAGTCGACGCCGATGTCACCGCGGCTGACGCCCGCCTGGTAGCCGAGGATTCGCTGGCTCCACTGGCCGGTCGCCGCCGCACGCCAGTAGTGCACGAGCACGGCGCTGGTGCGGGCGTTGGTGAAGACGGCGTCACTGGGCGCCGACGGCGGCAGGTGGGAGGCCAGGACGTGCACGTTCCCCGCCGAGTCCACCGTCTGCGATTCCTGGTTCATCAGGCCGCGGTTCTGCCCGATGCTCCAGAACCGCGCCGCGGCGGTGGTCGTCGAGATCGGACTGGAGTCGGCGGTGCCGATCAGCGCACCCGACCCACTGCGCCACGTTCGGCCGCGGTCCGCGCTGTACGTGTAGAAGAGATCGTGGTTGCTACTCGCGTCGAAGGTCTCCCGGACGGTCCAGGTCAGGTGCAGCAGACCCTGCGCGTCGTACTGGAAGCCGAACAGATAGGCGTTGTTGCCGAGCGTGGTGCCGTTCATGATCTTGCCGACGAAACTCCACGCACCGGCCCGATATTCGAACAGGACCTGGTTGCCGTTACCACTCTCCCCCGTCCGGATCGTCAGTTGCAGGTTGCCGTCGGGCATGGTGGTGAACTGGGGATAGGTCATGACGGCCATGTCGCGCCCGGCGAGGCTGTTCTGCACGGCGCCGAAGATGCCCGGTGACCAGGTGGCGGTGTCCGGCGCGGTGGCGATGCCGGCCACCGACTTGCGGTAGCGGAAACGCTGCGAGTGCATGTCGAACGAGAGGTGGATGCTTCCGTCCACGTGGGAGAGCCCGATGCTGATCACGTTGTGTGAATCGGTGGTGGTGGTGCGATAGTCCGTCAGTCGGATGGTCTGCCAGGTGCCGTTCGTCGGACGCCGGGAGACGTTGACGTAGCCCTGGGCGTCCCAGAACGCCGCGTACTGCCACCGGCGGTGCGAGACGATGCCGTCCTGCTGGAATGATTCGCCGTTCATCAGGCCCGTGTAGCTCTCCGCGGTGCGGCCCTGGGTGGTCAGCGTGGTCGTGGTCGGCGCATTCACCGTCGGCGACGCCGCCGAGGCCGCCGAGCCGCTGGTGGTGACCAGCAGGAGCCCGGCCAGCGCCACGCCCACCCGGTACCGCTGCACAACCGTCATCGAAGATCCTCTCTCGGCTGGGGCTGGTGACCATCATCGCGGCGATGCGGCCATCGCGCTGCCCGCGCCGAGGGCGTGGTGCCGACGGCGCGTCCGCGGCCATGTCGCGGTCGATCGGTGTTCGTGGAAGGGATCGCTGTGGTGGTGGACACGAAGCCGCTACTTCGTCGTCTCTTCCGGCCGGTGCGACGTAGCGTTGAGGGCTGCCCAGGGCGGGTCCGCATGCCGCATGCCTGGTTGACGCCGATCCCTGAGACGAAGATGGTGAACGCCGGGTGCCCGTGACGAGTGAACTCCAGGTGGTTGCGCTACCGCCGACAGCTGCCGCACCGAGGATCCCCGCGGTGTTCCGATCCTCCCCGGCGGCGGCCCGCCGCACGCTCGTCGACATTCTCGACGACTCCGTGCACACGCACGCCGAGGCTCTCGCACTCGACAACGGTGCCACGGCACTGACGTACCGCGACCTGGCCGACGAGGTCGAGGCCGTCCGGCGGTCGCTGGCCGGGCACGGCATCGGTGTCGGCGACCGCGTGGGTGTCCGGATCTCCTCCGGTACGGCCGAGCTGTACCTGGCGATCCTCGGCGTTCTCGCGGCGGGCGCGGCCTACGTACCGGTGGACGCGGACGATCCGGAGGAACGCGTCGAGCTCGTCTTCGCCGAGGCGGGAGTGGCGGCGGTGCTCGGGGACGGGCTGGCGGTGTCGGTGCGGCGTACCCCCGGGGGTCGGATCGCCCGGCCCGGCCCGGACGACGACGCCTGGATCATCTTCACCTCCGGCTCGACCGGCACCCCGAAGGGGGTGGCGGTCAGCCACGGCGCGGCGGCGGCCTTTGTCGACGCCGAGGCGCGGTTGTTCCTCGCCGACGAGGCCAGCGAGGCGATCGGCCCGCAGGACCGGGTCCTGGCCGGGCTGTCGGTGGCGTTCGACGCGTCCTGCGAGGAGATGTGGCTGGCGTGGCGGCACGGTGCCTGTCTGGTGCCGGCCGCGCGGTCGCTCGTCCGCAGCGGTGTCGACCTCGGGCCGTGGTTGGCCGAGCAGCGCATCTCGGTGGTGTCGACGGTGCCGACGCTCGCCGCGCTGTGGCCGGTCGAGGCGCTGGAGGAGGTCCGGCTGCTGATCTTCGGTGGTGAGGCCTGCCCACCGGAGCTGGCGCAGCGCCTCGCCGTCGAGGGCCGCGAGGTCTGGAACACCTACGGGCCGACCGAGGCGACAGTCGTGGCCTGCGCCGCGCGGATGACCGGCGAGGGGCCGGTCCGGATCGGACTGCCGCTGGCCGGCTGGGACCTCGCGGTGGTCGACGCCTCGGGCGCTCCGGTCGCGATGGGTGCGACCGGCGAGTTGGTGATCGGCGGGGTGGGGCTCGCCCGCTACCTGGACGCGGGCAAGGACGCCGAGAAGTTCGCGGCGCTGCCCGCGCTCGGCTGGCAGCGGGCGTACCGCAGCGGTGACATCGTCCGGGCGGAGCCCGAGGGGCTCCTGTTCGTCGGCCGCGGTGACGAACAGGTGAAGCTCGGCGGACGCCGGATCGAGCTGGGTGAGATCGACGCCGCGCTGCAGGCGCTGCCCGACGTCGCCGGTGCCGCCGCGGCGGTGCAGCGCACCGCCGCGGGCAACCAGCTGCTGGTGGGGTACGTGGTTCCGCACGACGGCGTCACGTTCGATGCCGCGACGGCGGCGCTGCGGATCCGTGAGCAGTTGCCGGCCGCGCTCGTGCCGCTGCTGGCCGTGGTGGAGGCGCTGCCGACCCGAACATCGGGCAAGGTGGATCGGGCCGCGCTGCCGTGGCCGCTGGCCACCGGGCAGGACACCGCAGGCGAGCTGACCGCGACCGAGGAGTGGCTCGCCGGCGGTTGGGCGGAAATCCTCGGCGTACGCCCCACCGAGGCGGACGCGGACTTCTTCACCCACGGCGGCGGCAGCCTGAACGCGGCGCAACTGGTGGCCTGGATCCGGCGCCGGCACCCCCGGGTCTCGGTGGCGGACATCTACCTCCACCCGAAACTGTCGCGGCTCGCGACGATGCTCGACGCGCTCGACAGCACAGCGGCGACACGCCGGGAGGTCCGGCCGACGCCGAGGCGCGCGGGGCTGATCCAGGCCGCGCTGATGGTGCCGATGCTCGCGCTGGTCGGGCTGCGCTGGCTGACCGTCCTGGCCGCCCTCGGCAACCTGCTCACCCTGCTCACGCCGGCACCGTGGGCGCCTGCCGTGTCCTGGTGGTGGGTGGCGCTGGGCTGGCTTCTGCTGTTCAGCCCGCTGGGCCGGATCGCCCTGGCCGCCGCGGGAGCGCGGCTGCTGCTGCGCGGGGTACGCCCCGGCAGCTACCCGCGCGGCGGCGGCGTGCACCTGCGGCTGTGGGCCGCCGAACGCCTCGCCGAGCTGACCGGCGCCACGAGCGTCGCCGGAGCCTCCTGGATGATCACGTATGCCCGGGCGCTCGGCGCGTCCATCGCTCCCGACGTCGACCTGCACTCCGCACCGCCGGTCACCGGCCTGCTGAAACTGGGCCGCGGCGCGGCGATCGAGCCAGAGGTCGATCTGACCGGCCACTGGGTCGACGGCGACGTCGTCCATGTCGGCAGGGTCCGCGTCGGCGCGGGTGCCCGGGTGGGTTCCCGCAGCACCCTGATGCCCGGCGCCCGCGTCGGCAAGGGCGCGCGCATCGCCGCCGGCTCGACAGTGACCGGCGCCGTACCGGCGAATCAGCGCTGGGCCGGCTCACCTGCCACCCCCGCTGCCAAGGATCCCGCCGAGTGGCCCGGTCAGCGGCCGGTGCGAACGCGACTGCGGTCTCGCGGTTGGCCGATCGCGTACGCGCTGACCGCCCAACTGCTGGGGCTGCTGCCGGTTGTGGCCGCCCTGCCGGCGCTCGCCCTGCTCGGCTGGACGCTCGCCGTCCGGCCCACTGTCGGCGCGGTGCTGGCCGCCGTCGCGGTGGCGACCGTCGCCTACCTGGTGGGCTATGCGCTGCTGGTGCTCGGGGCGGTGCGGGCGCTCAGCATCGGCCTGCGCGCCGGCTACCACCAGGTGCAGGGTCGGGTGGCGTGGCAGGTGTGGACGACCGAACGGCTGATGGGGATGGCGCGGGTCGGGCTGTTCCCGCTCTACGCCAGCCTCTTCACGCCGGTGTGGTTGCGGCTGCTGGGCGCCAGGGTCGGGCGCGGGGTGGAGGCGTCCACGGTGCTCGCACTGCCGGCGATGACCACCGTCGCCGACGGGGCCTTCCTGGCCGACGACACCATGGTCGCGACCTACGAGCTGAGCCACGGATGGCTGCGGGTCGCCCCGGCCCGCATCGGTAAGCAGGCCTTCCTCGGCAACTCGGGGATGGCGGCACCCGGGCGTTCGGTGCCCAAGCGCGGGCTTGTCGGCGTGTTGTCGTCGGCGCCGTTCAAGGCGAAGAAGGGCTCCTCGTGGCTCGGCGCGCCGCCGATGCCGCTGCGTCGGACCGTGGAAGCGTCCGACACCAGCCGCACCTTCGACCCGCCGCTGCGCCTGAAGCTGGCCCGGGCCGCGATCGAGCTGTGCCGGATCGTCCCGGTGATGTGCGCCGGTGCCCTGGCGGTCGGCGTCCTGGCCGTACTCGCGATCGTCTGGCGGGCCGGCGGGTGGTGGGCGGCGGCGCTCGCCGCCGGGCCGGTGCTGCTCGGCGCGGCGATCACCGCCGCCGCCATCGCGACGGCCGCGAAGTGGCTGCTGGTCGGACGCTTCCGGGTCGCCGAGCGCGCGCTGTGGACCTCCTTCGTCTGGCGCAACGAACTCGCGGACACGTTCGTCGAGGTCCTCGCCGCGCCGTGGCTGGTCCGCTTCGCGACCGGCACGCCACTGCTCGCGGCGTGGCTGCGCACGCTCGGCGCGAAGATCGGCCGGGGCGTGTGGCTGGAGACCTACTGGCTGCCCGAGTACGACCTGGTGCGCCTCGGCGACGGCGCGACCGTGAACCGCGGTTGTGTGGTGCAGACCCACCTGTTCCATGATCGTGTGATGAGCATGGACGAGGTGACACTTGGCGCGGGAGCCGCGCTGGGCCCGCACGGCATCGTCCTGCCGGGTGCGAGCATCGGGGCGCGGACCACCGTCGGGCCCGGTTCGCTGGTGACCCGCGGCGACGCCGTGCCGTGCGACAGCCGATGGTTGGGTAACCCGATCACCACCTGGCCGGCGCCAGCGGCACGGTCGGCATGAATCCGAAGGCGGCGTCGGCGTCGAGCGGCGCGACGCCCGGCGCCGGTCGCTCCGGCGACTCCTACCTGCCCGAGCACGGCAACGGCGGCTACCGGGTGCGGCACTACGACCTCGACCTGGACTACCGGGTCGTGTCCAACCGCCTCGCTGGCCGGGCGGACCTCACCGCGGTGGCCGGGCAGTCGTTGTCGCGGTTCACCCTCGATCTCGGTCGGTTGCGCGTCCAGGACGTCCGGGTCGACGGGCGCCCGGCGAAGTACCTGCACCGCCCGGACAAACTGCAGATCAAACCCGAGCGGCCGATCGGCGCCGGGGACACCTTCCGGGTGGAGATCCGGTACGCGGGAAAGCCGGTGCCCATCGCCGGCCGCTGGGGCACCCTCGGGTGGGAGGAACTCACCGACGGGGTGCTGGTGGCCAGCCAGCCGAACGGGTCGCCGTCCTGGTTCCCGTGCGACGACCAACCCGGCGCCAAGGCCACCTTCCGGGTGGCGGTCACGACCTCCTCCCCGTACACGGTGGTGGTGACAGGTGATCCCGTGCTCCAACGCCGGGCCGCGGGCGGCACGACGTGGGTGTACGAGCGGCGCGAGCCCACCTCGCCGTACCTGATGAGTGTCCAGATCGGCCGCTACGAGCTGGTGGACCTGGCGGTCGGTGCGGTGCCGCAGCGCGCCGCGATCCCGCCCGCGCTGCGCCGGAACGCCGCCCACGACTTCGGCCGGCACGGCCAGATCATGTCGGCGCTACAGCGGCTCTTCGGGCCGTACCCCTTCACGCAGTATGTCGTCGTGGTCGCCGACGACGACCTCGACGATCCGGTCGAGGCGCAGGGCATGGCGGTCTTCGGGCGAAACCACGTCGACGGGCGGCGCACCCACGAGCGGCTGGTGGTGCACGAGCTGGCCCACCAGTGGTTCGGCAACAGCCTCACGGTGGCCGACTGGCGGCACATCTGGCTCAACGAGGGCTTCGCCACGTACGCCGAGTGGTTGTGGTCCGGCGTCTGCGGCGACCTGCCGACAGACGCCCTGGCCGCGCAGTGGCACGCGTGGGTCGCGGATCGCCCGCGGACCGTCATCGTGGCGGATCCCGGCGTCGACCGGATGTTCGACCCGCTTGTCTACAAGCGGGGTGCGCTCGCGGTGCACGCCCTGCGCAAGCGGGTCGGCGACGAGTCGTTCTTCGCGCTGCTGCGCGCCTGGGTCGCCGAGCACCAACACGCGACGGTGACGACCGAGCAGTTCCGGCTGCACGCCCAGCGCTTCGCCCGCGAGCCCCTGGACGGCCTGTTCGCCGCCTGGCTCGACAGCCCGACGCTGCCCCCGTTGCCCCGCTGACCACCGACACGCCTCAAGGGCGTGTGGCAAAGCCCCTGGCCGGGCCGAGGACTTTGCCACACGCCCTAAGGGTCACCGCACGGCCCGGGCGCGGTTTCCCTGTGGTCAGTCCGAGTTCACCGCGTCTCCCTACCTTGCCATCGGATCACCCTGGTCCTTCGTTCCCGACGAGATGAGGATTGATGGCAGTAAGCAAGCGGGTCGGCCTGGGTGCTGCGGTGGCCGCGCTGATCCTGACGCTGCCGGGCGCCGCGTCCGCGGCCGAGCAGAGCACGCGGCACCGGGCCGAGCTGATCAAATTCGCCATGCTGCCGGCGGCGACATTCGTTCCCGGTAGCGAACCGGCCGGCTCGTCGCTGGGCACTGCCCCGATCAACGGCATCATCCCGCCGTTCGCCGACCAACCGGTCCAGGGGTTCAGCGGCGTCCTCCGCAACAGCGACGGCACCTTCGACGTGTTGTCCGACAACGGTTTCGGCAACAAGGCCAACAGTGCCGACTTCCTGCTGCGTGTCCAACGGGTCGCGCCCGGCTTCGCCAGCGGCACCGTCGACGTGGTCGGCGGCATCAACCTGACCGACCCGTACGGCAAGGTTCCGTTCGCTCTCACCCGCGCCGACCGGGTGCTCACCGGTGCCGACTTCGACGTCGAGTCGATCACTCGGACGGCCGACGGCACGTACTGGATCGGTGACGAGTTCGGTCCGTACCTGCTGCACTTCGACCGCGCGGGCCGCCTCCTGCAGGCGCCGGTGCAACTGCCGGGCGTGTTCGCTCCCGAGAACCCGACCCGCGGCACGACCCCGGCCAACCTGTCCAGCAGCAAGGGCTTCGAGGGCATGGCCCAGTCACCGGACGGCGGCACGCTCTATCCGCTGCTCGAGGGCACTGTCGCGGGCGACCCGGCGGGCACCCTCCGGCTCAACGAGTTCGACGTCCGGACCAACACCTACACCGGTCGGCGCTGGACCTACGCGCTCGACGCCGCCGACCACGCGATCGGTGACGCGATCATGGTCGACCGCGACCGCTTCCTGATCATCGAACGGGACAACGGCCAGGGTGCGACGGCGAAGGTGAAGAGGATCTACCTGGCCGACAAGCGCGACCGGGACCGGGACGGGCGCCTCGACAAGACGCTCGTCGCCGACCTGATGGACATCGCCAACCCCCGGCACGTCGGCGGGTTCGGCAGCACCTTCACGTTCCCGTTCCAGACCATCGAGGACGTGGTGATCCTCGACGACCGCACGATCGCCGTCCTCAACGACAACAACTTCCCGTCCTCCTCGGGCCGCACGGCCGGTCAGGCGGACAACAACGAGTTCATCGTGATCAAGTTGGACCGCGGCCTGGACGCCGACAAGCGCGTCCTGCGTCGCTACTGACCCGGACCCCCAGGGGGTGGGTGGCCTGTTCCGCCGCCCACCCCGCACCGGGACACCAGCCAGCGCATCCGCCGACAGGGGCCTCGGCGTGCGGCCCGGCCGGCCGGGTCACCTCCCCCGGGCGGGAGGCGTCACCCCACCGCAGGCGCCGATCGTGCGCGCGGCCGCGGCCTGGACCTGCGGGGACGGATCGGACAACGCCGCGGTGGCCGTGGCCAGCAGCGTCGGCACGATCTGCCGGCAGCCGAGTACGGCCCGGACATAGAGGGCGCCCTGCAGCCGCCCGTCCTCCCAGATCCCCTCCTCGTCGCCGTCGCGAAGTGCCTCGGCCAGAGCGGCGTCCACGTCGAAGTCCGGCTCGGGCAGGTCCCGGTCCGTGCTGCTGCCCGCCTCGGCCACCGCGGCCAGGAAGTTGAGCAGTTCGGCGCGCAGGTCGGGATCGGTCACCCGCGGGTCGACGAGCAGCGCGGCCACGTCGAGGGCGGCCGGCGGGGTCGCGGTCCACGGCGTTCCCTGGTGGACGATCGCCGACCGTAGGTGCTTGATCGCCCTCGCGCGGGCCGCCGGGTCGTCGCCGGCGAGCGCCGCCAGATGGCCGGGGGTGTCCCCGGCGAGGCCGTAGGCATGCAGCAGAGCGGCGTACTCGGTCACGCCTGGAAAATACCCGGCCGGCACCGCAACTGGCATCCGCGCACGCCGGTGAGCGGGAGTCTGGTCGGAGCCGCTCGGGCCGCCCCCTCCGGCGCGACACAGCGTCGTCGCCTGCTCGGCCGCCGTGTGTCGATGTCGCCGCGCGCCCGGTGCACACACCTGAGCGGCGAGTGGGGCGAAGGTCAGTGACCGGGCTGCGATCCGGCGGGCCGGAGACGGTCGCGGGCCACCAACTCGACGGTGAGGACGACGGCGACAGCCTCCACGGCAAGGAGCCCGACGAGCACCACCAACTGCGTCACCCCTGCGACGAGAGGGCTTCCTCCACCGAGCAGCACCCCGACGAAGGCGCCGGGCAGGGTCACCAGGCCCACCGTCCGGGTCTGGTCAAGCGCCGGGACCAACGCCTGTCCGGCCGCCGGACGGCACACCAGCAGCACCGCGTCGCGCGGCAGCAGGCCCAGGGCCAGGCCGGCCTGCACCTCACCACGCCGGCTGGTCAGCTCGTCAAGCGCACGACGACCCGCCAGCGACGTCGCGGTCATCGCCCCGCCGATCAGGATCCCCGCGACCGGGATGATCGCGATACCGCGCATCGGCACCAGGCCCGCCGACAGCAGCCCCGCCACCACCAGCATGCTGCCCGCGACAATCGGCGCACCCGCCCACCAGCCCCGGCCACCGCCGGTGACCCGCCGACCGGACGTGACCGTCGCCACCACGCACATCAGAACGACAAACGCGGCCGTGGCCCACAGCGACACCACGATGCCCACGATCAGCAGCGACACGGCACCCAGTTGGATCGCCGCACGGACGGCGGCGACCACGACCTGCCGACCGTGACCCAGCTTTCCGAGGGTCACGACCGCCGCCGCCACAAGGGTCAGGACAACCAGCGCGACACCGAGCTTCGGGCCGACCACGAGCATCGTCGAGGACATGCGACAAGTGTCCCTTCGGGCCCGGCCAGGGACGCACGCGCCGCCCACCCCAGCGGACCCGTTGGGCGATCGAGGAGTGCACTTGTTCTGTGCGCCCACGCCCACCTCATCGCCACCGAGGACGACGACGGCCGCATTTCTTGCACCTCGGCGAGGTCCGCGGACGCCCGGCCCCGGCGCGCTGGCGACCGGCCAACAACGCGATCAGCTCCTCGGTGCCGGAGGCATGAGCGGTGGTGCTGCATTCGCCAGAATTCGGCGTTGGCTGTCGGCACCTTGGTCGTCCTGGAACCCAGCGAGGACGCGGCCAACCTCAAGGTGGACCAGTCCCCCGGGCTGAGGTGATCATCGCCGCCACCACCCTTCCGTCTGCGACCACGCCGGAAGGTGCACCGTTGTTGGTGCGAGATCAGAATTTGGAGCGCAGGTCGCTGTATCCGGATCTGCCGAGTTGATCCATGACCTGCGCGAGGTGGTGCGAGGTTGTCCAGGCGCGCCAGTTCGCGGCGTTACCGGGCCCACCGACGCCATCGGCCCGCGTGGCGATCTCACGATCTCCCCAGGAAAAGCCTCGTCCTTGTGTAGGCCAATGGTCGGAGGTAACCAGTTCCTTGCACAGGTCGTACATCGGGTGCCTGTCGATCGCGCCTCGGGGCCAACGGTAGATCCACCACACCTCGTCATCGCTGTAGCGGAGACTGGGCATAGGCCGCCAAGTCGCTCCGCCCATCCCGGGATGGGCGATGCTGTAGTCCGCGTACTGGATGCCGAGGTCCTGCACACGTTGCCACAGCCGTAGGTCCCAGCGCCGCAGGGCTGTTGGTGTGTAGACCGGGAGTTGGGAGATGCTCTGCGGCATCGCACCTGCCGCGACCGTGACCGAACGCCAGGGGTAGCGCTGAGCACAGGACACGCATTTGCGGACGACCGGTTCGACCCTGGTCAGGTCGCGTTCGGATCGCACCTCGAAAACATCAAGGACCACGTGGCAATGCTCGATGTTCAGACCGATCTCGTTCCTAAGGCGTTCCAACGCCTCTTCGGCTTCCCCGTCGTCGGGGTCGCGGGTGTCACTGCCCAGCCGGAGAATCATCTGGCCGTTATGGAGGTCGGCCGCGTGTCGCACGTCCGCCAACCGTGCCGCGGTGTCGTACAGGTGGAGGACTGGCAGCATCGGGATCCCCCAGGCGGCGAGGTCTTCGGCGATGTCGCGCAATGGCCGACGCGCGCCGCCGGTTGGGTCGGTGAGATGCCGAACATCAACGGCGATCGTCAGATCGGCCGGCGCTGACTCGCGCACCTGGTTGGTGAATCGGTAGGCGTCCCTGATAGAGCCGTTGCCGCTCGGGACCACCTCAAAGATAGGCAACATGTGCCACACCAAAGCGGCGGGCAGTTGCGCGATCGCCCTGAACTCGCCTTCCCTGCCTTTGAGGATGGGCATGTACGTGACCATGAGTCCGCCCTTGCCAGTTTCATCCTGGGTCAGTCGCCTCCATCCATGGTCAACGATAGGTAGCAGGTTGACAACTCATCGTGACAAGTTGGCGGGCAGGCGGCGTGCTCGCGCGGGTGAGGTGATCGGATCACGGCATCACGTTTACGCGCTCCGATCTCGGGCATCAACCGACCGTCAGGTCGCGCATACCCTCGGGCCGGGTCGGCACGCGTGATGCCGAAGCGACGTCCCGATCCGCGCGACGCCAGAGGGCAATGGGCAGGGCGGCGAACAGGACGCTCGCAATCCCGAGCAGGCTGATGGCCGCACCGACGCCGAGCAGATCGGCGACCAGCCCGGCGAGGGCCGCGCCGAGTCCGTGCGCGGTGAGGTTCGTGGACGCCGCCAGGCCCAGCCCCCGGGCGCGCTGGCTGGCGGGGAGCAGTTCCGCGAACGCGGACACCGAGATGACGATGAGCACCGCCCACGCCGCACCGCTGAGACCGAAGACCAGCATGATCAGGTACGGGTCGTCCAGCGCGATGACGGCCAGCAGTGGCAGGCCGGGCGCCACGCACGCCATGGGGAACGCCCGCGGGTCATGTGCCACGACGGCGTACCTGGCGAAGAGGCCCAGGGCCACCACGGCGAACAGTCCGGCCGAGGCCATGAACAGGCCGACCCACCGCGGGCTGAGGCCCACCTCGGCCGCGAGCGCCACGGCCAGCGCCTCCGGGGCGATGAGGAACAGCGCCGAGAAGGTCATCAGGAAGATCGCGCGACGGGCCGGCGACCGCCAGATGAGGCCGAGCGTCGAGGTGATCGTCGTCGGCTCACCCGCTGTCGCGGCGGCCGGCCGACGCCTGACGAACAGCAGGATGACGATCGCCGACACGGCGAACGTGAGGCCGTCGACGACCAGGCAGATGGCCGGCGTGAAGGCAGTCGACAGGAAACCGCCGGAGGCGAACCCGGCCAGCGTCGCCCCCTGGTTCACCGACTGCCGCACGGCCATCCCGGCGCCGTACCGCTCGGGCGGCAGGATGTCGCGCAACAGCGCGAGGCGGGCGGCCTGGTAGGGGCCGCTCAGCAACGCCGACGTCGCCACCAGGCCGCACAGCAGCGGCAGCGGAGCACCGGGAATCGCCATGGCGAGGACGACCGCCGCCCGGATCCCGTCGATGACCACCAGAACCTCGCGGCGAGGCCGGCGGTCGGCCGTCGACGAGAGCAGGACGCCGCCCACCACGGTGGGCAGGTAGGTGAGCCCGTAGGTGAGCCCGCTGAGCCCGGCCGACCCAGTTCGTCCGAAGACCAGCAGGGCCAGTGCCACCCGGGCGAGCTGGTCACCGAGCACCGACAGCAGCTCGGTCACCGTGACGGCACGGAACTCCCGGTCCCGCAGCAGCGGCTTCATGGTGGCGTCCTTCCGGTCCCGACCCGACACCCCGGACGCTTCCATCGACCACTGCAGATTCACTGACGGCCAGGCGGGTGTCGCGTTCAGTGCCTGTCAAGTCGCCGACGGTTGACTCCGACTCAGTCGACGACGTCGAGGAGGTGGCCATGAAGAAGAAGTTCACGCCGTACTGGTGACCCGGAATGCAGCCGAGCCGGCCGGCGGAGTCTCCCTCCCGGAGACGCCGCCGACCGCGCTGCGGGCGGTCGAACGGGGGTTGACGACGACCGCGTTACCTTCGCACTCGTCCGGCGGGGCAAGGCTCGGGCGATGCGGGCTATCCTCGACGGCACCGATCCCGCCTGACGTCCTGCGTTATTTCCTTCGTTGTTCGGCCCCTACCAGCTTGTTTGCATGGTGGCATGGTCATGTCACCTTCTGTTGTCACGTCATCGCTCCATCGCGGCCTCACGTCGGGCCAGATCGGGATGCTCACGATCGGCGGGGTCATCGGCACCGGGCTGTTCCTCGGCTCCGGCCTCGCCGTCTCCATGGCCGGACCGACCGTGCTGCTCACCTTCGTCGTCGGTGGGCTTCTCGCGATCGCCCTCACCTACGCCGCCACCGAGATGGCGGTCGCCCATCCCGACCTGCACGGGTTCGGCGCGCTCGCCCACCGCTACCTCGGCCCCCTCGCCGGGTTCACCCAACGCTGGCTGTACTGGGGTGTGGTCGCGATCGGCGCCGGCACCGAGACCGTCGCGGTGGGAATCTACGTTCGGTACTGGTGGCCGCAGGTGCCGCTGTGGATACCGGTCACGCTCGCCGCCGCGGCGGTCATCACGGTCAACGTGTTCCCGGTGCGGGCCTTCGGCACGGTCGAGTACTGGTTCTCGTCCATCAAGGTCGCCGCGATCGTGGTGTTCCTCGTCCTCGGCGCTGTGCTCCTCACCGTCGGACTGCCCGACCGGCCGGCGACCGGCCTGTCGGCGGTCACCGACGCGCCGTCCTATCTGCCGCACGGACTCACCGGCCTCGTGGTCGCGCTGATCGTGGCGACCTTCAGCTTCGGCGGCACCGAGGCACTGGCGCTGACCGCCGCCGAATCGGCCGACCCGGGGCGCGACCTACCGCGCGCCGCGCGCGGGACGATTCTGCGCGTATGCCTGTACTACCTGCTCAGCATGGTGGTCATCGTATCGGTGTCGCAAGCCGTCGGCCGAGCGCCGGACGGCGCGCTGACCACGAGCCCGTTCGTGCTGGTCTTCGAGTGGACCGGGCTGCCGGCCGCCGCCGCGGTGATGAACTTCGTGGTGCTCACCGCCGCGCTGTCGGCCCTCAACACGGCCTTCTACGTCTCGACGCGCACGCTGCACTCGCTCGCGGTCGACGGCCAGGCGCCGGCCTGGGCAAGACGCGTCAACCGTCACGGCGTGCCGGTGAACGCGGTCGCCGCGTCGGCCATCGGGCTTCCCCTGGCGGTGACGGTGTCCCTCGTCTCGCCCGACGACGCGTTCGCGAAGCTGCTCGGCATCGCGTTGTTCGGCGTCGCCACGACCTGGGTGCTCATCTTCGCGACCCACGTGGCCTTCCGCCGCCGCCGGCGCACCGCCGGCGACGAGGCGCACCGGTCGCCGCTGTCGCTGCCCGGCGGTTGGCACACCAGTGCCGCGGCGGCGGTCGCGATGGCGCTGGTGGTCGTGAGCATGCTGTTCGTCGGGACGTTTCGGGTCGCGTGGACGGTCGGCGCGCCGACCGTGGCGGTGATCGTGGTGACGTACGCGTTGACCCGGACGGTACGGCGCCCACGCCCGCGACGGTAACCTGCGACGACATCGCCCTCTCCGGTCCGCAGCCGCGCCGCTTACCGGAGAGGGCGATGTCGTCGATCCAGTGGGCGTACTCGCCCGGCGTCGTGCCGCTCTGGGGAAGCTGCCGGTGTGTCTAGTGACCCCGGTCCCGGCCGAGGAAGCACGACAGCAGTTGCCTGAACTCGTGCGGGTGCTCGATCGCCGGCACGTGCCCGCAGCGGCCGAACACGTGCAGACGGACATCGGCCAGGTGGTCGAGCAGGGGCTGGGCTGCCGTCCCGAGCGGGGTGACCCGGTCCTCGGCGCCGTGGACGAGCAGCACTGGCGCGCGTACCGCTGCCAGCGTCTGCGCCGAGAGGGTGAGATCGTCGACCCAACGTGCCCTGGGCGGAGGGAACAACGACGCGTACGCCGCCTCCCCCGCTCGCATCGCGGCCGCACGGGCATCGACTGCCGAATCGGTCACGAGCGCCTGGTCGAGGACGAGGCGACTCAGCATGTCTCGTGCCCCGAGCGGGCCGGCGGGGGCGGCCCAGAGCGCGTCGAGATCGGCGGACAGCGGTGCCCCGGGGGCGCCCATCGTCGAGACCGCCACGACACGGGTGACCTGCTGAGGGCGCGCGGCCGCCAGCGCCAGCGCCACGGCACCGCCCATGGAGTGGCCCACCACGGCGTAGTGCTCGACGCCGAGAGCATCCATCAGGCCCGCGGCCTGCTCAGTCCACAGCCGCAGCCCACCCCTGGAGCCCGCCGGGACAGGTGTACGGCCGAACCCCGCCTGGTCAGGAGCCACCAGGTGCCAGGACGTGCCCAGTGCCTGCGCTGTCGTTGCCCAGGCACCGGACCCGGTCGTGCCGGGTCCGGAGCCGTGCAGCATCAGCACCGCGGGCCCGGCGCCGCCCTCGAGGACGTGGACAGGGGAGCCGTCGACCGTGACGGTCCGAAGTGCTGTCACCGGGGCAGGCCGGAAGCGCTCATGCCGATGCGGAGTTGACGGACTTCGCGAAGAGCTCCATCATCGCCCTGCCGAACTGCGGCATGTCGGGCCATCCCCGGCAGGAGACGAGGTTGCCGTCCACGACGTCGGGAGCGTCGATGACCGTCGCGCCCGCGTTCTCCATGTCACCGGTGATCGGCGGGAAGCAGGCCGTCTTTCGACCCTTGAGCAGGCCGTACACCGCGGGCACCTGCGCGCCGTGGCAGACCAGCGCGATGGGGAGGTTGCGCGCGAAGAAGTGCTCGGTGATGCGCCTGACGTCGGCGTCGACCCGGATCCACTCGGGAGCACGGCCCCCGGGGATGATGAGGGCGTCGTAGCGCTCGACGTCGACCTCGGCCCACGGCACGTCGACCGGCAGCTTCCGGCCGTTCTTCTCCACGTAGGCGTCGGAGTTGGGGTCGAACTCGTGGATGACCAGTTGCACGTCACGCAACGTCCGTGACGAGACGTCGACGTCCCAGCCGCCCTCCTGCACGCGATAGTAGGGATACATGGTGTCGAGCTCCTCGGCGGCGTCGCCGGTCAGGAGCAGTGCTCTGGGCACCTGCTTCTCCTCGCGTCCGGTGGTGGGTGAGGTGAGGTGAATCCAATCCGATCCGATCCGATCGATTGATAGCATTCCTCGGCCCAGCCCGCCCGTCAAGCCTCTACCGCCATTCCGTCCGCGGCCTTGACCTCGTCGAACAATCGTCGGAAACGCTCGCCGGATCGCAGGATGTGCCGACGCATCGCGTAGGCGGCGGCGTCGGGGTCACGCGCGGCGATCGCGGCCACCACCTCCTCGTGCTCGGCCATGGCCAGGTGGGTGACCTGGATGTCGTGGTGCAACCGGAAGAGGTGCACGTGACTGTGCAGGCGGGCGAGCGCTTCGCGGATGACCTGGTTCTCCGCGCTCAGGGCGACGAGATCGTGAAAGGCGGCGTCGCGTAGCCCGAAGGCGCCGTAGGCCGTGGGTCCGTTGCCCCCCTCCAGCTCCGCCATCTCCTCCAGCATTCGTCGCAGACCGGCCACCTGCGCGGAGGATGCGCGTTCGGCGGACCTCCGCGCCGCCGCCGGCTCGAGGAGCAGGCGAACCTCGAGCATGTCCTCGAATCGGTGCCGGGTGATTTGAGGGGGAATGCGGTAGCCGGCGTGGGGCACACGCACGACCAGGCCCTCGGCCTCCATCCGGTTCAGGGCGTCTCGGATGGGTGTCTGCGACACCCCCAGCTCGCGGGCCAGGACGTCGATCGTGACGCGCGAGCCAGGCTCGATCCGTAGCGACATCAGCTGTCCGAGCAGCGTGTCGTACACCTCGTCGGCAAGCCGGCCGCCAGCTCTTCCCGGCGGCGTTCCGCCCGGCACGGCCCTACGGCCCCGCGCGCTCATCGCTTCCTCGACCATCGTGACGTGAGGTCCTTTCGTGCGCCTTCGGGAACCTGTTGACATCAGTCACAACGCTGCGGGATGCTGACGCCCCCACGGGATCGTATAGGAAAAGTGCGGGATGCTCGCCATCCTGCACCATCGCGGAACCACCCCGCCAGCGCTCCACCTCGATCACCCGGAACTCCCCCGCGACAGCCCGGCAACACGCCTGAACAACCCAGCACCTGCTCGGCGAAGCACATAGCGAGGCTCTAGAAGTCCCCACTCAGAAAGCAGGCGAGAAGATGCGGCATCCGAAGCGCATAGGACGAATATCCGCTCCCGGGCGGAAGGTGCGGCTGGCGACGGCGGCCCTGCTGCTGGTGGCCACGACCGTGACGGCCTGCGGCGACGGCAAGGACGACGGTACGAAGGCGAGCGCCCCCAAGGCACCGGCGACCATCCCGGAACTCACCAAGGACCCGCTGACCCTCAGCTTCATCTGGTTCGACTGGCCGCCCGCCAAGGCACTGGAAGCCTTCGCGAACGCGGAGTACAAGAAGGAGCGGCCGAACGCGACCATCAAGGTCAACACCGTGCCGAACGCGAACTGGCACGATGCGATGTTCACCCAGTTCGCCGCGCGCAAGACCGACTTCGACATCGCGATCCTGGACTCGCAACACATCGGCGAGGCCGTGACGAACGGCAACATCCTCGACCTCACCGACTTCGTCAAGAAGAACATCGACGTCACGGCCTACAACCCGTACCTCCTGGCGGCCTACGGCCAGTACCCCCAGGCGGAGACCGGCAAGCGCGACGAGAACGCCAGCCTGTACGGACTGCCGCTGCTCGGCGACACCTGGACGATGATCTACCGCAAGGACCTGATCGGCGACAAGCCGCCGCAGACCTGGGACCAGATGATCTCCGCCGCCGAGAAGTGCCAGACGGAGAACCCCGGCGTCAGCGGACTGGCCTTCCACCAGGCCAACGGCTCCGACGCAGCGGCCGTCACCTACAACACGGTCAACGGCGTCTACGGCGGCAACCTCTGGGACCCCAAGGCGCGCAAGATCGAGGGCATCCTCAACGACACCGCGGGCCAGGAGGCGATGGACGTCCTGGTCAACAAGATGAAGCCGCTGACGGCCAAGGGCTCCGGCAACTGGTTCATCGACGAGGTGAACGCGGCGGTCGCCCAGGGCAAGGCCTGCATCGCGTTCAACTGGATCGCCGCGAGCGGCGGCCTGCTCGATCCGAAGGAGTCGACGCTCGGCACCACGCGGGAGCAGATTCTCGACAAGCTGGGCTTTGCCACCCTGCCGACCCAGAAGACGAACCTGGTCCCGCTCGGCGGTATGGGGATGCACGTGTCGGCCTACTCCTCCGCGGCGAACCAGGCCGAGGCCCTGAACTTCATGGAGTGGTTCGAGCGGGCCGACATCCAGAAGAAGTGGGCCGCGGCCGGTGGCGTGCCATCGCGTACGGACGCCCTGGAGTCGCCCGAGTTCCTCAACGCCGGGCCGTTCAACCAGGTGTACACCGACTCGGTGCCGCGGATGCGGGACATGTGGAACGTCCCCGAGTACGCGCGTCTCGTCAACATCGAGAACACCAACGTGAACGCGGCTCTCAATGGCGCGAAGAAGCCGAAGGAAGCGCTCGACGACATCGCCAAGGAGCAGCAGGGCGTGCTCGACACCGGCAACCGCAAGGGTGGCGGCGGACTGTGAGTGACTCCGTCCCTCTGACGACCGACCCCGGGCAGGTGGCGTCCGCGACGCCACCTGCACCGGGGCGGTCCCGCCGGCTGAGCGACCGCGGGCTCGCCGTGGCCTTCATCTCCCCCGCGCTGCTGCTGCTGCTCGCGATGTCGGTGTTCCCGTTGCTGTGGGCGTTGTACCTGTCGTTCACCGACTACTCGGCCACCCGCGGCGGGCCGGCCAACTTCGTCTGGTTCGGGAACTACACCGCCATCCTGACGTCGGCGCAGGTCCACACGAGGGCCCTGACGACGTTGATCTACGTGGTCGGCGCGGTCGGCCTGCAGACCGTGCTCGGTTTCGGCATCGCCTACCTGATCTCCCGGCGCACGCACGGGCGAGGAGTGCTGACCACGCTGTTCCTGGTTCCGATGATGCTGTCGCCGGTCGTGGTCGGGCTGTTCTGGCGGTTCATGCTCGACGCGCAGTTCGGCGTGGTCAACAGCATGCTCGGCTCGCTCGGGGTGGGGCAGGTGGAGTGGCTCACCCGGCAGCGAACGGCACTGATCTCCCTGATCGTGGTCGACACCTGGCAGTGGACGCCGTTCATCATGCTCATCGCACTCGCGGGTCTCACCGCGGTTCCCAAGTACCTGTACGAGGCCGCCTCGATCGACCGGGCGTCCGAGTGGTTCCGGTTCCGCACCATCACTCTTCCGCTGGTGTGGCCGCTGCTCCTCATCGCCGTGTTGTTCCGGGCCATCGAGGCCTTCCGGCTGTTCGACCTCGTCTACATCCTCACCAACGGAGGCCCGGGCGTCTCCACCGAGACGTTGTCGTTCCACATCTACAAGGTCGCTTTCCTGGGCTTCAACACCGGCACCGCCTCGGCGTACGGGATCCTCATGGTCCTCGTCGTCATCGTCCTCACGCAGCTCTACCTGCGCTACCTGAACAAGCTCAAGGAGGGCTGATGGCCGTCTCCGTCGACGAGGCCGTGGCCACAGGTCCGGCCCGGGATCACACGCCCCCGACGCGACGCCTGGGCGGCCGGGGCCGCTCGGTGCTGGAGATCGCGTTGCTGACCGTGCTGGCCGTCGTGATGCTCTTTCCGGTGCTGTGGATGATCGAGACGTCCATCAAGGAGAACCGGGACGTCTACGCCATCCCAGCCAAGTTCTTCGACTTCAGGGTCACCCTGGAGCACTACAAGGACGTGTTCGTCGCCCCCGGCGGCGGTCGCTCGGCCTTGTCCGTGGCGTTCCTCAACTCCGTCGTGGTCGCCGGGGTCTCCACGCTGCTGGCCACCCTGCTGGGAGTCCCGGCGGCCTGGGCCTACTCGCGCTTCGCGGTGAAGGCGAAGAAGGACCAACTCTTCTTCATCCTGTCCACCCGCTTCATGCCGCCCGTGGTCGTCGTGGTCCCGATCTTCCTCATGTACCGCCAGGTCGGGCTCATCGACAGCAAGCTCGGCCTGATCCTCATCTACGCCGCGTTCAACGTCCCGTTCACGATCTGGATGATGAAGGGGTTCGTCGACGAGGTGCCCGCCGAGTACGAGGATGCCGCCATGCTCGACGGCTACACCCGCTTGCAGGCGTTCCGGCTATTCACCCTTCCCCTGCTCGTGCCCGGCATCGCCGCGACGGCGGTCTTCGCCCTTATCTTCTCCTGGAACGAGTTCGTGTTCGCCACCTTCCTCACCTCCAGCGACGACGTCCGGACGGCCCCACCCGCCATCGCCGGCCTGATCGGCGGCACCACCACGGACTGGGGTCTGGTGGCCGCCGCCTCGGTGGTGTTCGCCCTGCCGGTGCTCGTCTTCGCCTACCTGGTTCGCAAGCACCTCATCGCCGGTGTGACGCTCGGGGCGGTGCGACGCTGATGGCGGGCATCGAGGTGACCGCGCTGCACAAGCGCTACCCGGACGGGACGGTCGCGGTAGAGCATGTGGACCTGTCCATCGGTGACGGCGAGCTGTTCGTCATGCTCGGCCCCTCGGGTTGCGGCAAGACGACCACGCTGCGGGCCATCGCCGGCCTGGAGAGGCAGACGACTGGCGACATCCGCATCGGCGACACGCTTGTCAACGACCTGCCGCCCGCCGAGCGGGACATCGCCATGGTGTTCCAGTTCTACGCTCTCTACCCGCACCTGAAGACCCGCGACAACCTGGCGTTCCCACTGCGCGCCGAGGGGCTGCCCAAGGCGGAGGTGCACAAGCGGGTCGAGGAGGCCGCCCGGCTGATGCGGCTTGGTCCACTCCTGGACCGGCGACCACGCCAGCTGTCCGGCGGGGAGCAGCAGCGCGTCGCGCTCGCTCGTGCCCTGGTGCGACGACCGCGCGCATTCCTCATGGACGAACCTCTCACCAATCTGGACGCGGAGCTGAGGGCGGACATGCGCACGGAGATCAAGCACCTGCAGGGGGAGCTGGGGGCGACGATGGTCTACGTCACCCACGACCAGGTCGAGGCGATGTCGCTCGGCCACCGGATCGCCATCCTCAACAAGGGCCGCGTCGAGCAGATCGGCACGCCACTGGAGGTCTACGACCGTCCGGCGAGCCTCTTCTGCGCCGCGTTCATCGGCTCCCCGCCGATGAACCTCATCGAGGTGGAGGTGGCCGACGGGGAGCTGCGCGGTCAGGGCGGCCTGGTCCTCACGCCACCGCCCGGCCTGCCCCGCGACCGTCGCCTGGTCGCGGGCGTCCGGCCGGAGGCGCTGGAGGTCACCGCACCGGGGGCGGAACGGTCGGTCCCGGCCCGCGTGGTCTCGGCGGAGTGGCTGGGCGACGAGATCATCTACGTGGTCGACCACAGCGGCCAGCGGGAGGTACGGGTTCGGATGCCACCGACCGTCCGTTTCGCCGCCGACGCGAAGGTCGGGCTGCGGCACACCGGTGGGACCCCGGCGGTCTACGACGTGCGCACGGAAGAGCTGGTGGCCTGATGGGAACCGTGGCAGTACAGGGGCTGTGCAAGTCCTTCGGTAAGGTCCAGGCCCTGGACGGGGTGACGCTGGACGTGCCGGACGGCTCGTTCTTCGTCGTGCTCGGGCCCTCCGGGGCAGGCAAGACGACGACCCTGCGAGCGATCGCCGGGCTGGACAAGCTCGACGCCGGGTCGGTGCATCTGGACGGCAGGGACGCGACAGGTGACACCCCGGCCGCACGCGACCTGGCCATGGTCTTCCAGAGCTACGCCCTCTATCCGCGACGCACGGTGTACGAGAACATCGCCTCGCCGCTGCGGGCACGCCGCTGTTCGTCGAGTGAGATCGCCGCCGCCGTCGAGCAGATGTCGAACCTGCTGCACATCGAACGTCTGCTGCAGCGTCGTCCCGCGCAGTTGTCGGGTGGTGAGATGCAGCGGGTCGCCCTGGCCCGGGCGCTGGTGCGTCGACCGCGCGCGTTTCTCATGGACGAGCCGCTGACGAACCTCGACCTCAAGCTCCGCGTCGAGATGCGTACCGAGCTCACCCGCATCCACCGCAGCCTCGGGGCGACCTTCGTCTACGTGACGAACGACCAGGTCGAGGCCCTGTCCATGGCCGACCAGGTCGCGGTCCTCAAGGAGGGGAAGGTGCAACAGGTCGGAACGCCGACCGAGGTGTACGAGCGTCCCGCCAACAAGTGGGTCGCCGGATTCGTCGGAAGCCCGCCGATCAGCCTGCTCGCCTGCCACGCCAAGGGAGATCGTCTGGTCGGTGCGCAGGGCTGGACCCTGCCGCGGCCCCGCTGGACCACGGCCGAGGACGGTCGTGCGCTTCTGCTGGGCGTGCGCGCGGAGGACCTGTCCGTCGAGCAGCGTGGGGACGCGTCGTTGTCAGGGGAGCTCTACGGGCTTGAGCCGCTCGGTGACCGCACGGTGGTCGACGTCCTCGTGGGGACGGAGATCCTCAAGGTCAAGGCACGACCCACAGTCACCGGTACGCCCGGCGAACGGCTGCACGTCACAGTCGACCTGGACCGTGCGCACCTGTTCGACGCGGGCACCGGGCTGTCGCTGTCCGAGGCTGGGCGCTAGGGCCTGTGTCAAAGCCCCTGGCCGGCCTGCGGCGGGCCCGGCGACATGCGCCAGCACGTGGCGGTCGAGCCTCGACGGACCGTCACCGGTGCGCACGACCTGACGACGCGGGGACGGCTGTGCTCCGACAGGGCGATCGGCGGCGCGGGGCGTCGCGATCGCTGAGGCACGCCGGACAGCACCAAGAAGATCACAGGAGGCGACGCAGTGAGTGACCCGATGAACGTCCTGCCCCCCGAGTACCGGCGGCTCCGGATCGGCGACGCCTGGCGCGACGCCGCGAGCGGAGCCACCTTTGCCGTCGAGGACCCGGCCACCGGCAAGACCATCGCCGAGGTGGCGGACGCCGGCGTCGTGGACGGCCTCGCCGCTCTGGACGTGGCGAGCAGGGCAATGGCGGAGTGGGCGGCGACACCGCCACGGAAACGGTCGGAGTTGTTGACCGCGACGTACCGGGCACTGACCGAGCGGTCCGAGGACGTCGCCCGGCTGATAACGCTCGAGATGGGCAAGCCGCTCGCCGAGGCTCGGGGCGAGGTGGCCTACGGCGCCGAGTTCTTCCGGTGGTTCGCCGAGGAGGCGGTACGCGTCGAGGGGCGCTACAGCACCGCTCCCACGGGTGGATATCGCATCCTCACCGTGCCGAAGCCGGTCGGACCGTGTGTCTTCGTGACGCCCTGGAACTTCCCGTTGGCCATGGGTGCCCGCAAGATCGCTCCTGCGCTGGCGGCGGGCTGCACGACGATCACCAAGCCAGCCGGCCAGACACCACTGACCATGCTGTTGCTGGCCCGCATCATGGAGGAGGTCGGCGTTCCCCCGGGCGTCGTCAACGTGGTGACCACCAAGCGTTCCGGTGAGGTGGTCTCCGCGCTGCTGGCCGACCGGCGGACCCGCAAGCTCTCGTTCACCGGGTCGACCGAGGTCGGGCGCGTGCTGCTGCGCCAGGCCGCCGACAACGTGCTGCGTACCTCCATGGAGCTGGGCGGCAACGCGGCCCTGATCGTGTGTGCGGACGCCGACCTGGACGTCGCGGTCGACGGTGCCATGGTGGCCAAGATGCGCAATATCGGGGAGTCCTGCATCGCGGCCAACCGGATCTACGTCGAGGAGCCGGTGCGCGAGGAGTTCACGGCGCGCTTCGTCGAGCGGATGGGTGCGCTCTCGGTGGGCCATGGTCTCGACGACGGCGTGCAGGTCGGGGCGTTGATCGACGAGGCCTCGGTCGCCAAGATCGACGAGCTGGTCGCCGACGCGGTCGAGCGCGGCGCCCGGGTCCTGGTGGGCGGCGAGCGACCGGACGGGCCGGGCCACTTCTACCGGCCCACGGTCCTCGTCGACGTGCCCGACGACGCGCGGATGCTGGCGGCGGAGATCTTCGGCCCGGTGGCGCCGATCATCTCGTTCACGTCCGACGAGGAGGTGCTGGCGAAGGCCAACGACACCGAGTTCGGCCTGGTCGGCTACGTCTTCACCCATGACCTGCAGCGCGCGCTGCGGTTCGCCGAGGGGCTGGACACCGGGATGGTCGGCATCAACCGTGGTCTGATCTCGGACCCGTCGGCTCCGTTCGGCGGCGTGAAGCAGTCCGGGATCGGCAAGGAGGGGTCGCACGAGGGCATCCTCGAATACCTCGACCTCACCTACGCGGCGATCGACCTACCGTGACCGGCCTGCTGCTCCGGGCGCCCGCCGAGGATCACCGCGCCCCGTGCGCCCCGCACATCGCCGCCGACGTTCCGGAGAGGCACCGACATGCTTGAGACCGTCCGCGGACCACGCCAACTGATCGTGGGCGAAGGGGTCGCGCAGAACATCCCGCGAGTGGTGGCCGAGAGTGGCTCGCGCGTCCTCATCGTGACCGACCAGGTTCTCTTGGGACAGCCGGGCGTGGCCGAGATCGTGGCCGCCGTGCGGGAGAAGGTCCAGGCCGTCGAGGTGTTCTCCGACGCGACGCCGGACGTGCCACTCGCCGATGTCACCCTGGCCGTCTCGGCAGCCGCCGAGGTGGACGCCGACGTGATCCTCGCCATCGGGGGTGGCACGGTGATCGACCTGGCCAAAATCGTCGGTGTCATCCGACGCCACGGTGGGACACCGCGCGACTTCTACGGCGAGTCGAAGGTGCCGGGGCCGACGATGCCTCTCGTCGCGGTCCCGACGACGTCCGGCACCGGCTCCGAGCTCACCCCCGTCTCGGTGTTGACCGACCCGGACCGCGAGCTGAAGGTGGGGGTCTCCAGCGTCCACATCGTGCCCGACTTCGCCATCGTCGACCCCGAACTCACCTACAGTTGCCCGGCGACCGTCACCGCCCACTCCGGCATCGACGCGTTCTGTCACGCGGTGGAGAGCTACACCGCGCGACCGCGGGCCCACGGACCGCGCGACCCGGTGGAGCAGGTGTTCCTCGGCCGCAACCCGATCACCGACCACTACGCGCTCCTGGCCGCGGAGCGGATCGCCCGTAGCCTGCGTCGGGCGGTCCGGGACGGCGGCGACACGGACGCGCGCGCGGACATGTCCTACGGGTCCATGCTCGCCGGGCTCGCGTTCTCCCACGCGGGCAACGCGGCCCCGCACGCTCTCCAGTACCCCATCGGCGCGGCCACGCACACGCCGCACGGCCTGGGCGTCGGGCTGCTCCTGCCCTACGCGCTGGACGCGGCCAGGGATGCCATCGCCGACCGGTTGGCCGTCCTCGCCGGGGTGTGCGGGCTCGACGTGGCCGACGCCTCGCACGCCGAGGCCGCGGACACGTTCCTCACCTGGCTCGACGGGCTCCTTGCCGACATCGGCATCCCTCCCACCCTGGCGGACATCGGCGTGGCACGCGCCGACCTCCCGCGCTTCGCGGAGATGGCCAGTGGCGTCACCCGCCTGATCCAGAACCATCCGGGCCCGACCGACACCGACAGCCTGACCGCGATCCTCGAAGCGGCCTGGGCCGGGGACCGGACCCGAAAGTCCTGACGTCGAGCAGGACTGACCGGACCGGCCGCGGTGGGTGCCCGCTCACCGCGGCCGACCCAGGGCTCGATCGACCATGTGAAGGCCGTGGTGTTGCGGACGGCCCATCCGGCGAAGGTGCGGGCCGGCCGGCCGAGGATCCGTTCGACGTGTGGGCTCACCTGTTGCTCGCCGATTTTCGGCGTACCCAGAATGTCAGCGGTGCGGCACGGCTGCTACCGGTTTGCCACCGAGGAAGTCCTTTAGGATCTCGGTGAACCGCGCCGGCTGCTCCTCGGCCGCGTAATGGCCGCAGCCGTCGATGACCATCCCGGTGACGTCGTCGGCCGCCAGCCGCATCGTCTCGGCGACCGCCGCGCCGGTGTACCGCGCGCCGCCGACAGCGAGCACCGGCAGCGTCAGCCGGGTCTTCTTGCGCTGCTCGTTCTGCGCGATCGTCTCGTCCAGCGCCCGGTAGTACGCGAAGCTCGCCCGCAGCCCGCGAGGATCCGCGACGATCGCATCGACGTAGACGTCGACGGCGTACGTGGGGATCGCGTCCGGGCTGGCGGCCTTATTGGCGAACTGGTAGCCGAAGAAGAGCCGCTCTCTCCCCCGGACCAGCTCCTCGTTGAGGTCGGTGAGGCGGTTGAAGCCGAAGTGCCAGAGCCGCTGGTTGACCGCGGCCGGGCTGAAGACCGACGGGGTAGGTGTGAGACCGGGGATGATGGCGTCGACGACGGCGAGCCGGCCCACCCGCTCGGGGTGATCGGCAGCGAGGGCGTATCCGGTCCACATGCCGATGTCGTGGCCGACCACGTCGAACCGGTCGTGCCCGAGCGCGGCCATCAGCGCGACCAGATCGGCGGCGAGGGTGCCGGCGTCGTAACCGTCGTCGGGCTTGTCGGAGAGCCCGGCCCCGCGCGAGTCGACGGCGACGACGGTGTGCTCGCGGGCGAGGGCGGGCATCACTTCCCGCCAGGCGTACCAGGTCTGCGGCCACCCTCCGACCAGCAGCAGCGGCGGGCCGTCCCCGCCGGTGACGGCGTGCAGCCGCAGCCCGTTTGCCTCCACGAGGCGGCTGGTGAAGACGTCGGTGAACCCGTCGGGCAGCCGTAGCGAACTCAGGTTTGTCATGCCGGTGACCATACGCATCTTGGAACGATCAGTACAAGACCCTTGGAACGATCGGTACAAGATGTGTAGACTCACGAACCATGGCGGGCCGCAAGCAGTTCGACGTGGACGAGGCGCTACGACGCGCGATGCACGTCTTCTGGCGCTGGGGATATTCGGAAGCGTCGATCGACCGCCTGACCGAGGGCACGGGTCTGGGCCGGGGCTCGCTCTACGGCACCTTCGGCGACAAGAGCACCCTCTTCCGCAAGAGCCTGCAACGGTACGCGCAGACCTACCACCCGCTGTACGAACAGGCGCTGTCCGGCCCCCACCCGAGCCCGAGCGCCGTTGTGGCCGCCTACCTGCAGGTCACCCTGAACCGCATCGCCGACCCAACGGTCCCGGACGGCTGCCTGCTCACGGTGTCGGCAACGCAGTTCCCGGCCCTCGACGCGGAGAGCCAGGTGGCGGTCCGCGCCATGATCGACGGTGTGCGGGCGATGCTGCGGCAGGCGTTGCTGGCGGCCGGGGCCGGTGAGCAGGAGGCGGCCGAGTTGGCGTTGTGCACACTGGCAACGAACAAATCCCTGGCGGTGCTGAGCCGCACCGGCTTCTCGGGCGAAGACCTGGCAACCGTCGCCGCAGCCGCCGCCCGTCACCCCTAGGGTCCGTCGCGGACATGCCGCGCCGAGGCCTCATCCGGAAGGACGCGCCTCCAGAGCCGGCGGCAGGTGTACGGCGATGTCCAGCCCGCCGGTCGGCCGTGCGGCGCTGGAGATCTCTCCACCGTGCGCGGTAACGACCGCCCGGACGATGGACAGGCCGAGCCCGGCCCCGCGGGTGCCGTTGCCGGTGCCCCGGACGAACGGCTCGAACAACCGCCGCTCCTCCTCCGGCGTGACCAGCGGGCCGGTGTTGACCACCCGCAGGAACGCGAGCCCGTTCGCGATGCCGGAGGTCACCGTGACGTCTCCGCCGGCGTGGTTGTAGCGCAGCGCGTTCTCCAGCAGGTTGCCGACCATCCGTTCCAGCAGCACCGGCTCGCCGCTGGCCGGCGCCGGCCGCAGGTCGGTACGGAGGGTGACGGCACCGTGCGCCGCCCGGTCGGCGGCGCCGGCAACTGTCGCGGCGACGTCGGCCAGGTCCACTGGCGTTCGGCGGGGCGGGCCGGCCTGGCTGCGGGCCAGGACCAGGAGTCCGTCGAGGGTGCGTTTGCTGGTCTCGACGGCGGTGGCGATGTCGCCGGCCATCGCGACGAGTTCGGCGCGGTCGGGTTCGCCGTCGAGGGTGACGTCGATGGCGGTGCGCATGGTGGTGAGCGGGGTGCGGAGCTCGTGCGCGGCGTTGGCCACGAACAGGCGTTGGCTGTCGAGGACCCGGTCGCGTTCGGTGATGCCGTGCTGGATGCGGTCCAGCATGCCGTTGATGGTGGCGGCCAGCGTGGCGAGTTCGTCGGCGGGTCGGTGGACCGGTATCCGTTCGGACAGTTTCTCCACGGACAGCCGGTTCGCCGTGCCGGACATCGTCCGGATCGGCCGCAGTATCCGCCCGGCCACCAGCCAGCCGGTCACCCCGGCCAGCGCGGTCACCACCAGCAGCGCCAGCGCGGCCCGCGCCACCAGATCGGCGATCACCTCCTCCCGCAGCCGCCCACCGATGTCGCCGTCCGGACCCGGGGAAGGCAGCCGCAGGTCGCCCCGCACCAGCAGCACGTACGTCAGCGCCAGGAGCAGGAACCCGGCGGCCAGCACCAGGCCGGTGTACACGAGCGTGAGCCGGCTGCGGGCGGTCAGTCGGCGGATCATGGGGCGATCCGGTACCCGGCACCGGTCACGGTCTCGATGAGCTGTGGATCACCGAGCTTGCGCCGCAGGGTGCTGACGGTGATCCGCACGGCGTTGGTGAACGGGTCGGCGTGCTCGTCCCACACCTTGTCCAGCAGCGTCTCCGCGCTCACCACGGCACCGTCGGCGGCGAGCAGCCGTTCCAGCACCCCGAACTCCTTCGGGGTCAGCGACAGCAGTCGGCCAGCCCGGTCGACGGTGCGCCGGGACGGATCGAGTTCGACATCCCGCGCGCGCAGCACCGGAGGGCGGGCCGGCGTGCTGCGCCGGGCCAGCGCACGTACCCGGGCGACCAACTCGGCGAACGCGAACGGCTTGGCCAGGTAGTCGTCGGCGCCCAGGGCCAGCCCGTCCACCCGGTCGGACACGGCACCGGACGCGGTGAGCATCAGCACCCGGGCTGCGCCGCGCTGTGCCAACAGCCGGCACACGGTGTCACCGTGCACGACCGGAAGGTCCCGGTCCAGGACCACCACGTCGTACGGGATGATGTCGCACTTGTCCAGCGCGTGCTGACCGTCGTGTGCCACGTCCACGGCGCAGCCATGCTTGGTCAGCCCGGCCGCGACGTACGTGGCCAGGGGTTGTTCGTCCTCGACCAGCAGCACCCGCATCCGCCCAGTATCCCCAGCAGCGCATATGGGTGGTGTATGGGTCGGCGATCGGTTGCCGATGCGCGGTCGTCGGTAGACCTGCAACGGTCCGTGTGTCGATCGGGAAAGGACCGTGCTCATGGAATCGACTTCGGTAGGTGGGATCGACCGGCGGCGGCTGGTCGGCTGGGGCGGTTTGGCCGCCGTCGGCGCGGTGGCCGGAGTGCCGCTGGTGGGCGCCGGGGTCGGCCACGCGGCCCCGGCCGCGACCGGCCCGTCCGGGCACGACCGGATCCCGCCGGACGCCCTGCCCGGCGGGGCCTACGACCGGTACGTGGCGCAACTGGCCGCGGAGGGCAGGTTCTCCGGCGTGGTGCTGCTGTCGCACCGGGGTCTGACGGTGCTGTCCCGCAGTTACGGCATGGCCGACAGGGAGAAGGGGATCCGTAACCACGAGGGGATCGCGTTCAGCCTCAGCTCGGCGGGCAAGCCGTTCCACGCGGTGGCCATGTTGCAGCTCGCGCAGCAGGGCAGGGTGCAGCTGACGGACCCGGTGGGCAGGTACCTGACGGGCTTCACCAAGGACATCGCCGAGCAGGTGACCATTCACCACATGCTGGCCGGCAACTCCGGGATGAACACCCCGGCCGAGGACACGGATCGCGTCTTCCAGAGCCGGGACGAGGTGCGCGAGTACTGCGAGCAGTGGGCCCGGCAGTCGAAGCTGGTGGCCCCCGTCGGCACTCCCACCGACCACGCCGGCGCCGAGGTCGCCATCCCCGCGCTGATCATCGAGGCCGTGACCGGCAGGACATACTGGGACTACGTCCAGGAGAACATCTTCCGGCGCTGCGGCATGACCGGCACGGCGTTCTCCACCAGGCCCCAGTGGCTCACCGACCGGCACCTCGCGCACCCGTACATGATGTTGGCCGACGGCAGCCGGGTCGACGCCGTCCGCAACCTGGACAAGAGCAGCCCGTACCTGGCCGGCAAGAACCCGGGCCGGGCCTTCATCGACGCCCCCGGGGACGGCGGCTTCGCCACCGCGCCGGATCTGGTCCGGTTCGCGCACGCGCTGGGCGACGGCACGGTGCTGAACCGGCCCTGGGCCGACCTGCTCACCGCGGCCAAGATCCCGCACGGGCCGGCGTCGTTCGGGTCTTACACGATTCCGGTCCGCATCGTCAACGGCCAGTGGATGTTCGCGCGTGCCGGCGGCAACCCCGGTGTCGGCGCCAGTTGGAGCATCTACCCGTACACCGGCTGGGTCGGCGTCATCCTCAGCAACAGCGACGGCGCGCCGCTGCAGGAGATGAGCCAGCGGGAGATGCGGGCCGTCACCGGGGGTTCGCCCGACGGCGGCGGGCCGGGTGGGGGCGGCTGACGCGACTCTCCGAACATTTCGTGGGTGGTTCAGGCCCGGGCCAGGAGCGGTTGGCTGGGCCAACCGCCAAGCAGGGGCCCGGGTGTACGGACGGAAGCGGGGTTGGCATGCGCATGGACTGGCACGACTGGATCGGCACCTTCACCGGCGTGGTCCACACCACGGTGGCCGCACTGCCCCTGGCCGCGCTGGCGGTGTCGGTTCTGGCACGCCGTCGCATCGCCACCGGCGCCACGCCCGCGCGCGCGTGGCGGATGTCGCTGGCGGAGGTCGGCATCGTCTACGGGACGGTGCCGTGGGTATGGATGATCCTGTTGCCGGGCACCCGGGCCGGGACGAGCCTGGTGCCACTGCGGGACCTGCTCACGATCCTCACCGACCGAGGGCCGGTGGCGCTGACGGGCCAGGTCGTCGGCAACCTGATCGTCTTCGCGGCACTGGGATTCTTCGCCCCGCTGCGGTTCGCGGCGCTGGCGTCGGTGCCGCGGATGGTGGCGCTCGCGGCGGGCTGCTCGGTCCTGGTCGAGACCGCGCAGTACGTCCTGCGGCTGGATCGGGTGTCGTCGGTGGACGACGTACTGCTCAACGCCGCCGGCGCCGGGCTGGCCGCGCTGGCGTCGCGTCGCTGGTGGCGCGCCACGGCCCGGGACCAAGCGCGGCAACTGGCTAGCAGAAACCACGCGAGAGGGCTGACCCACGTCGGCATGCCCGAGGTCCCGACGACGGCCAGCCGGGCGTCGGACGAGCGCCATCGACCAGCTTCCGACTAACCGTGTGCCTTCCTCCGAATCCGCCGCAGCCGTCGGGGTGGTCTCTTAGGCTGCGTTCACCGCCGGCGGCCGGGCCCGCCCAAAGGTGAGGAGCACCGATGACCCACAGCGAACGCCATCGCCCGGAGATCGTCGTCGGGCTGGTGGCAACCCCGCCGGACCACCCCGCCCGGGTGGCCGCACCGCTCAGGGCCGAGCTGGCCGGTGGGCTCGCCGAGCGGGTTGACGCAGACGTACGGTGGATCGTCCGGGAAGGCTGGGGCGACGTGGCGCCGCGCCGCGACCACGGCATTGAGGCACTGCTCGACGACCTTGCCCAGCGGCGCGCCGACGACCAGTGGGACGTCGCGATCTGTCTGACCGACCTGCCGCTGCATGCCGAGCGGGTGCCACTGGTCGCGCAGACCTCCGCTCGGCGTCGAGTCGCGGTGGTGTCCCTGCCCGCGCTGGGGCTGCGCCAGCTGCGAGCGGCCCGTGCGGCCGTCCCGGACCTGGTGAACAGGCTACTGACCGATGCTTCCGACAAGCGGGTGCCTCCGACCGGCCAAGCACCGGCTGAGATGGCACGCCGGATGCCCGCCGTTCACCGAGTGGTCGGCGAGGCCGACGCCGGCGAGCGGCGCTACGTCGCCTCGGGGCTGATCGGACGGGCGCGGCTGGTGACCGGCATGGTCCGCGCCAACCGCCCGGGGCGCGCCCTGCTGGGCCTGTCCAAGCTGCTGGTCGGCGCATTCGGCACGGCCGCGTTCGCGCTCACCACGGACACCATCTGGCAGATGGGCGATGCCCTCGGCGGACTCCGGCTCACCGTGATCATGCTGCTCGGCCTGGCCGCGTTGGTGACCTGGCTGATCGTCGCGCACGACCTCTGGGAAAAGCCAGGCCGCCGGACACCGACCGAGCTGGCACGGCTGTTCAACCTGGGTACCACCCTCACCCTCACGCTGGCCACGGCGGTGTCCTACGTGGTGCTGTTCGTGGGAACGGCGCTCGTCGGCGCGCTGCTGATCGACACCTCCGTGCTGGAACAAACCCTGCAGCGACCTGTCGACTGGACCGACTATCTGACGCTCGCCTGGATCACCAGCTCGCTGGCCACCGTCGGCGGCGCGATCGGCTCCGGGCTGGAGAACGAGGAGACGGTCCGGGCCGCCGCGTACGGCTACCACCCGCAACCGGATGGCTGGCGGGACGAGCAAGGCGGGCAGTCCCACCGCGGCAGGTAGGCGGCACCCATCCGAGTCGCGACGGTCAGCTGGTGGGCTGGAAGACGGCTCGTACGCAGCCGTCGATCTTCTGTTTGAACATCTCGTAGCCGCGCGGCGCTTCGTCCAACCGCATGGTGTGCGTCGCGAGATGTTCGGTGACCAGCTCACCGCGGGCCATCCGCTCCAGCAGCATGGGAATGTAGCGCTGTCCGTGCTGCTGTGCGCCGCGCAGCGTCAGCCCCTTGTTCATCACCGCTCCAAGCGGAAACTTGTCCACCAGGCCGGCGAAGACGCCCAGCACGAACACGCTGCCGCCCTTGCGACAGTTGTAGATCGCCTCGCGGGCAGCGATCGGGCGGTCGGACTCGATGCGCAGCTGCTGCTTGACCTGGTCGTACCAGAATTGCGGACCGCTGCTGTGCGATTCCATACCGACTGCCTCGATGCACACGTCCGGGCCTCGACCGCCACTGCGTTCCAGCAACTCGCCGCTGACGTCCTGCTGCTCGTAGTTCAGCGTTTCGACGCCGAGGTGCGTCTGGGCCATCTGGAGCCGGTTGTCGAGGCGGTCGATCACGATCACCCGGTCGGCGCCGAGCAGCACGGACGCCCGGGCCGCCATCTGTCCTACCGCACCGGCGCCCCAGACCGCCACGACATCACCCGGTTTGACCCCGGCGAGGTCGGCGCCCATCCAGCCGGTCGGCGCGGCGTCGGAGGCAAACAGCGCACGCTCGTCGCTCACCCCGTCCGGGACGGTGAAGGCACCCTGGTCGGCGTAGGGGACGCGGATGTACTCCGCGTGGCTGCCGGCGAAGCCCCCGAGTGCGTGCGAATAGCCGTAGCAGCCGCCCGGCGCGGCACCCCAGACGTTCTCGGTGATCATCGGGTTCGTGTTTCCGTTGTCGCACAACGAGAACTGTTGTTGCTGGCAGTACCAGCACTTGCCGCAGGAGACGAACGAACAGACGACGACCCGGTCGCCGACCTTGTGGTTGCGTACCTGCGGACCGACCTCGACGATGTCGCCGAGGAACTCGTGCCCGAGGACATCGCCGCGTTCCATGAACGGGATGTACCCGCCGAGCAGGTGCAGGTCCGAACCACAGGTCACCGTCCGACGGACCCGGACAATGGCGTCCTGCTCGTTGCGGATCTGCGGGTCCGGGACCTGCCGGACCGCGAGCTCGTTTGCTCCCTCCCACACCAGCGCCTTCACAGTCGTCCCTCCCGCCGACCCTGTTGGGTGGCCATCCGCAGTGGCTTGTTCATCGGAGTCGGCTCGGTGGTGGGTGGATAGTCCGGGTGCAGGACCTCACTGGTCTCGATCAGCTGCTTCGACTCTCGCAGCGCGGCCCGGATCGCCTGCTCCGGATCCCGGCCGGCGGCCCTCCGGGCGGCGGCGGCAACCGGGAGCCGGGCACCGTCGCGCAGCCGTACCGCGATCTCTGTCCCCCGGCCGCCGGGGGCAGGCCGGACCTGGACCTCGACGGCGTCGCCAAGCCCCGCCAGCGGCTCGGGGAGCTGTCCACCGGGAGCGACGTCACCGGCTGGTCGATTCACCGTCGCCACATGCCACCGCGGCCCGTGCCGCCGTGCCTGACTCCCTTGCCGGTGATCGTTGCCCTGGGCAGTCCCACCGAGCAGACGCCGGACGACCATCCCGCCGCCCACCACGACCGCCCCGCCGATCAACCACCTCATGTCCGCCCCCGTCGCTTGGCCAGCTTGGATGAGTGCCGTCGATATCCGCAGCCTTCACCGCAAACCCTTTCATAAAGGGCGGACCGCGCAGGGGTGTTTCTGGCACAGGAGCGAGTACCTACAACATCTCGAGCGGTTGCGGGCCAGCCGGCGGCGGGAACGCCGTGTCCAGTGCCGCCACGTCCTCCTCGGTCAGCTGCACGTCGTGCGCTTCGGCGTTCTCCCGGGTGTGTTCGGGCCTGGACGATCGGGGGATGGCCGCGACCGTCTCCTGACGCAGCAGCCAGGCCAGCGCGACCTGGGCGGGCGTGGCCTCGTGCCGGGCGGCGACCTCCGCGACCTGGGGATGGCCGAGCAGTCGACCCTGCTCGATCGGCGAGTACGCCATCACCGGGATGCGGTGCTGGCGTAGCCACGGCAGAAGGTCGTACTCGGGACCGCGGCGGGTGAGGTTGTACAGGATCTGATTGGTCGCGCAGGCGTCACCGCCCGCATCCAGGAGGTCCGTCATGTCTGAAAGATCAAAATTGCTCACGCCCCACTGCCCGATGTCACCGGCATCGACGAGTTCGGTGAACGCCTCGATCGTCTCCGCGAGCGGATGCGCGCCGCGCCAGTGCAGCAGGTAGAGGTCGATGTGGTCGACGCCCAGTCGTTGCAGGCTGCGGCGGCAGGCCTGCCCGGTTCCTCGTCGGCTGGCGTTCGACGGAAGCACCTTGTCGACCAGAAAGACGTCGGGTCGCCGTCCGATGATCGCCTCGCCAACGAGTTCCTCGGAAGCGCCGTCACCGTACATCTCCGCGGTGTCGATCAGGGTCATGCCCAGGTCGAGCCCGGCACGCAGGGCGGCCAGCTCGTCCTGCCGCCTTGCCGGGTGCTCGCCCAGATACCACGTTCCCTGGCCGAGCACGGGCATGGTCTGGCCGGTCGGCAATTCGATCGCATCGGCGGGCAGCGTCATGTCAACCTCTCCGGGTAGCAGCAAGTGGCCTGGGTTACCCGCCGCGACAGGCAGCACACGCGGGCAGCGCGGCCCTCTGCCCGCAGGCAGGCGCTGTGCCGCGGGCACGCCCGGGATTGTCCACCCCCGATCGGGCTTCGCCGCCAGTTTGCCGGTTCCCGCACCGGGAAGGCGACGGCGCACCAGCGATGCGCCGTCGACGGGGCGGCGCCGCAGAGGGAGGCCGCAGAAATGGCGCAGAGCCAGCCACTGACCGGCAAGCGGGTCGCTTGCCTCGCCGCCGACGGAGTGGAGGACGTGGAGTACACCCAGTCCCGCGCCGCCGCGGAGCAGGCGGGAGCCGAGGTTCACCTGATCTCGTTGCAATCCGGCGAGATCCAGTCGATGAACCAGGACATCAACCCTGCCAACCGCTATCGGGTGGATCGGACCGTGAACGACGTCAACGCGGCCGACTACGACGCCCTGTTGCTGCCGGGCGGGACGGTCAACCCCGACCGGCTCCGGATGAATCCGCAGGCGATGAACTTCGTCCAGGCGTTCTTCCAACAACACAAACCGGTGGCGGCGATCTGCCACGGCCCCTGGTCGTTGGTCGAGACCGGCATGGTCAACGGTCGGACCCTCACCTCGTTCCCCAGCCTGCGCACAGACATCCGCAACGCCGGCGGGAATTGGGTGGACCAACAGGTGCAGGTCGACAACGGTCTCATCACCAGCCGCAGCCCCAGCGACCTTCCGGCCTTCTGCGCCAAGATGGTCCAGGAGTTCGCCCAGGGCGAAGACGTCCCCCAGATGGCGACGGCCTGACCGATGGGGCTCAGGGGCCGGAGGATCAGGCCGGGTCCTGAGCCCGTGGCGGCGCGGGACGGCGGGCTGAGCCGCGGGACAGCGCCTGCCTCGCCCCGTCCGGCCGGCCGGCCCCGTCCGGCCGGCCGGCCCCGCGCGGCCCGGCGACGGTCGGCGGTCCCCGCGTCCTTTGCTCTGCACCCGCGGAGGCACCAGCTACAGACCGTGAGTGTCGCCTCCGCGGGTGCAGAGCAAAGGACGCGCCCCAAGGTGGGGTGGGGAAGGGCTGCGCAGAAGGTGGGTTGGGGTTGCGGCAGGGCTGGGCTGGGCCGGGCTGGGCCGGGCAGGGCAGGGCAGGGCAGGGCAGGGCAGGAGTAGGGGCAGGGCGGGCCGGGCCGGGCCGGGTCAGGGCGGGATGGGGTGGGGTGGGGTGGGGCCGCGCGCAAGCTGGGGTGGGGCTGGTTGGTGGGGGCGAGGTTGGGGGTGGCCGGCGGTGCGGGTGGTGTCACCCGGGCCGCCGGCCATCCAGGTCAGTGGGTCGCGGGTGGGATGCTCTGCTCGTACTGGAAGACGTTGTGCGGGTCGTACTTCGCCTTGATCTTGCGCAGCCGCGGGAAGTTGCGCCCCCAGTAGGCCTCCTCCCACTCCGCCATGCCGATGTTCGGCACGTTGACGTAGGCGCCGTCCACGTAGGGCCGCAGCGCCAGGCTGAACTCGGCGATCCAGGCCTGGGCGATCGGGGTGACGGCGTCGTCGCTGTCCGGCTCGCCGCGAGTGCCCCAGCCCGCGCCGGGCTCGGAGTAGAAGAGCGAGTCGCGGTGCGCGAACGCCGCGCCGCCGAAGGGCTCCTGCCGTTGGGCTCCCCGGCCGAAGGCCTGGGCGAAGAAGTTGCTGTCCGGCGACGGTGCCTTCTCCATGAACCGGCGGACGATGCTGATTGCCTCTGCCGGGAAAGGCTCCCTGGTGAACTGTGAGTAGAACTTCCACTTCCCCGGATCTTCGTCGCTCGGGACCTGGAATCCGGCGTACGTCTCGCCCCAGCCGCCGACCCGCACGGTGACCTCGGGGTTGCCGATCGAGAGGAGCGGCTCCAGCAGCCTCCTCGCCTCGGCCTCCGAACCCTCGGCGAGCACCGCGAAAAACAGGATCTCGCCCGGGTGGACCTCGACCTGGGTGCCGAGACGGGGGTCGGCGAACGGCGCGGTGTGCTGCCAGAGGTCGAAGATGTCGTGCAGGTTGTCGAGGCCCGGCCAGGTCGCCTGCAGGTAGGCGACGCTCTCCAGCGGAGCCACCTGGTAGGTCAGGGACGTGACGATCCCGAAGTTGCCGTTTCCGGCGCCGCGCAGCGCCCAGAGCAGGTCCGCGTGGTTCCACGGGTCCACCTGGAGCACCTTGGCGCCGTCGGCCCCCGCCGCGACGACGATCTCCACGCCGATCAGGTTGTCGCAGGCCATGCCGATGTAGCGGGTGAGGAAACCGAGACCGCCCCCGAGGGTCGCACCGGACAGGCCGACGGTCCCCTCGCCTCCGGTCGTCGCCGCGAGGTCGTACTCCCCGAGTGCGGCGACCGCCTCGGACTGGGTGAGCCCCGCGCCGAGCTTCGCCTTGCGGGCGGCGGGGTCGATGTGGACGTCCTTCAGCTCACTGACGTCGATCACGATGCCGTTGTCGACGTTCGACCAGCCTTCCAGACTGTGCCGGCCGCTGCGTACCCGCAGCGCCACGTCGTGCTGCCGAGCCCAGGTGAGTGCGTTGACGACGTCCTGGGTCTCCTGAGCGAAGACGATCACCAGTGGGTAGCGCACGAACAGTTCGTCCCAGCCGAGGCTCGCCGCCGCGTAGTTGGGGCTCTGCGGACGGACGATCCGGCCGGTCAACGTGGCGGGCGGGAACTTCTCACCACCCAAGGACGGGCCGTCCGCCGCCAACGCCGAACTGCCGGCAATCACTCCGGGGAGGGCGACCGCTCCGGCGCCGACGGCCGTCGCCTTGAGCAGGTCGCGACGAGAAAGGTCGCGCATGGTCCGAGTCCTCTCGATCGGGGTTACGTCAGAACTTCGATCGAGAGGACTTATGCCTCCCAACTGACGCAAAACCACCGTAATGCCGCAGGTTGCGGCAAAGATCCGAGAACTTGTCACGGAACCCGGTCGGGTGATGCGGCAGCTCAGTTGGGGTGCGCGGGCTGGTCCAGGATGGCGCTGAACCGCTCCTCGGCGAGGTCGAGCTGGCCGAAGATGTGCCGCTTCACCGCCGGCGACAACGGAGTGTCCGGCCGGCCGATCAGGTCCCGGAAGAGCGGCACCAGCGGCCGGTACTTCCGGGCCGACGAGACGACCTTCGGCCCGACCGTGTGGATCACCCCGACACCGTTGTCGGTGAAGTCCGACACCTTGATCACCCGGGCCCAGGGCTCCCGGTCCAGGCTGACCGCCAGGTGCTCCCGGTACTGCGTGTTGCGGTCCCGCTCGGGGTCGTACACCGGGTTGGTGACGGCGGCGACGAGCGTCGCGACGCGCGTCCCGAACCGCGCGGTGAGCGCGGCCAGCGCGGCCGCGGTCGGGTCCGGGCCGGGGTGGCCGTCGGCCAGCTCGGCCGGGTGGTCCTCGACGGCGTCGTGCAGCAGGCCGGCCACAATCACGTCCACGTCGCGCACCTGGTAGTGGTGCATCAACCGGATCGCCACCCGCAGCAGGTGGTTGAGGTACGGCTCACGAACGCGCCGGTCGTCACGGTGCAACTCGGCGGCCAGGTCGAGCGCGGCGGTCAACCGCCCGCGGACGGCGTCGTCGAACTGCTGGACCTCCAACCGGAAGCGCTCCAGCAGGCCCGGTTCGCCGTGGATCTCGGTGATCGCGTGCATCGGCATGCTGCCCAGGTGCGGCGGGAAGTCCATGCGTCACTTATAGCCGATCTTCACCACATCGATGAGCCCTTACGTCGCCGACCCGACCGCGCGATCAACGGCTGGCCGCGTGGTGCAGACGTCAGAGCGGCAGCCAGTCGGCGCCCGCGAGCGGATTCACCACGAGCGGAACCAGCGGCGTCGGGAGGACGGGATCACGGCGCAGGGTGGGCGTCCAGCCCGCGTCGGCGCCCAGGTCCGGGTCGTGGGTCGCGTTGTACGCCGCCAGCAGGTCGACCGGCCGGGCCGGACCGCCGCCCCGGCGCACCCAGGAGCCCCGCTCGGTCAGCGCGGTGCCACCCCAGTCGTAGAGCAGGTCCGCCGGGTCGAGCGACGGGTCCAGGGAGAAGAAGTTGTTCTGCGCGTGGATCGCCGACTGGACACCGACGCCGAGCGCGTACTGGAAGTCGTCACCACCGAGCCGGTAGTGGTTGTTGTAGACGTCGACCTGACCGAAGCGCACCCGGGGCAGCCGTTGCAGGACGCCGTCAAAGAGGTTGTGGTGCAGGGTGACCCTCAGCCGGCCCAGGTCCGGCCCGACGGTGTTGGAGGAGCCGATCAGCATGAGCTTGTCCCGCCCGGTAAAGCGGTTCCAGGACGCGGTGACGAGGCTGGCGGTGTGTGTGACGTCCAGCGATCCGTCGTGCACCTGGTAGCGACGTCCGAAGTGGACCGGCTGGGTACTGTCCGGGTTGTCGCCGTCGGAGAAGCTGTTGTGGTCGACCCAGACGTTCTCGCTGCGGCGGACCGAGATCTGGTCGTACTGGCTGTTCCAGTTGCCGTTCTCGCCGTCGGTCGGAGACCAGGCGGGGAAGCAGTCCCGGGTGTCGACGAGAGTCAGATTGCGGACGATGACGTTCGACGCCCGGTCGATCATGAGGGTGAGCCCGGTCAGTCGGGCGCCGTGCAGGCCGACGATCGTGGTGTTCGGGCCGACGTTGATCTGGGTCTGGTGGGTCTGGTTGGTCACCGAGCGCACCCGGGCCTCCTCCAGCGGCCCGCTCGGCGCCACCCGACCCCACACCGCCGGGTCGTACGCGGCCAGGTAGGCGTCCAGCCGGTACGCCGGGTCGGCCAGCTCGGCGCAGCTCAGCGGGGTGCCGTCTGGCCCTTCGAAGCCGTCGATGGCGCCGTCGACGTAGATGAGCTTCGGCGTGGCGTCGGTGGCGTTGCTGGCATTGTCGCCGCCCAACGCGGCGATCAGGTCAGCCCTGCTGTGGACCACGCGGGTCCGTTCGGGGGTGGCCGCCGAACCGCCGGTCGTGCCGGCGCCCTCGGCGGCCCAGCCGTCCCGCTCGGGCAGGGTCTGCCGTCCGAGTTGGCGGGCCAGCCAGGGGAGCCGGTCGACGGCGGATGGTGCGAGTCGCGGGACGGGGCCGGGCGGTGCCTCGGCGCGGACGGCGGCGCTGGCCGGGGCGGCACCGAGCAGGAGGGCGATCACCGTCGCGCCGGTGAGGGTTCTGCGCATCGACTCTTCCCATTCGCTGGTGGTGACAGGGCAGTCACCAGGAACGGTAGGTTCGCAGTTTTATGCAGGTCAATATGAATAGTGTGCAGGAATGTTGCAGTCGTCTCCTATCCCGCCAGCTCGGCGCGGTACGCGGCGGCCGCCCACGGCACCGCCAGTTCGCTCGGGAGAGCCCCCCGCTCGGCCGCCCGGCGCAGCACGTCGACCACCCCCCGCAGGTGGCGAACCCGCTGCCCACCCGCACCGACAGTGGTCACCAGGTCGCCGTCGAGCAATCGGGGCTCCGGGGCGGCCCGCAACGCGTCCAGCAGCGCGGTGAACGGCGCGGTCCGGGCCAGCGGGGCGATCAGCGGCACCCCCGACGGGTCGACCCGGTGCGCGAGCAGGTTCTCCAGCAACCCCTGCCGCCCCGGCACGCGGCGGGTCACCACGTCCCCGGGCATCCGCAGCCGGTCGGTCGGGTATTCCAGCACCGCCTGGCCCGCCGTGCCGGTCACCACCACCTCGCCCGCCACGAACTCCTCAGCCGCCAGGGTCACCGCCACCAGCACGGGTGGGCCGGCGCGGAACAGGACCCGCAGCACGGCGGTGTCCTCCACCTCGATCGGCCGGACCCGGTAGCGCTCCACCTCGATCACGGCCGGCCAGGGCGTCGCCCCGCCGAGCGCCTCGCCGATCGCCAGGCACTGCATCACGGCGTGCGCGAGCGGGTTGACAAGTGCGCCGTCCAGCACCGGCCGACCGTCCAGGCTCCGTCGACCGGCCCAGGGGGAGCGGGCGTAGTAGGCGTCCGGCCGTTGCCAGGCGGCCACGCTGGAGATGCCGGTGACCGTACCCAGCCGGCCGGCGGCCAACGCGTCGGTCAGCGCGGTGAGCGCCGCCGAGCCGAGCGCCTGGAAACCGACCTGGGCGACCCGGCCGGCGGCGGCGAGAGCCCAGGTCAGCTCCTCGTGCTCGGCCAGCGACAACACCGGCGGCTTCTCCAGCAGCAGGTCAGCACCGGTGGCCAGGGCGTCCCGGGCGATCGCCAGGTGGGTGTGCGGCGGCGTGCAGATCACCACCACCTCGGGGCGGGTGGCGGCGAGCATCACCCGGTGGTCGGTGAACACCCCGACCCCGGGCGGCACCGGCGCCGCCGGATCGTCCTCCACGGGCCGGACGTCGACCAGGGCGACCAGCCGTAACCGGCCGGTGGCGTGCAACGGCGCGAGCACCCGGCGGTGCCAGCGGCCGTGCCCGTTCGCCCCGATCACCGCCACCCGCGGCGGCGTCGATCTCACCCCGCCGCTCACCGCGCACCGGCCGGCCGTGGACTCACCGCGCACCGGCCGGCGGTGGACTCACCGCGCACCGGCCAGGGTAGCCTCGACACCGTGTCGTCCCAACGCGGTCAGCCAGGCGGTCACCTCGGCGCGGACCTCGTCGTCGGCGGCCACCTCCGCCGGGATGACCTCGCCCAGGGCGAAGACGGCGTCCACCGCGCCGGCCGGGGTCTGCGCGCCGGCGTCCAGGGCGGCCCGGATCGGCCCGGCGAGGGGGTCCTGCAACGGCAACGGTCGGCCGTCGTCGGCGTACCCCAGCGCGAAGCGCAACCAGGACGCCACGACCAGCGCGCCCCAGCGCGCGGACCGGCCGGACGCGCGCAGGTCGACGATGGTGTGCAGGATTCGTTGCGGCAGCTTCTGCGAGCCGTCCAACGCCACCTGCAGGGTGCGGTGGTGGATCGCCGGGTTGCCGAACCGGGCGAGGACCTGCTCGCCGTAGTCGACGACCCCGACCCCGTCCGGCGGGGTGAAGCTGGCCGCGACGTCCTCGGCGATCAACCGACGCAGCACGTCGGCCAGGTGCGGGATCTCCAGCGCCTCGGCGATCGTCTCCCGACCGGCCAGGGCGCCGAGGTACGCCACGGCCGAGTGCACGCCGTTGAGGGCGCGCAGCTTCAACCGCTCCCACGGGCCGGCGTCGCCGGTCAGCACCGCGCCGGCGTGCTCCCAGCCGGGCCGGCCGCCGGGAAAGTCGTCCTCGATCACCCACTGCGCGTACGGCTCGGCGGCCACCGCGGCCAGATCGGTCACGCCGAGCGCCCGGCGGGCCGCCTCGATCGTCTCCGGGGTGCTGGCCGGCACGATCCGGTCGACCATGGTGCCCGGGCAGGTGACGTTGCCGGCCACCCACTCGACAAGCCCGGCGGGCACCTGAGCGGCCCGGCCGACCGCCTGGTCGAGCATGCCGCGCAGTCGTCGCCCGTTGGCCGGCAGGTTGTCGCAGCTCACCAGGGCCACCGGCCCGGCGTCCGCGGCGGCCCGCGCGGCCAGCCCCCGCAGCAGCAATCCGGGCACGGTGGTTGGCGGTCGACCGCCGGCCAGGTCGGCCGCGAGCGCCGAGTCCGGGGACAGCCGGCCGGTCACCGGGTCGAGCTGGTAGGCCTTCTCGGTGACGGTCAACGTCACCACTCGCACCGCCGGGTCGGCGAGCAGCGCCACCACGGCGTCCGGGTCGCGAGGGGCGTGCCGTACGCCGCTCAGCGCGCCCACCACCCGGGTCTCACTGGCGGCGGCGGAGAGTGTGCTGACACTGAACAGGTTGTCCTGGGCGGCGAGCGCCTCGACCACGGCGGTGCTGCGCGGTGCGACGGCCACGATGCCCCAGTCGCCGCCGGCCGCGCCGACCGCCGCCTCGGTGTAGACGGCCTGGTGTGCCCGGTGGAACGCGCCCAGCCCCAGATGGACGATGCCGGCCGGCACGGTGCCCGGCCGGACCAGGGGGCGGGCCTCGGCGGGCAGTCGGCGCAGCACGCCCAGGCCGAGTCGGGAGGCGCCGAGTGTCACCGCCATGCCGGACCGTCCGGGAAGCGGAACTCGGCGATCGACGCCGGTTTCATGGTGGCGCTGTAACCGGGCCGCTCGGGCGGCAGGTAACGGCCACCGCGGGTGCGGACCGGGTCGACGAAGTGCTCGTGCAGGTGGTCGACGTACTCGATCATCCGCCCGTCCAGGCCGGTGCCCACCCGCAGGTAGTCGAAGATCGCCAGGTGCTGGACGTACTCGCAGAGGCCGACGCCACCGGCGTGCGGGCAGACCGGCACCCCGAACTTCGCCGCCAGCAGCAGCTCGGCGAGGACCTCGTTGACGCCGCCGACCCGACACGCGTCGACCTGCATCACGCCGATCGCCTCGGCCTGCAACAACTGCTTGAAGATCACCCGGTTGGCGGCCACCTCGCCGGTGGCCACCCGGCACCGCCCGCCGGTCAGCTCGTCGACCGCGCGGGCGATGCGGGCGTGCCCGAGGATGTCGTCGGCGTGCGTCGGCTCCTCGATCCAGTACGGATCCGCCTCGGCGAGTGTGGCCATCGCGGTGATCGCCTCGTCCACGTCCCAGACCTGGTTGGCGTCCATCATCAACAGCGCGTCCGGGCCGATCTCCGCCCGGATGATCCGGGCCCGCCGCAGGTCGTCGGCGAGCGGACCGCCGACCTTCATCTTCATCGCCCGCCAACCGTCGTCGTACGCCTGCCGGGTCAGCGCCCGCACCTTGTCGTCGGGGTAGCCGAGCCAGCCGACCGAGGTGGTGTACGAGGGGAAACCGTCACGTTCGAGCGTCGCCAGCCGGTCGGCCAGGCCGTCGCGCCCCTTGTCCAGGATGGTGGCCGCCTCGTCCGGGGTGAGCGCGTCGCTGATGTGCTTGAAGTCGACGCTTGCCACGAGCTCGTCGGTGGGCAGCTCGGCGAGGAACCGCCACATCGGCTTGCCGGCCAGGGTGGCCCGCAGGTCCCAGACCGCGTTGACGAGCGCACCTGTCGCCATGTGGATGACGCCCTTCTCGGGGCCCAGCCACCGCAGCTGCGCGTCGGCGCTGAGCGCGCGGCAGAACGCCACCGGCTCGGCGGCGATCTCCTCGATCGTGCGTCCCCGCACGTGGTGGGCCAGGGCGCGGACCGCCGCGCAGGTGATCTCGTTGCCGCGACCGTTGGTGAAGGTGAACCCCGCGCCGGTCGCCCCGGCGTCGGTGCCCAACTCCACGTACGTCGCCGAGTAGTCGCCGCGGTTGATCGCGTCGGAGCCGTCGCCCCGGGCGGCGGTCGGGAACCGCACGTCGTGCACCTCGACGGAGGTGATGGTGATGCTCACGTGTTGATGCCTCCGAAGTTGAAGACCCGTTTGGGCAGCCGGTACGCCAGGTCCACGATGGTCTCGGCGGCCTCGTCCATCGGCAGTCGGTGCTCGGCCACCAACCGGGCCAGGAAACCGGCGTCCACCCGACGGGCCACGTCGTGGCGGACCGGAATGGAGCAGAACGCCCGGGTGTCGTCGACGAACCCGGTGGTGTTGTAGAAACCGGCGCTCTCGGTGACCGTCTCCCGGAAGCGGCGCAGCACCTCGGGGGAGTCCAGGAACCACCAGGGCGCGCCGAGCAGCACCGCGGCGTACCCACCCGCGAGGGGCGCCAGCTCGCGGGTGAAGGTGTCCTCGTCCAGGGTGTAGAGCACCAGCCGCAGCCGGGGATCGTTGCCGTAGCGCTCCAGCAGTGGGGCGAGCGCGTGCACGTACTCGGTGGCCTGCGGGATGTCGCCGCCGACGTCACGGCCGTGCCGGGCGTGCAGCCACCGGTTGTGGTTGCGGACCGCGCCGGGGTGCAGCTGCATGACCAGGCCGTCGTCGAGCGACATCCGGGCGAACTCCACGAGCATGTGCGCCCGGAACGCCTCCGCGTCGGCGGCGTCGGCCGCGCCGCGCCGGCCCCGGTCATACAGCCGCTCGGCCTCCTCGGGCGTGAGGTCCAGCGTGCGCGCGGTGGGGTGGCCGTGGTCGGAGGACGTCGCGCCGGCGGCGATGAACGCGGCCCGCCGGGCCCGCAGCGCGGCCAGGTAGCCGGCGTACGTGCCGGTGTCCTCGCCGGCCCGCTCGCCGAGCCGGTCCACATTGCCCGCCCAGCCGTCGTACTCCATGTCCACCACGTCGTCCGGGCGGAACGTGGTCACCACCCGCCCGCCCGGCCCGCCCCAGCCGTCGGCGGCGAGCTTGGCGTGCTGGCTCAGGTCGTCAAGTGGCGACTCGGTGGTGGCGAGGACCTCGATGCCGAAGCGCTCGAACAGCGCCCGGGGCCGGAAGTCCGGCTCGGCGAGCCGGGCCGCGATCTCGTCGTAGAGGGTGTCGGCGGTGGTCGGGCCGAGCGGCGTGTGCACCCCGAACACGGTGCGGAAGGTCTGCTCCAGCCAGAGCCGCGACGGGGTGCCCCGGAACAGGTGCCAGTGCGCGGCGAAGCGTCGCCAGATCACCCGGCCGTCGGTCTCCACCGGGCTGCCGTCGCGGGTGGGCACACCCAGCTGCGCCGAGGGGACGCCCTGGCTGAGCAGCATCCGGGTCAGGTAGTGGTCCGGCACGATGAGCAGCCGTGCCGGGTCCGGGAAGGGTTCGTCCGCGGCCAGCAGGGCCGGGTCGACGTGCCCGTGCGGCGAGATGATGGGTTGCTCCGCCGCGAGGGCGTACAGCTCCCGGGCCAGGGCGCGCTGGCCCGGTTCGGAGGGCAGGAGCAGGTCGGTGTGGTCGGACGTCGGCACGGGGGATGGGCTCCTCGTCTCCAGGTCAGTGGGGGGTGAGCAGGTCGGCGACCCGGACCGGTTGGCCGGTCTCGAAGGACCGGTTGGCCGCCAGGCCGGTGAGCAGGGCCAACGCGCCGTCGTCGGCGGTCGCGGCGCGGTCCAGCGGGTCGGGTCGACCCCCGAGGAGCACCCCGGTCATCCGGGCGTCGGCGCCACCGTGGCCCTGCCGGGTGCGGCCCTCGACGGGGATCTGCCGGGGCGGTGCCCAGAACGGGCGCAGGGTGAGTGTCGCGCCACCGCCCTCGGCCGGCGCCTCGGTGCCGTGCAGGGCGGCACCCTTGACCGCGCCGGCGGTGCCCCGGTCGACGAAGTCGTTCTCGGTCACCTCCAGCTCCAGCCGGCCGCGACTACCGTTGATCATCACCCGGTAGCCCTCCCAGGGAGCGTAGGCGGTGAGGTGGTACGTCATCGTGGCACCAGTGGAGTAGCGGGCGAGCACCGCCATGTCGTCCTCGATGGTGACTCCGGGGGCGAACACGTTGCGGTCGCGTTGGTAGCCGTCCTCGGCCTCGGCATCGAGGTACAGCTCGCGCAGCCGGGGGTGGGCGTCCAACCGCAGCGCGAACGGGTCGTCGACCGCGTCGGGGGAGCCGTGCGCCCGGTCGTAGTCGCGGGCGTAGCCGTGCCGGCGGCCACCGTCGCCGTAGAAGAAGAGCCGGCCGGCCGCGTACACCTGCACCGGGGTGGCCGCCAACCACCAGTTGACCAGGTCGAAGTGGTGACTGGCCTTGTGCACCATCAGCCCGCCGGAGGTGGCCTTGTCGCGGTGCCAGCGGCGGAAGTAGTCCGCGCCGTGGCGCACGTCGAGCAGCCACTCGAAGTGCACCGAGCCGATCTCGCCGACCGCGCCCTCGGCGAGCAGCCGGCGGACCTGCTCGTGCAGCGGGTTGTAGCGGTAGTTGAACGCCACAGTCACCCGACCGCCGGTCTCGGTGACGGCGTCCAGGATGCGCCGGCAGCGCGGCGCGTCCACGGTCATCGGCTTCTCGGTGATCACCTCCCGGCCGGCGCGCAGAGCGGCCACCACGTACTCGTCGTGGGTGACGTCCACGCTGGTGACCAGGACGACGTCGACGCGCTCGGAGTCCAGCATGGCCGCGAAGTCGCCGGCCGGGTAGGTCGGCACCGGGCGGTGGCCCAGCTCGGCCAGCCAGCGGTTGTGCGCGTCCATCCGGGCCTGGTTGACGTCGGCGAAGGCGACCAGCTCGGTGGTGTCGGCGTGGTCGAGCACCAGCGCCCGCACGAACATCTCCGCCCGTGCGCCGGTGCCCACGATGGCGTACCGGACCCGCCCGTCGGCTCTCGGTGACATGCGCTCGCCTTCCCGGTGATGCTGCAAAGGTTTGCAGTGAAGTAATCACGATCAATGTGATCGCGTCAACGAGGGAGCGGCAACCGGTGGTAAATATCCGCGTTTGTGGGGCGGAACGTCACGGAGTGAAACATGGGCGTAGCACGGCCGCAGACATTGACCGTTGACACTGGCGCAACCGTTTGCATTAATGGGCCACACCCGCGTCACCGCCACCACATCGGACGAAGGGCCCGCCGTGCCAGTCACCATCCGGGACGTCGCCCGGGCGTCCGGTGTGCACATCTCCACCGTGTCCCGCACCTTCTCCGCTCCGCACCTGGTCAACCCGGACACCCGGGTCCGGGTGTTGGCGTGCGCGGAGGATCTGGGCTATCGACCCAACCGAGCCGCCCGGGCACTGATCACCGGGCGTACGCACAACATCGGGCTGATCATCGCCGACATCGCGAACCCGTTCTTCCCACCGCTGATCAAGGCGGCGGAGAGTCAGGCCCGCCGCCGCGACTACCACGTCTTCGTGGCCGACACCAACGAGGACCCGGCCACCGAGGAGGAGTTGGTCCACGCGTTGGCCAAGCAGGTGGACGGTGTGTTGCTGTGCAGCCCGCGGATGAGCAACAGCCTGATCGAGCAACTCAGCCGTGAGGTGCCACTGGTGGTGGTGAACCGCCAGGTGACCGGCCTGCCCTGCGTGCTGATGGACGTCGGGCAGGGCGCCCGCGCGGCGGTCGAGCACCTGGTCGGCTTGGGTCATCGCCGCATCGCGCTGCTCGGTGGCCCGCGCAGCTCGTGGACCAACCGGGAGATGCGCCGGGCCGCCGGCACGGCCGCCCGGGCCGGCGGCGCGGAGCTGACCGTGCTCGGCCCCAACGCGCCCACCGTGACCGGCGGTTCCGCCGTCGCCGAGCAGGTGCGACGCAGTGGTGTGTCGGCCGTGCTCGCCTACAACGACCTGATGGCGATCGGCCTCATCGAGGGGCTGGACGCGCTCGGGGTCCGGGTGCCGCAGGAGGTGAGCGTCGTCGGGGTCGACGACAGCACCCTGAGCCGGCTCACCCGCCCCAAACTGACGACGGTGGCCACCCCCACCGCGACCGCCGGCCGGACGGCCGTCGACATGCTGCTGCAACAGGACATCGAGTCACCGCGCGGCGCGCGGGGGCCCGGTGCCGGCACGGCGCTCGACGTCCGTCGTACCACCGCACAGGTAATGCTCCAGACCGACCTGGTCATCCGCGACTCGACCGGCCCGGGCCCGCACGCCCGACCGGCCCGTCCCCCGGCCGCGCCGCTCGGCCCGGACCCGCGTCGCCCCGCGGGCCCGAACAATCCCGAGCACGGCCACCGGTGACGTCGTCGCCTCCTACCGCCGAGGAGTGAGCGCACATGCACCCCACCACTGACGCGCCCGTCGGGCGCATCGACCGTACCCCGCTGTCTCGGCGGCGTCTGCTGCGCGGCCTGCTCGCCCTGACGGTCGCCGCGCCGCTGCTGGCCGGGGCCGCCGCGTGCGGCGACGACGACGGCGGTGCCGCCGACCCGAACGCCCCGGTCAAGCTCTCCGTCTTCTGGTGGGGCGGCGACGCCCGGGCCAAGCTGACCGAGGATGCCCTGGCGCTCTACACCAAGAAGCACCCGAACGTGACATTCGAGACGACCTGGCAGGCCAACCAGGGTTACTTCGACAAGCTGGCCACGCTCACGGCGGGCGGCAACCCACCGGACCTGTTCCAGATCGACGACAACTACCTGGCCGAGTACGCGGCCCGCAACACCACGCTCGACCTGACCTCCTACCAGAAGTCCGGAAAGCTGGACACCTCCAGGTTCCCGGAGAGTCTCTGGCAGTACGGCGTGGTCGACGGCAAGCTCGCCGGGCTGGCCTCCGGGGAGAACACCCAGGGCCTGGTCTACAACAAGACGCTGCTGGCCAAGCACAACCTGCCCGAGCCGACCACCGGGATGACCTGGGAGCAGCACATCGCCTGGGCCGAGCAGGTCACCGCCACGACAAAGGTGCCCGGCACGCAGGACCCGAGCGCCGACTACAAGGCGTTCTGGGTGTGGCTGCGGCAGCAGGGCAAGGATCTCTACAAGGGTAAGGAGCTGGGGTTCACCGCCGAGGACGTGACCACGTGGTTCGACCTGTGGAAGGGCGCCCGGGACCGGAGGGCCACACCGACCGCCGACGTCATCCACGAGGGCAACTCCAGCGACGTCACCAAGCAACTGGTGGTCACCGGCAAGTCGGCGACCTCCTGGGTGTGGGCCAACCAGATGCCGGACCTGAAGAAGAACACCAAGGACGAGTTGGGCGTCATCGCGTACCCCGGTGATCCGAGCGCCCAGTGGGCGCGGGCCTCGATGTACTGGTCGGTGTTCCGGGGCAGCAAGAACAGGGACGTCGCCGTCGACGTGATCAACTTCCTGTACAACGACCAGGAGGCGGTCACGCTGCTGGGCACCGACCGGGGCCTGCCGTCCAACCTGGACCTGCGCCGGCTGGTCAGCGAGGGCACCACCGACCCGGCCATGAAACAGTCGATCGCCGTCGAGACCGAGCTGACCCAGAAGTTCGGCCCCTCGCCGCAGGTGCCCATCAAGGGGCACAGCAAGGTCAAGTCCGAGCTGATCAAGGCCGCCGAGAACGCGCAGTACGGCCGCGCGAGCACCGCCGAGGCCGCCGCCCAGTTCCTCGAGGCGTGCAAGTCCGCCATCGCCTGAGTGCCCACCAGCCGAGGAGAGGAGCCGTTCGTGGCGTTGACCACGGCGCCCGACCCGACCCGACGCGGCCCCGGAGCCGCCCGCGCCCGCGGCCGAGGGCCCGGACGCGTCCGGCACGGCGAGGGTCGGGCGGGGTACGTCTTCCTGTCGCCGTGGCTCGTCGGCCTGCTGGGGGTCACGGCGATCCCCATGCTGCTGTCGCTCTACCTGAGCTTCACCAACTACGACATCCTCACCCCGTTCGCCGAGGTGCAGTGGGTGGGGCTGGCCAACTACGAACGGATGTTCACCGCCGACCCGTCGTACTGGCAAGCGGTGCGGGTGACAGTGACCTTCGCGCTGATCGCCGTACCGCTGAAGCTGGCCGCGGCGCTCGGCGTGGCGCTGCTGCTCAACCGTGCCTGGCGCGGCGTCGGGCTCTTTCGTGGGCTGTTCTACCTGCCGTCGCTGCTCGGCGGCAGCGTCGCGCTGGCCATCGTCTGGGTCAGCATGTTCAACCGCGACGGCGCGTTCAACTCGCTGCTGAGCCTCGTCGGCATCGAGGGCAAGCCGTGGGTCAACGACCCGGACTGGGCCCTGGAGACGCTCATGGTGCTGGCCATCTGGCAGTTCGGCGCACCGATGGTGATCTTCCTGGCCGGGCTGAAGCAGGTGCCCACCGAGCTGTACGAGGCGGCGTCGGTTGACGGCGCCGGCCGGTTCCGACAGTTTCGCAACGTCACCCTGCCGATGCTCTCCCCGGTCATCTTCTTCAACCTGGTGCTGGAGACGATCAACGGGTTTCAGGGCTTCACCGCGGCGTTCGTGCTCAGCAACGGCACCGGCGGCCCGGTCGACTCCACGCTGATGTACACGCTGAACCTCTACATCACCGGCTTCACCGATCTCCAGATGGGTTACGCCTCGGCGATGGCCTGGGTGTTCCTGCTCGCCATCGCGGTCATCACCGCGATCTTCTTCAGCACCGGGCGGTTCTGGGTGCACTACTCCGACGCGGAGGACCGGTGACGGTGACCCAGGGGCCGGTCGCCCCGCGACGCCCGACCGGCCGGCCGGTGCTGCGACTGCTGATCCTGGTGGCGATCCTCGCCGTGGTGCTCTACCCGCTGATCTGGATGGTGGGCACCTCGGTGAAGTCCCAGGAGGAGATCGTCAACAACGTCGGCCTGCTGCCGGAGCGCTTCTCCCCGGGCAACTACACCGCCGGGTGGTCCAACTTCGACGTGAGCTTCGGCCGGTTCTTCCTCAACAGCGCGATGGTCAGCCTGCTCACCGTCGTCGGCAACGGGCTCTCCTGCCTGCTGGCCGCGTACGCCTTCGCCCGGCTGCGGTTCCGGCTGCGCGGGGTGTGGTTCGCCGTCATGATCGGCACGCTGCTGCTGCCGCAACACGTGCTGATCGTGCCGCAGTACATCCTGTTCCGCACGCTCGGCCTGGTCGGCGGCGAATGGCCGTACCTGCCGCTGCTCATCCCGCAGTTCCTGGCCACCGAGGCGTTCTTCGTCTTCCTGATGGTGCAGTTCATGCGCGGCATTCCCCGCGAGCTGGACGAGGCGGCCCGGATCGACGGCGCCGGCCCGTACGGCATCTTCCGGCACATCATCCTGCCGCTGAGCCGCCCGGCGCTGGTCACCACCGCGATCTTCTCGTTCATCTGGACCTGGAACGACTTCTTCCGCCAACTGGTCTTCCTGTCCGAACTGGGGGACTACACCGTGCCTGTCGCGTTGACCCTGTTCATCGACTCGACCAGCCAGAGCGCGGTCGGGCCGATGTTCGCCATGTCGGTGCTGTCGCTGCTGCCGGTCTTCCTGTTCTTCGTCGCCTTCCAACGGATGCTCGTCGAGGGGATCAACACCGGTGGCATCAAGGGCTGAACCGGCGGAAACCGGCGGCCGGCGGGACTGGCGCGACGTCCTGCGCGACGCCGCCGACCTGGCGTTGCTCGGCATCCTGCTGACCCTCGCCGCGGCACCGCTGCTCACCGCGGCGGCGTCGGCCGGCACGGCCAGCGCGGCGGTGCACGACTGGACCCGTACCGGAAGCTGGCCGTCGGCACGTGTCACCCTGCGCCGGTTTCGTCGCGCGGCGCTGCCCGGCGTGCCGGTGAGCCTGCTGGCGCTCGCCGTGGCCGGGCTGCTCGCCGCCGACCTGGCGGCGTTGGCCACCGGCCGGGTGCCGGGCGGCCCGCCGGCGCTGGTGGTGACCGCGCTGGTCACGGCCGGTCTGACCGGGTACGCCGGGCTGGTCGTCGTCGAGGTAGGCCGCAACGGGGGTGGGCGGTGGCGGGCGGCGGCCCGGTCCGCCGCCCGTGCCTGCCTCGACGCGCCCACTCGCTGGGCCGCGTTCACCGGGGTGACCGCGCTGGCCGGGCTGCTCGCCGTGCTGGTCACCCCGGTCGCGGTGCCGATCCTCGCCGGCTACACCGTGGCCGCCCTGCACGCCGTCGCAGCCCGCCGGCCAGTCTCCGCCGGTCTCGTCGCCCGCCGGCCGGTCCCTGCCGGTGTCGTCGCCCGTCGGCCGGTCCCTGCCGGCGGCGTCGCCCGCCGGCCGGTCCCTGCCGGTGTCGTCGCCCGTCGGCCGGTCCCTGCTGGCGGCGTCAACCGTCGGCCGGCTACCGCCGACCCGGAGTCGCCGTGAGCGCCGAGCGGGAGCCGGTACGGCTGGTGGTCGGGGCGACGGAGGTGGCCCGGTACGTGGTCGACCCGGCGCTGGACGCGCGGCACGGGCCGCGACCGTACCTGCATCCGGTCCGCACCCTGGGTGGCACGGTGGTCACCGACGCGCTGCCCGCCGACCACGTGTGGCACCTCGGCGCCTCCCTCGCCGTGCAGGACGTCAACGGCAGCAACCTCTGGGGCGGGCGCACCTACGTCCGCGACGTCGGCTACACCTGGCGCGACGACCACGGGCGGATCGCGCACACCGGCTGGGCGCAGCGGTCCGCCGACCGGCTGGCGCACCGACTGGAGTGGCGCGACCCGCACGGGGCGGTGCTGCTCACCGAAGTCCGTCGACTCGACGCCGTCGCGCTGACCGGGGACGTGTCGGCCTGGCGGCTGGACCTGGACTACACGCTGCGGGCCCCGGCCGGGCAGGACGTGCGGCTGGGCAGCCCGGCCACCAACGGGCGCCCCGACGGCGCCGGCTACGGCGGGTTCTTCTGGCGGGCGGTCTCGAGCGGGCCCGCGTCGGTGTTCAGCGCCTCGGCGACGGGGGAGGAGGCGGTGAACGGTTCCGCCGAGTCCTGGATCGCGCTGGTCGGGACCGGGCCGGACGGGCGGGCGTACACCCTGGTTTTCAGTGGTCTCGGCGACGGCGACAGGTGGTTCACGCGGACCGCGATGTATCCGGGCGTCGGGGTGGCGTTCGCGTTCGAGCGGCCGGTGACCATCGCGGCCGGCACACAGCGGCGGGGCCGGCACGCGGTGGTCGTCGCCGACGGTGCCCTGGACCGCGCCACCGCCGCCGCCCTGGCCGCGAGACCGGGGCCGGCGCCGCCGCGTCCCGCGACCTGACCGGGGTACGGGGCTCGCTTTCTCGGCATCCCCGCCCCGACGGGTCCGCGGCCACCTATCCTCGGGAGGATCGCCAACCGTGGGCGGGTGCCGTCCGCACGGCGGCGTGCAGGAGGCCGAGATGAGTGGGACAGATCGACCCGAGGGCATCAGCCCGACAGCGGTGCAGGGGGCACCGGGACTGTGGCGCGTCGATCTCCAGAAACACGATCTCAGCATTCCTGGCCGGGAGGTCATCCAGAGTCGGGTGGAGTTCACCCCCGACTCGCCGCCGTTCAAGCATTTCCATCCGGGCGAAGAGATCATCTGCGTTCTGCAGGGCACCCTGGAGTACACCCTCGAGGGCCAGCCGCCGATCGTGTGCAATGTCGGCGACGCGCTGACCGTCCCCTACGGCGTCCACCACCAGGCCCGCAACGTAGGCGACGGCATAGCGGTAGAGCTGGCCACCTACGTGGTGGAAAAAGGCAAACCCCTCCTAACCAAGGTGGACTAAACCCGCCGCCGGGCCACGCGTCTCGCGCGTCGATCATGGAGTTGTTGCCACGACACGCCGCTCGGGAGGGCAATAACCTCATGATCACCGGGGGCCACCGGGGGCCACCGGGGGGACCGGGGGGACCGGGGGGACCGGGGGGCACTGGGGGCGGGAGGCGGGTTACCGGGGTGGGTGGGTGGTTGGCAGGGCGGCTGTTACCCGGACGGCCTTGACGATCGCCGGGATCGACCCGATCAGCAGCACCAGCCCCCAGATGATCGCGATCACCGCGAAGACCAGCGCCGCCACGTCGTCGACGATGCTGACCAGGATCACCGGTACCAGGTGGTGCAGGAACTCCAGGACGACAGTGCACAGCAGGGTGGTGAGGATCAGCAGGACGAGGCCCTTGTTCTGCAGGAAGCGCGGCTGGGCCAGCACCAGCAGCCCGGCCCACACCAGCTTGAGCAGCAGCACCAGCCCGAGCAGCACCGCCGCGTCGCCGACCGGGAAGAAACCCCACAGCGCCAGGTACGCGAGCGTGCCGAACGGGACAGCCAGGAACAGCGACACCATGATCATCAGCTCCACGAACGCGATGACGAGCGCGACCAGCCCGACGATGATCAGGATGATCGAGAAGATCAGGCTGGCGACCCCCTGCACCCGACCCTGGACCCGCTCGGGCAGCAGCATGCCCAGGCAGAACAGCCCGGTGCTCCAGACCGCCACCGCGTCGATCAACGCCAGGTAGCCGGTGCCCCGGCCGGACGGTTCGCTGACCCCGGACACCTCGTCGAGGTCCACGTCCAACGCGCCGGCACTGTCGGCCAGGGCCGCGCCGGCGTCAGCGCCGCCCAGCAACAACCCGGCACCCACCTCGACGCCGAGCGCCAGGACGATGGCGAGCATCGCCAGCAACAGGAACGGCTTGCGCAGGTCACCCATGTCGGCACCTTCCCTCGGGTCAGGACGTGGCCACGACGACCGTGCAACCACCGAGGCCGGGGCAGGTCAGGCCCACCTCGGTGGCCCGGTCGACGGCGACCTTCGCCACCGCCCCGGTGCCGTCGGACGCCGGCTCGACCTCGTCGCGGATGGTGAGCTCGGCGTCGCCGGGCGCCGGCGCGACGACCGTGAACCGCGCCGCGCTGCGCAGCACCAGAGTGCGCAGCCCACCCGGGTCGGCGACCCGCACCACGCACCTGCCGGAGAACGTCAACCGGCCGTTTCCGTCGGCGCAGTCGGCGTCGACGGTGGCCGGGTCCACCGCCGCGCGCTCGCCGGCCAGCGCACCCAACCGGTCGACCAACCCGTGTCGGGCACCCGGGTCACCCCGGTCGTCGCGGCCCGCGCCCACCGCGACCACGAACAGCGCCACCAGCAGCACGGCGAGCAACCCCAGCAGCGTCTTCTGCCGACCACTCATCGCGCCACGGCCTGCGCCACGACCTCGGTGAACCGGATCGTGTCCACCCCGGCGAAGTAGGAGCTCGTGCCCTGTGTCTTGCCCACCACCAGCAGCGTGACCTGGTGCGGCCCCTTGGCCAGCCGGACCGTTCCGACGTCCAGGAAGTCCGTCTTCTGCACCTTCGGGGTGAAGCCGAGGAACGTGCCGCCGACCTGGTTGCCGTCGATGGTGAAGACGGTGTTGGCGTAGTCGGGGGCCGTGGTCCGGGCCGTGGCGAACCGCCAGGTGCCGTCGGCCGGGATCTGCACCGTCACCGTCACCCGGTCGCCGATGGCCAGCCCCGTGAAGAACAGTTGCTTGTCGTCGGACCAGGTCACCCCGCAGCAGTTGGGCTGCGCCCCCACGGCCGCCTTGCTGTTCGGCGGCGACTTGACCACCACCGCGCCGTCCACCAGGCTCTCCGCCTCGACCGTGACCACCCGCGGCTCGCCGGGGGCCGGCTCGCCGTCGCGGGTCAGCAACACCACCGCCACGGCCACCACCACCAGCACCAACGCCGCCGCGGCGGCGATCCACAACCAGGGGGTACGCCGTGGCGGCGCGACCGCCCGCACCTCGTACGTGACCCGGCCGCTGGACCGGGAGCTCTCCTCCGGCGCGGTGTTCGCCGAGTACGCGAACCCGGTCATGTCGTAACGCCGCGGTGGCGTGCCCGCCGGCACGGCGAGCGTGACCAGGAACGACACCGAGCCCTGGCCGGGCACCACCCGCTGCGGCTCGGCGACGGTGAACCACGCCCGCTGGGAGCCGTCACCGGGCGCCACGTCGAACACCACCGTGTCCGGTGCGGTGCCCGGGTTGGAGACGGTGAAGGTCAGCTCGCCGCTGTTGCGCGGGTCGAGGGTGAACTGCTCGGCGGCGGCGACGACCGCCCATTCGGTGGTCATGACGACTCCTCTTCCAGGACGATCTCGACGGTGGTGGAGGCGGGTTTCTCCGCCTCGACGATGCGGGTGAGCACGGCGAGTTGGCCGGCGGCGGCAGCCGGGACCCGCACCACGACGTGGAACGGCTGCTCGGCCGGCTCGTCGATCGCGAAGCCCGGCACCCCGGTGGCCAGCTCCAGGGCCCGCCGCATGCCGTACGGGGTGCCGCGCCACCGGGCCAACAGCGCGGCGTTGGCCACCAGGTCGCGCAGCCGGCCCACCGGCAGCGGCAGGGGCGCGTCCGGCCGGGGCGAGGCCACCACGTGGTCCATCGCCACCCAGCGGGTCAACCGCACGACCAGCCCGTCCGGCGCCCGGTACGGGTCGAACAGGGCATCCACCTCGGCGAGGATCGCCTCGTCCGGGGCGTGCAGCCCCTCCATCACGTCCAGCAGTGCCCAGAGCACGCTGCCGGGCACGCAGGCCCGCTGGTAGGCGGCGGGCAGCAGCCGTTCAATCGCCGAACGTCGCATCCTGGCGCACCACCTCTATGTCGTGCTCGCCGGAGCAGAGCAGCCAGGTGTCCGGAACGGTCACCACGTCGGCGGTGGCCTGGTTGGCGCTGGGCGTCCAGTCCACGGCGGTGGCGCTGCGGTGCACACCGCGTTCGCCGCCGGCCAGGATCAGCCGCTCCGCCGCGCCGGAGCCGCCGGCCGTACCCCCGCCGGCCGTGCCCGTCGTGCCGCCGCCCGTGCCCGTCACGCCGGAGCCGCCGGCCGCACCGCCGGCGGTCGGACCGCTCACCGCGACGGCGTCGACAGGCACGAACCGGGTCCGGTCCCGCAGCGGCAACCCGCAGTTGACCGACACCGACTGCCACTGTGGCTGCGCGCCCAGGGTGTCCAACCGCAGCACCCCGCCGCTCTGCGTCGCCGCCACCGCGAGCTGGCCGGCGAACGCCAGGTCACGGCAGGTGCCGCCGACCCAGCCGGTCTGCACCGGCTGCCACTTCACGTCGGACTCGAACAACCGGGTGCGGTGGCAACCCTGCCCGGGCTTCTTCGGGTCCGGCTCGCCGGCACCGCTCCACAGCAGCGTCGCCGGGCCGTCGTACTGCACGGCGAGCACCCGGTTGTCCACGTTGGCCAGACCGACGTGCGCGAAGCTGCCCGGTCGGCCGCCGGCGGTCGACAGGTACACCCCGAAGCTGGCCTGCGCGGCCACCGCCACCCCCGGCGCACCCCGCTCCGAGACGAACGCGCGCACCGCGTAGAACCCCCGGTCGGCGTCGGTCGGGTCGACCAGGATCTGCAACGGCACCGCCCCGGGCAGCAGTGACACCTCGTACAGGCCGGTGTCGGTGGCCACCAGCAGCGCGCCCGCGCCGTCGCGGTCCAGCCAGGCCACGTCGGAGATCCGCGCGTCCAGGTCGGTCAGCAGCGACCAGGTCTCGCCCAGGTCGGTGCTCAGGTGCACCCGGGAGCCGCCGGAGGACCGCAGCGTCACCACGGCCACCGAACCGGGGCGCGCGACGATGCCCGGGCGCACCGGCGCCGGCGCGGGCGCCACCCGCAACACCGTCTCGTCGTCGAACCGGCCGGCCGGCTCCCACCCCGCGCCGCCGTTGCTCGAGCGGAACAGCACCGGGCCGCGCCCGGCGTACCAGGTACGCGGCTGGTACTGGTCGACGGCGAGGGCGCGTACCTCGGCGTCGGGGGCCTCGTCGACCACGAACCGCACCGACTCGACGTAGCGCACCCCCGGCTCGGCCTGCTCCAACAGTCGGTACACGTTGGACGCCCGCAGTGGCTCCCCGAACGGCCAGCCGGTCGGGTTCAGCGCCGTCGGCAGCGGGCTCAACGTCTGGTGCAGCCGGTCGTGGATTCGGCGGCGCACCGCGTCGGCGTCCTCCTCCCGGCGGACCACCACCCGGGCCCGCACCGACACCGCCTTGAACCGCGCCCAGGTGGCCCGGGACCGGATGCCGACCATCCGGCGTTCCTCCAGGTCAGCCTCCACCCGGCGACGTGCCTCGGGCACCTCGTGTTCGCGCAGCACCGCCACCGGCAGTCGGCCACCGGGGCGGGCCGCCGACGGCACGTACGGCACCAGCACCACCTCGACCTCACCGGGCCGGGCGAAGCTGTACACCGCCGCGCGGGTGAACGCCCGGGCCCGCGCCACCGCGCCGGAACTGGTGGCGAGGACCTCGAAGTCGCGGGCGGTGACCGCCCGTTGTTGGGCGAAGAACTCGTACGGGCCGCGCAGCAGCACCGACTCCAACGCCTCCATCTCCCGGCCGCCGGCCGCCGGCGCGGGGTTGTCGACGCGTACCCCGGGCAGTGGGTCGCGCAGGCTGGTCAGCGTGCCCGCCGCCACGTTGCCGGTGGGCCCACCGCCGGCCCGGTACCAGAGCCGGACCTGCCGCCCGGCCGGCGGCACCGCCGCCACGGTCACCGGGACGGAGGGCGGTGCCGGCGCCGTGTCGCCGGCCGTTGCCGGCGGTCGCAGGTCCAGGGCCGGGGCGAAGGTGACGGTGCCCGAACAGCGGTCCACCAGGTACGCCTTGGCCTGCGGGCCGAGCCCGGCGAAGCTGTCCACCGGTCGCCAGATCTCGAACGTGCGGCCGTCGTGCTCGCGGGCGGCCGCGCCCAACTCGACGGTCCCGGGCGGCACCTCCACGCCGAGGAGCAGGTCCAACGCCTCGGCGGTGTGCGTCAGCGGGGCGTGGGCGGCGCGCAGCACCTGGCCCGGTTGACCGGTGCCCACACCGAGCAGCTCCGCGTCGACGAGTTCGCAGTGGTGCATCCGTACCGTCACCGACGCCTCGTCGGCGGGCAACAGGGTCGGCTCGGTGGTGACGAACACGACCGGCCGGGGGTCCGCGCCGCGCGCCGCCGCGACCCGCAGGCCGGCCGGGATCCGGACCGCGGCGCGGTCGGTGCCGCCGCGGGTGAACCGGACGTCCGCCCAGGCCGCGGTGGGTGCGTGCCGGGTGACCCCGAGCAGGTTCAGAAACGAGACGTACGCCTTGTCCGGCAACTGGTTCAGCCGGTAGATCATCACCTCGGTCAGGTGCGCGAACGCCTCCACCAGGGCCATCCCGGGGTCGTGCGCCGACAGGTCGGTCCACGCCGGGCAGGACTGCCGGATCCGTTCCCGGGCCTCGGTGACGAGGTCGAGGAACCCGCGATCGTCCAGGTGCGGCACGGGCAGCGTCATGAGGGTCCTCCCTGCGCGGGTTCGTCGGCCGGGAGCAGGTCCACGGAGAACACCAGTTGCCCGGGGGTCAGGCTGGCCCGCACCCGGTAGTCCAACCGGATCACCAGCCGCCACGCGTCGTCCGGGTCCGGCCCGGCGTCCACGTCGATCACCTCGACCCGCGGCTCCCACCGGGCGATGGCCTGTCGGACGTAGTGGATGGCCAGCCCGGCCGTGGTGTCGTCGTTGGGCGCGAAGACGAGCCGGTGCAGCCGGGAGCCGTACCCGGGTCGCATCAACCGCTCGCCCGGCGTCGTCGACAGGAGCAGGAACAGCGCCTGCCGTACGCTCTCGTCGCCCTCGGTCATCGCCAGGCCGCCGGCCGCGGTGAGCGCCAGACCGCCGCCCCGGCCGGCGTCGAAGCCGGCGCCGACGAACCGGAAGGCCCTCACCGGTCCGCCCCCACGAGGCGCTGGCGCGGGTCGCGCACGACGTGGTCTACCGCGTTGGGCGGGGTGCCGTTGGTGAACCCCTTCAGGTTGTCGAGCACCACCCGGTGCCCGTCGACCCGCAGCCAGTCGCTGTAGCCGACGCGGAGGCTCTCCGTCCTCGTGCACGGCTTCACGGTCGGGCCGTAGTTCGGGCAGGCGACGATCGTGCGTCCCTCCGGGTCGTCGTCCACCAGCACGGGCACACCGGTGACGGTCACCCACTGCTGCGAGGGTCGGTTCTCGACCCGGCCGTCGTGATCGCAGGTGATCACGGAGTCACGGTGGATCCAGCGCATCAGCCGCCTCCTTCGTGGTGGGCGCGGGCCAGCGAACGGGCCTGCCGCGCCGCGGTCGTCGGATCCTCGGTGGACTCGGCTCGCAGGAAGTCCACGCTGCGGGCGCGGACCACCATGGACCGGCCGGGTGCGGAGATCACCAGATCGGACGCCGCGTGCAGAGTGGCCAGGTCCGGGGCCAGTTCCAGGAAGCTGCCACCCTCGGTGGCCAGCCGCAGACTGCGCCGCACGTCGTCGACGACTATCGACTGCCCGCCGGCGGTGCGCAGCGTCCAGCGGCGGGCCTTCCCGTCGTCCACACCCGTGTCGTACGGCTCGACGGTGCCGAACAGCGAACCGAGCACGATGCCCGCGGCCGGCTCGCCACCGGGCAGCACCACCAGCACGGTGTCGTCCGGATCCGGCAACGCCACCAGACCCTTGCCCCGCCCGGCACCGGGGCAGAGCACGGCGAGCCAGCCGGCGTCCAGATCCCCGTAGGCCGGCAGGGTCAGCCGGACCCGGCCCAATCCGTCCGGGTCGGCGACGTCGGTGATGGTGCCGAGGGTGACCACCGCCGCGCCGGGCGGGGCCGCCGGGGTGGCCGGCGGCACCGTGGAGAACCGCGTCAGGTGCCCGTTGCCGTCGACGGTGTGCACCACCTCGGTCAGCACGTACGCCCCGGCGACCGGCTCGGGCACCCCGCTCAGGTCGATCCGTCGGCCCGGCCGCAGTGCCGGATCACCCTCGGCCACCCCCTCGGCGGTGACCAGGGTGGCCGCCCGGGTGTCCAGCCGCGCCTGGGCCAGCGCCGCCAACTCGTCGTCGCTGCGACCCGGTTGGTCCACGGCGGTGCGGACCCCGTCGGCGCCCACGTCGGCCGGGTCCGGTCGGTCGAACGCCGGCCGGCCACAGCGCGCCTCGTCGACCCGCTGGCTGATCACCTCGGCCCGCTGCGGGTGCCAACCCAACGCCGCGCTGGCACCGCTGGCCTGGTCGGCGTTCGTGGACAGGCGCAGGGTGTGCACGTCCGCGCCGAGGGTCAGCGCGACCGGCTCCCCGTAGCCCGCGAGAGTGACCAGCCGGACCCCGTCGCCGTCGGCGGCCAGGTGCAGCCCAGCCCGGCCGGCCACCTCACGCAGCAGCTCCAGATCGCTGTGCCGGTGCTGCGACAGCCGCTCCAACCGTGGCCCGTCGACCTCCGCGCTCACCTCCAGCCCCACCGCACCGCACAGCTCCCGGGCCAGCTCGACGGCGGTCACCGAGGTGAAGACCCGCAACCCCTGCCGCTTGCGCAACCGGTGCAACCGGTCGTACGCCCGCAGCCGCAGCACCGCCGCCCCGTCACCGGCGTACTCCGCCTCCACGGCGGTGACCTCCCCGCCGAACAGGGCGTCGGCATGATCGGCCAGCCGTACGTCGAGGGTCGTCCCGAGGCGCACCGCCGGGTCGAACGCACCGACACCGGCGGCGGTGGCGAGCACCAACTCCGCCTGCGTGGGCTGGTCGAGCCGCGCCGCCACCCGCAGCGAGCGGACCCGCTGACGGGCCGCGCCGGCCAGCTCGACGCCGTCGAGCAGGACGACCAACGCCGGGGGCGCGACGCTCGTCACGGCGTACCCCCGGGGTTGGTGCTGGTGGCGGTGGGGCCCGACGGGCCCCAGGCGGCGGGCGCGGTGGCGATTGAGGCCCCGACGAACGATGCGCCGGCACCCACCGCGCCGGCCAGCGCCCGCGCGACTCCGGTCACCGCGTCCACCATCGATCCGCCGCCGCTTGGCGCACCGGGTGGTGGCACGGCGAGGGTGGTGCCGGCCGGCACGGCGAGGGGGTCGGTGATCCGGTTGTGTTCGGCCAGCAGACGCCAACGCAGCGGCGAACCGAGGGCGTCGTTGGCCAGCAGGTCGAACCGCACACCGGAACGACCTGGCTCGGCCGCGCCGTCACCGGCCGCGATCACCGCGCTGCCCGGCGCGGCGGTCGGGGTGTTCGCGGCGGCCAACTCCTCGGCGAAGCCGGCCTCGGCCTGGTCGGCGGTCTCGGCGGCGCGGACCAGCTTCAGCCGCAGCCAGGAACGCCGGGGCGAGCCGGTGCCGGTGAACGCGTCGAACCGTTCCGCCACCGCGACGATCACACCGGGCACGTTCCAGGTCTTTCCCCACACCAACCGGACCAGCGGCGGGCGCAGCCACCCATGCTCGGCTGTCGAGTTCTCCGCGAGCATCCACAACGGACGGGTGAGGACCCGCACGTCGGCCGGCCGAACCTGCGTCTGGACGAAGTCGACGTCGAAGAGCAGGTCGAGCACCAGCTCGGTCCGGCCGCCGCCGGTGAAGACCAACGGATCGTCGGCCAGCCCGGCCCCGGAGAGCTGCCCACCGGCGACACCCCGATGGCGTACGCCGGCGAGCCGGGTCACCTGCACCGTCTCCGGATTCAGCAGGCAGTCGACACGTTCACCGGAGGAGTCGATGAGGAAGGCGACACGTTCCATCAGTCGCCCGCCTGTTCCCGATCCAGCCGGCTCAACTGGGCAGTGTCCAGCGCCGCACCGGCAACCGACCACAGTGTGGTGTCGTCGGGCAGCGCCGGCCACCTGTCGAACGCCGTCGCGTCGGCCTGGTACGCCGCGCCGTCCGGCCCTCGGCCGCCGCCCTGATCGCGGTGCGTCGAACCGATCCAGGGCACACCCACGCCCGGACCGGTGCGGGGTGCGGCGTGCTGCCCAACCCGCTCGCCAACCTGCTGCCCCGACCGTGCCCGCTCGTCTGGCAGGGCCGGCCAGTGACCGCCGCCAGCCGCCGCCCCACCGCTGGCTGCCGTCCCGCCGGCGGCTGATCGCCCGTCCCGAGCTGCCGCACGGTCCGGCCTCGCCCCGCCGACATCGGCGGAGTCGGTTGTAGACCTTGGAAGGAAAGTGCCCTTGGAGGGGCCGAAATCTTCCAAGATCTCGGCAGGGGAGGTGCGGAGGCGAGAATTGGCCGAGGTGGTTGGCTCTCCGAGTCGGGGCCGCTCCTTCGTGTCGGTGGCCGGAAAGTCGTCCGGCGCCGGTCCTGTCGCCGCGCCCCGTCGGGCTGCGCGCAGGCGCCAAGCGTCAAGCAGCCGGCCCGGCGAACGTCGGCCCGCACCCGGTGCGAGGGGCGTGTTGGCGAACACCGCGACGGCGGAGGCATCGTTGCCGCCCCGGGGGCTGGTGCCACCCATCCGTGGGCCACCGGACCTGTCGTCTGCCATCGACGCGTACGTCGACCTTCCGGTCGCGCCCGTCGAGCGCGACCCGTCCGGCCTTCCCACCCCCCTCACCGCCTCCGGCCCGTCGACGCCGTACGCCACGTCCACCGTGCCGTCGTGCCCGACCGTGCCGTCACCCACCGTGCCCGCTCTGGCAAACGCCGGGCGGTCACGCCGGTAGGAGTGCGCGTCCGGGTCCGGGCCGCTCACGCTGGCTCCGCGGCCGTGCCCACCACCCGTGCCGTGCCCACCACCCGTGCCGCGCGCATGACGGCCCACCATGCCAGGGGCACGACGACCCACCGGGTCATCAGGCAACCAGGCATCCTCCCCGGCGGCCCGAGGTGGTTGCGTCACCGCGGTCCACCGGTCCGGTCCGCCGCTATCGACTCGATCGCCGAAGCCCGAGCCCGAGCCCGAGCCCGAGCCGGAGCCGGAGCCGAAGCCCGAGTCGGAGCCGGAGCCGGAGCCGAGGCCGAAGCCCGAGTCGGAGCCGAAGCCGCCGGTCGGGTCATCGCGCCCCTCCGTCGGTGCGGCAGCGGGCCGATCGAGGTCCAGGTCGTGCAGCAGGCCGGGCGCGTGGGCGGCGACCAGGTCCAGCCAGTGCTGTGGTGGTTCCCCGAAGCGGCGCGGTGAAGCCGCGGGCGTCTCCGGCGATGGCTGCGGCACCCGGTCCGCGGCGGGCGCCCAGTGCCCGGCGGGCGCACGGTCCTCGGCGGGTTCGACCCGCCCGGCGAGGCGCTGCGCCGCTCCGGCCGCCGCGCGTAGCCGGCCGGCCAGCCAGTTACGCGGGTGTCGGCGCGGTGGCACCGCCGGTCTCCAACTCCAGACTCTCGTAGCGCAGGGTCAACGCGGCGATGGCGATCTCGTGGCTGAGGGTGTTGAGGTGCGCGCCGCGCCACCGGGTGGGCCAGGCGTCGATCAGGTTCCACCGCAGCACCTCGGCGGTGCCGACCGAGTCGAGCAGCACCACGGAGACGTTGCGGCGGTTGAGGGTGCCCTGCGCGGTGGCGTTCACCCAGTCCCACAACTCGCGGGAGGCAGTGAGGCCGAAGTGCAGCGTCACCGGCTCGTACTCGGCCTGGCCGGGCACCATCCGCATCCGGCCCAGGCCGTGCTCCCGGTACGGCTGGCCGGGGATGTTCACCTCCAGCCCGGTCATCTCGGTGAAGTGGCCGTTGGTGACGCCGTTGATGAGCAGCCGGAAGTGGTACGCCCGGTACGGGTCGGCCGGCGCGCCGGGCTGCGGGGTGGCTGTGGTGGGCATGTCAGCCTCCGATCGTCTCGGTCTCGGTGCCGCCGGCCCACTGGCTCAGCTTGAACACCACGAACTCGGCGGGCTTGACGACGGCGATGCCGATGTGGGCGATCACCATGCCCGCGTCGCGGACGTCGACCGGGTTGGTCTCCTCGTCGCACTTGACGAAGAACGCCTCCTCCGGGCTGCGCCCGAGCAGTGCGCCGTCGCGCCACACCCGGGTGAGGAACGCCCCGATGTCGCGCCGGATCGAGCGCCAGAGGGTGAAGTCGTTGGGTTCGAAGACCATCCACCGGGTGCCGTTGGCGATGGCCTGTTCGATGGCGATGCTGAGTCGCCGGACGTTGAGGTAGCGCCACTCGCTGGCCTCGGCGGCGAGCGTACGGGCGCCCCAGACGCGGATGCCCTCGCCGGCGAAGTAGCGGATCACGTTGACGCCCTTGGGATTGAGCACGTCGTGCTCCGGTCGGGTGACCAGGTAGGCCAGGTCGACGGCGCCCCGTACGGGCTCGTTGGCCGGTGCCTTGTGCACGCCGCGCAGGGCGTCGGTGCGGGCCCAGATGCCGGCCAGGTGCCCGCTCGGCGGGGTCAGTTCCAACTCGCCGCTGATCGGGTCGCGGACCCGCAGCCAGGGGTAGTAGAAGGCCCCGAACTCGGACTGCCGGGGTCGGTACGCGGCACCCTCGTGCCCACCGGAGCCGCCCGGCTGCGCCGAGCCGCCGCCCGAACCACCGCCGGCACCGCCCGAGCCACCGCCGGCACCGCCCGAGCCACCGCCGGCACCGCCCGAGCCACCGCCGGGGCCGCCCGAGCCACCGGCCGTACCCTCGGCGGGTTTGGGGGGTTTGCCGGAGGACGGGGTGGCGACCCGGGTCAACGCGGAGATGTCGTCGATGTCCGGTGCCGGGTCGCAGATCGCGACCATGGTGCGGGTGCGCTCGGCCATGCTCAGCAGCGCCTCGTGCGACACCACGTCGTGGAAACCGGGCGCGGCGATGATGGAGATCTCGTCGATGGCCTCCAGCAGTTGCAGGCCACCGCGGCGTTGTCCGGTGCCGGTGATCGCGCCGCCCGCGCCGACGTTGACCACCCAGCAGCGGGCGCCCCCGTTGTCCAGGAAGCCGAAGACCGCCCGCGCCAGCGGCGTGCTCTCCACCCGTTCCCCGGCGGCGAAGAGTCGCAGGAACTCCGTCCAATTGTTGACCGGCACCGCCCTGCCCAGATGGGCGTCGCGGTCCGGGGCGAGGCCGACGAACGCGGCGATGCTGGTGCTCGCCGGGCCGATCGGTCGGGCGCCGCTCGGGACCTCCTCGACATAGATGCCGGGGGAGAAGTAGCTGGGCATCGGTCCTCCTGTGCGGGTGGGCGTCAGTGGGTCGGTGGCGCGCAGACGATGACGATGTCGTCCTCGTCCGCGTCGACGTCGGCGGTGAGGACGAGCCCGCGCCCGGTCAGCCGCAACCGGACCGGGCTCGGGTGTTCGGGGTCGTGCGGGACGCCGACGATCCGGAACCGGCCCTGTGGGTCGGTGCGGGTGGCGGATCCGGTGCCGGGAAGCTCGACCCGCATCGCGGCCAGTGGTTGGTCCTCGGGACCGACCACCCGGCCGGCGAGGGTCCGCACCTCGAGTTGCCGCAGCCGCAGCGGTCGTAGCACCGGCGGCGCGGCCGGGGTCGGGTGGTCCACCTGCGCGGCCACGTCGATCAGCAGCGCCGGTCGGGGTGCCGTGTCGAACGCCGTCCAGAGTGGTGGGTCACCCGCCTCCAGGACGACCGCGTAGGTGCCGTCGGTGGTCGTGGCGGTGAGCACCCGGTCCAGCCGGGGCAACCCGCCCGGCCCGGTCACGCAGAGCAGGAAACGGACCGTGAACCGGTACGGCTCGCGGACCGCGCCGCTGGAGCGGGTCTGCCGGGCCGGACGCAACTCCAACGGCCAGAGGGTCAGCCCGTCGGCGTCGTCGAACGGGCGGGGCGGGCCGATCGGGACGGGTTGCCCCGCCGAACTGGTCAGCCAGGCGGCCAGCTCGGCGGTGGCCGTCTCGATCGGCCCGCGCCCGTCGGTGCTCATCGCGGCGGCGTCCCCTGGATCCGGTACGCGATGGCCTCGTTCCACACGTGCGGGTAGACGCCGATCTCGAAGTACCTGGTGAACCGGTTGATCGGGGCGTTGGTGTGGTCGTGGTAGAGCAGCCACACCGGGGCGATGGTGAACAGGACGTAGTTCGCCAGCACCAGCGGGATGTAGAGCGGCCCGAGCAGGCGGCCCTGGAAGATGTGGACGTCCTCGTGCCGTTGGATGCCCGAGCTGGAGCCGGCGCAGACGGTGCCGATGGTGGTGGCGTAGCGGGGCGAGACCCCCTGCACCACGCTGACCCGGCCGCTGCCGGCCGAGGTGGGCCGGTCCAGCGAGTGCCCGAAGACCAGGTGCACGGTCAGGTAGATGGCGCCGACGACGGTGTTGAGCAGACTCCAGGTGTGGTCGACGACGAAGAGGAAGATGCCGCGGGCGTCCGGGGCGTACACCCCGGCGGAGGCCACCGCCCAGCCGAAGATCGCGCCGACCAGCAGGCCCACGACGGTGCCGACCACGAGCCCGATCGGGCCGCCGGCGAGGAAGCCGAACAGGGCGCCGAGGATGACCTGGACCGCCGCGCTGAGAACTCCGAAGACCATGACGTCACCCCCCTCAGACCCAGGAACGGAAGACTCGGGGCTCGCGACCGCTCGCGACCTGGGTGGGTGTCGCCTGCCGGTTGCCGGGCGGGAACTGGTTGACGCCGAGCGCGGCGGAGAAGATGACGAGCGCGTTGAAGAACGCGATGACCCACTTCTCACCGCCGGCCTCGTCGGCGAACGCCGCGGTCAGGTAGGACAGCAGCAGCGCGATGGCGATGGCGATCCACTTGCGGAGTTTGTCGCCGCTCGGGCCGATCAGCCCGCCGATGACGTTGGTGGCCAGCAGGGTGGCGGCGCTCGCGCCGGCGATGGTGCCCAGGGCGGCCCAGGTGAAGAGATCGTTCATGGCGATCCCCCTTTTCTGCGATGGTGCGACCGGGATGTGGTGGAGGTGCGGTGCTCCCTCGGGGGAGCACCGGGGCCGGTCGCCGTCGTCTCTGGGGGCGGCCGGGGCCGGGCGTGGCCGGCTCAGCCGGCCACCGGGTGGATCAACCGGGCCCCGGGGCGCCGGCGGGTGGCCCCGGCGGTGTCGGACCGGGCACGGTCGGGCCGGGGGCGGCCGGCGCCGTGGGGTGCCGGCGTCGCAGCAGGAGTACGCCCACCGCGGCGAGCACCAACAGGAGCAGGAGTACGCCGCCGAGGATCAGCGGCCAGCCGATTCCGCCGTCGTCGTCACCGGCGGCGGCCGGCGAGGCGGACGGTCGAGGTGGCGCCTCGGCGACGGCGCGCAGCTCGGTCGGCTTGTCCTGGTTGGAGTTGACCTTCCAGCTGACCGACCGGCCGTTGACGGTGCCATTGCTGTCGATCACCCGGCCGGGAAATGTCACCGAGATCTCGAACGACATCAGCTTGAGGAACGCCTGCTGTTGCTGCGGATTCTGCTGCGCGACCTTTCCGCCGTATTTCGACGGGTCGAGCGGCAACGTGAAACGGTACAGGTCGCCGTCCCGGACCAGTTTTACGCTCTCCGTGTCGAAGCCTGCCAGCGGCGCTTTTCGATAACTGATCTGGGAGCCGAAGAGTTTGTCGTCCTCGTAACGGGTCTCTTCTCCCGCGGGTAGGGCGGGAATGTTCTGCCGAAGCTCCGCGAAGGCCACCGGGATGTTCTTGTTGCGCGAGGTCAGCAGGGACTTCTCGGCGGTCAGCAGGAGCTGCCCATCGACCGTGTCGTCGGCGTTGACGGTGAGCCCCATGTTGAGTTGCATGCAGCCGCTGAGCGCGGCGACCAGAAGGAGACACACCGCGACGCGGAGTGCCTTACCGCGGTTGACGCTCCTGTTCATGGGCTCAGTGTGTGTGATCCATTTCACCACGAGCAGTCAGCGATCAGTCACAAACCAGTCGCCGATTGTACCGACGCGCTGTCATATGTGACCGAGGCGAATCGGGAGGCATTTGACTACTCTGGAGCTTTGGGGCCAAGAACAGTTTCCCGGTGATGATCCCCCGTGTGGGGGTGGTCGGCCCGCGCCGGGGTGCGGCAGGCTGGATCGCACCTGTTCGACCACCCCCGAGGACCACGATGACGCCGGCTCAGCGCCACACCCCGAAGATCGAACTGCACGTCCACCTGGAGGGAACGGTCCGCCCGGCGCTGCTCGCCGCGCTGGCCCGCGGCCATCACCTCCCGGTGCCGGCCGAGACACCCGGCCGTTTCGACGACCTGTACGACTTCATCGCCACCTGGAACGCGATGACGGCCGTGCTGCGGACACCGCGGGACTACCAGCGGGCGTTGCTGGCCTACGCCGCGGAAGCCGCCCACGACGGCGCCGTCCACCTGGAACCGATCGTGGACGCCGAGGAGCGGATCGGGTTGCCCGGCTGGGCGGACGTGCTCGCCGCCCTGGTCGACGCGGCGGCCGAGGCCCGCGAGTCGTACGGGGTGTCGATCGGGTTGACCCCGCAGGTCTGCCGGGGTCACGACGTCGACTTCACCGAGGGCGCGGCCCGGGTCGCCACCCGGTTCGCCGGGCGGGGCGTGGTCGGTTTCGGGCTGTCCGGTGCCGAGGGGCGGCACCCGACCACGCCGTACACCCGGATGGTGGAGCTGGCCCGCGACGGCGGCCTGCCGTTCGTGCCGCACGCCGGCGAGGCGGCCGGGCCGGAGGCGGTCCGCGAGGTGCTGGCGATGGGCGCGGTCCGGATCCGGCACGGGGTGCGGGCCGTGCAGGATCCGGAGTTGGTCGCCGAGTTGGCCGGGCGGGGCGTCGTGTTGGACGTGACGCCCACCTCCAACCTGCGCCTCGGCGTGGCCCGAGCAGACCTCCCGCACCCGTTGACCGTGCTGACCGACGCCGGGGTCGCCTGCTCGGTGTCCACCGACGACCCGGCCATCTTCGACATCACCCTGGCCGACGAGTACGCGTTCGCCGCCCGGCTCGGGGTGGACGCCGCGACCGCCTACGCCGCCGGCCTGCGCGGCCTGCTCGGGGACGCCGCCGACCGCGCGCGACTGGTGGCGCTGGGGGAGCGGGCGTACCGGGGCGGCACGCCCGCCTAAGCTGAGCCGGTGATCGTCGTCGCGTGTGTGCTGCTGGTGGATCCCGAGGGGCGGCTGCTGCTGCAACTCCGCGACGCCGACGCGATGTACCACCCCGACGTGTGGGGGCTGCCCGGCGGCCACGCGGAGGCGGGGGAGACGCCGGAGCAGACCGCCGAACGGGAGCTGTGGGAGGAGACCGGCCTGCGCGCCGACGGGCCGCTGCGCCTGATCACCGTGCAGCCGCGACCCGAGCTGGACCGGGAGATGCACTACTTCCTCGGCCGCACCCGGGCCCGACAGGAGGACGTGGTGCTCGGTGAGGGCGCGGCGATGGTCTTCGTGCCCGGCGACGAGGTGCTCAACGGTCGCCCCTGGACGCCGGGCACCCAGGAGGTGCTGACCCGCTTCCTCGCCGCGCCCGACCACACCGCGGCGTTCACCGGCCGCCCGCCCACCGAGCCCACCGGGCCGGCCGAGCTGGCGGAGCCGGCCTAGCCCACCGAGCTGGCCGGGCCGGCCTAGCTGGCCGAGCTGGCCGAGTCGGCCGGGGGGCGCCAGTCCGCGTACCGGGCCATGCTCCGCAGCATGACCCGGGCCGGGGTGATCCGCAACGCGGTGTTGCGCGCCGCGAAGGCGATCGGGTTGTGCAGCTGCTGTCCGAGCCGCCCGGCGACGTGGGAGGCCCGGGCGACGGACTGACTGCGCCCTCGACGCTGCCTGTCGTACGCGGCCAGGGCGGCGGGCACCCCGCCGGCGCCGTCGGCGCAGACCGCGCCGAGCACCACCGCGTCCTCGATCGCCTGCCCGGCGCCCTGCCCGAGGTTGGGCGTCATCGGGTGGGCGGCGTCGCCGAGCAGCGCCACCCGTCCGCACACGTACGAGGGCAGCGGGACGGGCAGGTGGTGGATGTCGTTGCGCAGGACGACGTCGGGTGGGGTCGCCGCGAGAAGCGCCGGGATGGGGGCGTGCCAGTCACCGAAGTGCTCCCGCAGGACCGCCAACTCGTCGGGGGCGCGGCCGCCGGGCGGGGCGTTCAGTGCGCCGTACCAGTAGAGTTGGCCGTCGCCGATCGGCACCATGCCGAACTCGGCTCCCGGTCCCCAGGTGATGGCGGCCGGGATCGGGTGCGGGAACGCGATGGCCGCCCGCCACGTCGTCGAGCCGGCGTACACCGGGCCGGGGTGTCGCGGCCAGAGCTGGGCGCGGACCCGGCTGCGCAGGCCGTCGGCACCGACCACCAGGTCGGCTTCGAGGGTGTGCGGGCCGTCGGGTCCCTGGTAGCGCACCTCGGCGTGGTCCGGGCCGGACTCGACGTGTTCCACCTTGGCGTCGGTGTGCAGCCAGGAGGCCGGCAGGGCCTCGCGCAGGGTGCGGTGCAGCGTGGCCCGGTGCACGCCGAGCGCCGTGGTGCCGAGCTGCCGGATCATCTCCGCGGCGTCCACCCGGGACAGCCACCGCCCGTGCCGGTCGCGGATGCCGCCGGGCGCCTCGCCGTGGCCACCCCGGCGCAGGGCCGGGCCGAGGCCGAGGGCGTCCAGTCCGCGCACCGCGTTGGCCATCAGGCTCAGGCCGGCACCGACCTCGCGCAGCTCGGCGGCGCGTTCCAGGACGGTGACCCGCCACCCGCGCCGGTGCAGGGCGAGCGCCGCGCTCAACCCGCCGATTCCGCCGCCCACCACGACCGCGTGTGAGTCGTTCATGTCGACCACCCTTCTACATCTGTAGAAGAGCGATACTACCTGCGGACCCCGAGAAGAAGGAGTGCCATGACGGCGCGGGCGAACCGGATCGCGACGCTCACCGACGCGGCCATCGAGTTGATCGCCGAGGGTGGCATGCGAGCGCTGACCCACCGTGCGGTCGACGGCCGCGCCGCGATGCCACCCGGCACCACCTCCGCGTACCTGCGCACCCGACAGGCGCTGATCGAGGCGGTGGTGGGTCGGCTCGCCGAACGGGACCGGGCCGACCTGGCGCGGCACGACCTACCGACCGGCCCGCCCCCGACAGCCGCACCCCGACTCGACGGAAACGATCTCGACGACCTCGCCGCCGGCGTCGCCGAGGTGCTCGACCGCTGGTTGACCACCGGGCGCAGCCGGGCCCTGGCCCGCTACGCCTGCCTGCTGGAGGCGGTGCACCGGCCCGAGCTGCGCGGCATCCTGCAACACGGCACCGGTCTGCGGGTGCAGGCCCGGGACCTGCTCACCCGGGCCGGGGCCGCCGACCCCGATCGGCAGGGCGACCAGTTCGTCGCGTTCGTGGACGGCCTGCTCTTCGACCGGTTGGTCGGCGCGGGCGCGCTCAGTGCCCCACAGCCCGGAGGCGCGGCCAGCCGTGCCGACCTGAGCGCCGCCGTCCGTACGCTGCTGCGCGCCCTCACCGGCAGCTGACCCGCCGTCCCGGTCGGCGATCGCGCCCCCGGCTTCGTGGTGTAGTGATCAGGTGATGAAAAGTAGGTCGAAAGAACTCCTGGGACCTACTTTTCATCACCTGATCACCGTTGGCGGCGGGTGGGGAGGAGGGTGGCGGTGATGCGGTTCAGTGGCCTGCGGACGGCCGGTGGGCGGCTGCGGCACGGTTGGCGGCCGGTGCTGGAGGCGACAGTCGCGGCGACCGTGGCGTGGCTGCTGGCCACCCGGCTGCTCGGGCACCCGCAGCCCTTCTTCGCACCCGCCGCCGCGCTGATCGTTCTCGGTCAGGCTCGTGGTCAACGGATCCGCCGGGCCGTCGAGGTCGTGCTCGGCGTCGCCGCCGGGGTGCTCGTCGCGGACCTGGTGGTGCAGGCACTCGGCCCGGGCAGCACCTGGACCGTCGGCACGGTCATCCTGCTCACCGTCCTGCTCGCGGTGGCCTTCGGCGCCACCGGTGTGACGCTGGTGCAGGCCGCGGTCTCCGCGCTCTACCTGGTGGTGGTCGCCCCGCCGGACGGGTCGTTGGTGCCGTTCCGCTTCGTCGACGCGCTGGTCGGCGGTGCGGTCGCGCTCGCGGTCAGCCTGCTTGTCGACGCCCGGCACCCCCTCGCGCCGCTGGTCGCCGAGGTGCGGCGGACCTTCGACGACCTCGCCGGGCTGCTCGTCGAGATCGCCGACGCGCTGGACCAGCGCGACGAGGCCGCCGCGGTCGCCGCGCTGACGCAGGCCCGCGGGATGGACGCCCGGGTGGACGGGCTGCGCGACGGGGTGCTGGCCGCCGGTGAGGCCCTGCGGCTCAACGTACGCCGACGTCGGCACATCGGCCGGCTGAGGTCGGTGGACGAGTCGATCCGGCAGATCGACTACGCGGTCCGCAACGTCCGGGTGCTGGCCCGTGCCGGCGTGACGCTCAGCCGGCTGCACACCCCGGCGCCGCCCGAGCTGGGCGCCGCGCTGCGCTCGCTGGCCGAGGCCGTCCGCCAGGCCGGTGCCGCCCTCGCCGCCGACCTCGACGGCCAGGACGAGACCGCCGACCGGCACGGCACTCGCGCCGACGAGGCGGCGTTGGCCGCCGTGCACACCGCCGGGCTGCTCTTCGGCCCCACGCAGACCCTGCCCCTAGCCATGATCATCGGTCAGGTCCGGGCCACGGCCATCGACCTGCTGCGGGGCGTCAACCCGGAGGACGACGCCGCCGTCCTCGCCCGCGTCGACGAAGCCCTCGGCCTGCCCGCCGTCTGAGGGCGGCACGGGGACGCCCGGAGGGTGGGGTGCGGCGGTGAGCCATCCGGTGGCACGGTCGCGAACCGGTGCGGGGATCTCGTGGCCGCCCGGGAACTCCTCGTAGGTGACGTCGTAGCCGAGGCCGCGCAGGTGGGGAACGAGACGGCGGCTGCACACGTCGACGGGCAGCACCCGATCGTCGACACCGTGCGCGACGAACAGCCGGGGTCGGCCGTGGGTGGTCGGGGGCGCGGCGAAACCGGGGGAGAAGGCCACCACCGCCTCGACCAGGTCGCCGTTGGCCAGGCCCAGCGACAGCGCGTACGAGGCGCCGTCGGAGAAGCCACCGAAGGCCACCTCGCGTACCGGGTAGCTGTCGAAAACGGTCGTCAACAGCCCGTCGACACGCGTCACGTCCGCGCCGAAGCCACCGGCGACCAGGTCCCAGCTGGCCGCCGACGACTGTGGCGCCACCAGCAGCAGGTGGTGCGCGTCCGCGACGGGCAGCAGCAGGTCCAGGCCCTGCCGCGCCGAGCCGCCCGCACCGTGCAGCAGCAGCACCAGCCGGTACGCGGACCCGTCGGTCGCCGGCCGTGGGGCGTACGCCATCGCCAGCCGTTCACCGTCGGGGCCGGTCATCGGCACCAGCCCGGTGGGCCCCGGTGCCACCGGTGGGTGGGGACGCGCGGTCAACCGCCCGAGCCGGGGATCCCGGCGCGGCTGCGCGGAGTCGGACACGGCCTGCGCTCCTCGCGGTCGGCGGAAGGTCCGACGCGGTTACCCGGCCCGCCAGGGGTTAACCGTCGAGGCTCAGGTGCTGGACCGGGCCACCAGGGTGGACGGGAAGAGGGGCACCCGGGTGGCCGGACGCCCGTCCAGCAGGGCGGTGGCCGCGGCGGCGGCGATCCGCCCCACCGGATGGCTCGCGGTGGTCAGCGCCGGTGCGGTCATCCCGGCCAGCGGAATGTCGTCGAAGCCGGCCACCGCGACGTCGCCGGGCACCTGCACGCCGACGTCACGCAGCCCGGCGATCACCCCGAGGGCGCTGTCATCGTTGATCGCGTAGATCGCGTCGACGTCCGGCCAGCGCCGCAGCGCCACGCCAGCCGCCGCCCGACCGCGTGCCGCCGTGAAGTCCCCGGGCAGCACCCGCTCCGGCAGGCCCGCCTGGTGCATGAGTCGGCGGTACGTCTGGACGGGGCGCTGCGCGCAGGGCAGCCACCGGGGGCCGGTCACCATGGCGATCCGGCGGCGACCCGTGGCGTACAGGTGGCGCAGCACCGCCTCGGCGCCGGCGGCGTTGTCGACGTCGAACGACGGCACGGTCGCCGAGCCGTAGCCGATCGAGACCACCCGACCGCGCAGCGACGCCGGCACCGCCGCCAGCAGGTCCTCGGTGGTGTTGACCAGGAGCACCCCGCAGACGGTGCGATCCTCGCCGAGTTGGTGCAGGCCACGGGTGTCGCCGAGCGGCAGCCAGTGCAACGCCACCCCGACACCGGCGGGCGTGCACACCCGGGCGGCCGACCCGACCACCTGATGCATGTACGGGTCCTCCAGCACCGCCGCGCTGGTGCCCATGACGGTCACGACCAGTCGGAGGCCGCCGCCGCGGACCAGCGCCCGGGCGGCCGGGTTCGGCACGTAGCCGAGCTGGTCGACGGCGGCCGCGACCTGTTCCCGGGCGGCCGGCGACGCGAACCCGCTGCCGGCGATCACCCGCGACGCGGTGGACCGCGAGACCCCGGCGATCCGGGCGACGTCCTCCAGCGTGGCCGGTCGCTGTGCCGCTGTCGTCATCGTCGCCTCCCCGCGCCGGCCCGTCCGGTCGGACAAACGCCTGTTCACATCATGCCCCGGCCGGTCCACCGCCGGTAAGGGGCGGTGCCCGGTTGTGGTGGTAGCGCTCTCAGGTGTGCGATCGTGCCAGAAGATCACCCCGAGGAAGAGGACCGACCCCGTGAGCGCCCCCACCAGCAGACCCGTATCCCCGGACACCGCACCGCCCGCGCGGGCGGTGCTGATCGCCCGCAACGGTGTCGCCGTCACCTTCACGCTCAACGGGCTGGCCGTCGGCAGCTGGTTCTCCCGGGTGCCGGCGGTCCGCGAGGCGTTGGACCTCTCCGCCGGCCGGCTCGGGCTGCTGCTGCTGGCGATGAGCGTCGGCGCGCTGCTCGCCATGCCCACCTCCGGCCTGCTCGCCCAGCGACTCGGCGCGGCCCGCACCGTGACCCTGGCCACCGTGCTGGTCGCGGTCGGCCTGACCGTGGCCGGGCTGGGTGCCACGCTGGCCGGGTCGTTCGTCGTCGTCGCCGTGGGGCTGGTCGCCCTCGGCTACGGCTCCGGCGCCTGCGACGTGGCGATGAACATCGAGGGCGCGGCGGTGGAACGACGACTCGGGCGCACGATCATGCCCCGTTTCCACGCCGGGTGGAGCCTCGGTTCGGTGGCCGGAGCGGGGCTCGGCGCCGCGGCGGCCCGCTTCGACGTGTCGGTCGGCGTCCACCTCGCCGCCGTCGCGGTGGTCGTGTTGACCGGCACCGCGCTCGCCGCCCGGACGTTCCTCCCCGCCGCCGGCGATCACGCCGGCGACCCGGCGGACGCCACCCCGGCCGGCCGCCGCCGGGCGCAGCTCGCCGCCTGGCGGGAGCCGCGCACCCTGCTGATCGGTCTGTTCGTGCTGGTGGCGGCGTTCACCGAGGGCGCGGCCAACGACTGGCTCGCCGTCGCGTTCGTGGATGGACGGGACCTGAGCGAGGCGGCTGGTGCCGCGGTCTTCGGTGTCTTCGTCGTGGGCATGACCGCCGGGCGCACGGCGGGCACCGTCGCGTTGGACAGGTGGGGTCGGGTGCCGGTGCTCAGCGCCACCATCGGGCTCGCCGTGGTCGGTGCCGGCCTGGCCGTGCTGGCCGGTCCGGGGCCGCTGGCCATCGTCGGCGTCGCGCTGTGGGGCCTCGGTGCGTCGCTGGGCTTCCCGGTCGGGATGAGCGCGGCCGCCGACGAGGAGGCCCACGCGGCGGTGCGGGTGAGTGTGGTCGCGGTGATCGGCTACACCGCGTTCCTGGGTGGGCCGCCGCTGCTGGGGCTGCTCGGCGACCAGGTCGGCACGCTGCGCGCGCTGCTGGTGGTGCCGCTGCTGCTGCTGCCGACCCTGCTGTTGGTGCCGGTGCTGCGTGCCCCGCACACCGCCGAGCCGGCTCCGCCAGTACACAAAAACTAGCCCACAACGCCGCCGGGCGGTATCGGGTGCGCGGCCGACTGCGCCGCGTACCCGCGCTGGTTAGGGTCGCCGAATGCCAATCGACGAGATCACCGCCGCCGCGGCGGGCACCTGGACCCTTGGCGACCGCACCGTGCGCCGGATGGGCTTCGGCTCCATGCGGATCACCGCCAACCCCGACCCGGACCAGGCCGTGGCCCTGCTGCGCCGCGCCCTGGAGTTGGGCGTCAACCACATCGACACGGCCGCGTTCTACGTCTCGCCCGGCGGCACCCTGCGGGTCGGCACCGGCCCGGCCCGCTACGCCACCGAGCTGATCCGCGCGGCGCTCGCCCCGTACCCGGACGACCTGGTGATCGCCACCAAGGTCGGCTTCGGGTACGACCCGGAGGCCGGCTTCACCGAGGCGTTCACCCCGGCGCAGTTGCGCGCCCAGGTCGAGGAGAACCTGCGGCGGCTGGGCCGCGACCAGCTCGACGTGGTGAACCTTCGCCTCGGCCGGGGCCCCGGCGCGGTACCGCTCGTCGACCGGTTCGGTGCCCTGGCCGAGTTGCGGGCCGCCGGGCTGATCCGGCACCTCGGGCTCTCCGGTGTCCGGCCCGAGCAACTGGACGAGGTGGCCGGCATCGCGCCGGTGGTCTGCGTGCAGAACAACTACGGGGTGGACGCCTATCGGGCGCAGGACGGGCTCGTCCGGCTCTGCGGTGCGCGGGGGATCGCCTTCGTGCCGTTCTTCGCGGTGGCCGGCACCGGTCGGGAGAGGGGCGCGAGCGCCGCGCAGAGCGAGGCCGTCGAGGCCGTCGCCCGCGCCCACGGCGTCACACCGCAGCAGGTACGCCTGGCCTGGACGCTGCACCAGGGCCCGCACGTGCTCGCCATCCCCGGTACCGCGAACCCGGACCACCTGGCGCAGAACGTGGCGGCCGGAGCCCTCCGCCTGACCCCGGAGGACCTGGTCCAGCTCGGTTGAGCGCCCACCGTGGCGAGGCGCACGGTGGGCGCCCGACCTCCCGCCCGGTCAGGCCCGCACGACGTGCACGACGATCTCCTGGCCGTCGCCCACGGTGCCGGCGAAGCCCTCCGACAACGCGTTGACCACCGTCAGCGTGCGCGCGAGGGTCTCGTGCGCGATGAGCGACTGGTGCGTGGCGATCGCCGCCGCGACGTCGGCGGGTGCGGCGATCGCCACCGTGATCCGGTCGGCGACCTCGAAGTCGGCGTCGCGGCGGGCCTGCTGGACGAGGCGGACGACGTCGCGGGCGACGCCCTCGGCTGCCAGCTCGGGGGTGATCTCGGTGTCCAGCGCGATCGTCACCCCGCGCTGGGACTCCACGACCCAACCGGTGCGCGGCACCTCCGTGACCAGGATGTCGTCCAGGCCCACCTCGACCGGGGCGCCGTCGACCGACAGCGGGAACGTCCCGTTCGCCCGGACAGTGTCGACCAACTCCCGGGGAGCCACGGCGGCGATGGCCTTCGCGACGTGCTGGGTGCGGTTGCCGTACCGGCGGCCCAGGGTCCGGAAGTTCGGCTTGACCCGCACGTCGATGACCCCGCTCTGCGGGTCGAGCAGATCGAGGACCTTGACGTTCAACTCGTCGCCGATGTCGTCGAGCAACACCTGCGGCAGCACGGTGCCGGCCGGCAGTCCCACCAGCGCCCGGCGCAACGGCTGACGGATCCGCAGACTGCTCGTCTTACGCGCCGACCGGCCCGCCTCGGCCAACGCCCGCGCCGTGGCCACCTGGGCCGACAACTCCGTGTCGATCAGGCTGCTGTCGGGTGTGGGCCAGGTCGCCAGGTGCACCGACTCCGGTGCCGAGGCGTTGCCGCGCCGGACGACCTGCTGCCACACCTGCTCGGTGACGAAGGGAACGAACGGCGCGAGTAGCCGGGTGAGGATGTCGAGGCACTCGTACAGGGTGGCGAGCGCGTCGGGGTCGCCCTCCCAGAAACGCTGCCGCGACCGCCGGACGTACCAGTTCGACAGGTCGTCGATGACGTCGGCGAGCAGCCGGCCGGCGCGCGCCGTGTCGTAGTGGCGCATCCGGTCGTCCACGGTGGCGGCGAGGGCGTGGACCTCGCCGACGATCCACCGGTCCAGCACCGGGCGTTGGGCGACCGGCTGCGCCAGGTGCGGCGCCCACGTGCAGTTCGCCGCGTAGAGGGAGAAGAACGCCGCGGTGTTCCAGTAGGTCATCAACACCTTGCGGACGATCTCGTCGAGTGGGCCGGGCCCGATCCGGCGCGGCGACCACGGCGAGCCGGAGCAGGCCATGAACCAGCGCACCGCGTCGGCGCCGTGGGTGTCCATCAACGGGATGGGCAGCAGGATGTTGCCCAGGTGCTTGCTCATCTTGCGGCCGTCCTCGGCCAGGATGTGCCCGAGGCAGACGACGTTCTCGTACGGGGACCTGTCGAAGACCAGGGTGCCCACCGCCATCAGCGTGTAGAACCACCCCCGGGTCTGGTCGATCGCCTCGCAGATGTACTGGGCCGGGTAGGTGCGTTCGAAGGCCTCCGTGCTGCCCGGCACGTGGGGGTATCCCAACGACGCGAACGGCATCGCCCCGGAGTCGTACCAGGCGTCGATCACCTCGGGTGCCCGGGTCGCGACCTGGCCGCAGTCCGGGCAGGCGAAGGTGATCTCGTCCACGTACGGGCGGTGTGGATCCAGCTCGGACAGGTCGGCGCCGGCCAGCTCGCCGAGCCTCCGGCGGGAGCCGACGGCTGTCACGTGGTCGTCCGGGCAGCGCCACAGCGGCAGCGGGGTGCCCCAGTATCGGGAGCGGGACACCGCCCAGTCGATGTTGTTCTTCAGCCAGTCGCCGTAGCGGCCGTGTTTGATGTGCTCCGGGAACCAGGTCGTGTTCTCGTTCTCCCGGGTCAGCTCGTCGCGTACGGCGGTGGTTCGGATGTACCAGGACGGCTGGGCGTAGTAGATCAGCGGGGTGTGGCACCGCCAGCAGTGCGGGTAGGGGTGCTCGAACGGCTCGTGCCGGAACAACCGACCAGAGGCCCGGAGTCGGTCGATGAGCAACGCGTCGGCGTCCTTGAAGAACACCCCTCCGACCAGGTCGATGCCGTCGTTGAACCGCCCGTTGGGGGCGACCGGGTTGACCAGCGGCAACCCGTAGGCGCGGCAGACGGCGAGGTCGTCCGCGCCGAAGGCCGGTGCCTGGTGCACCAGGCCGGTGCCGTCCTCGGTCGTGACGTAGTCCGCGAGGACCACCCGGTGCGCGTCCGGGATGTCCACCAGGTCGAACGGCCGCTCGTAGCGCAACCCCTCCAGGACCGACCCCGGCACCGTCGCCAGGATCTCCGCTTCGTCACCGAGGACCCGCCGGGTCAGCGGTTCGGCGACGACGAACGTGCCCCGCTCGGTGCGCGCGAGGGCGTACGTCACCGTGGGATGGACGGCGACGGCGGTGTTGGACACCAGAGTCCACGGGGTGGTGGTCCAGATCAGCAGCTCGACACCGCTGTGGCCGGCGACCGCCCCTTGCACCGGGAAACGCACGTACACCGACGGGTCGGTGACCGTCTCGTACCCCTGGGCCACCTCGTGGTCGGACAGGGTCGTGCCGTCGCGGGTGCAGTACGGCGCGACCCGGAAATCCTCCACCAGGCGCCCGCTGTCGTGGATCTGCTTCAGGGACCACCAGACGCTGTCCACGTACTCCGGTGACATCGTCTGGTACGGATGCTCCAGGTCGATCCAGTAACCCATCCGCTCGCTGAGCTCGACGAACTCGTCCACGTGCCGGAGCACCGAGGCGCGGCACCGGGCGTTGAACTCGGCGACGCCCAACTTCTCGATGTCGGGCTTGCCGCCGAGCCCCAGCTCCTTCTCCACCGCGAGCTCGACCGGCAGGCCGTGGCAGTCCCACCCGGCGCGGCGGGGCACCGAGAAGCCGCGCATGGTCCGGTACCGGGGAAAGAGGTCCTTGAAGACCCGCGCCTCGATGTGGTGGGTGCCGGGCGTGCCGTTGGCAGTCGGCGGGCCCTCGTAGAACACCCACGGCGGGCCGTCGGCGGTCTGCGCCAGACTCCTGTTGAACACGTCGTTGGCCTGCCACCACTGGATGACCGCGCGGTCCAGCGCCCCAAGATCGATCTTGGTGGGCAGTGGCACGAATGGTGACTTCGACGGATCGTCCGTCATCGACGCTCTCCCTACACTCCACATCCGCTGGCGTGGGCATCAACGCACCGCCCACGCGGGGACGAAGTGTCGGGCGTATGGCCAGGACTCCGCGGTACCACCCCGCTTGCGCCCCGATGGTGCGGGCGCCGCTCAATTCCCACGACGTGACGTGCCGCTACGTCCGGGTCTACTGGGGCGGTTGAGCTGCCCGTTCTTCCGGAGGCTCCCCGGTGATGGCCGGATCGGTGCCGATGCCGCCCAGCATAGCCGTCGGAAGGCGGACCCAGGGCGTCGAGGGCGCGGACCCAGGGCGTCGAGGGCGCGGACCCAGGGCGTCGAGGGCGCGGACCCAGGGCGTCGAGGGCGCGGACCCAGGGCGTCGAGGGCGCGGGCGGCAGCGCGCCCGGTGCGCCCGAAGCCCTAGGGGTGCAGCCAGACGCGCAGCGGGCCGGTGGGGGTGAAGCCGGTTTCCAGGGCGGGGGCCAGGTCCGCCGCGGTTTCGTAGCCGACCAACGCCGCGCCGGGCACGGTGGCGCACACCGCGCGCCAGATGTCGTGGGCGCGGTCGGTGCGGGCGAACAGGTTGGAGACGCCGCACGGGCCGTCGCCGCTGAGCACCGCTCCGCCGGTGAGCACGCCCCGATCGTCGTGGTGGGCGAGCACCCGGACCCGGGGGTCGGCCAGCAGCGTGGGCCGGAACACCTCCCCGCCGCCGTGGGCCGCCGCCCAGGCCGTCAGCTCGTCGGCGGTGGTGACCGGGGTGAGCGGTTCGCCTGCCCCCGGCGCAACCGGTGGCCGGTAAATCCACTGCGCGTCGAAGAGCACCCGGAACCCGTACCCGGACAGGTCGACGTCGGCGAAGCTGTCCTTCACCGACGCGCCGGGCCCGACGTCGATCCGGGCCAGCAGGGCCCCGGCGTCGACACCCGGCCGCAGGGTGACCGCGTCCGGGTACCACGGTGGCGAGCGGTGGGGGACCGACCAGGCGTCGGCGTCGGTACGGCCGGCCAGCCCGTGGCTGCCGCAGACGATGTCGCACCACTCGGCGTTGTTGCGGGCCGCGGCCACCCGCGCGTCCTCCCGCACCCCCGCAAGCCTAGGGCGCGCGGTCACGGGGCGTAGACCAGGTCCATCGTGTCGGTGTGCCCGGACCAGCGCAGGTCGAGATGCCAGCATCCGGCCTGCGGCATGTCGATGATCGACGGCCCCGGACCGCCGGCGACCTCCCGGGTCACAGTGGTGTCGGTGCCGTCCAGCGTCGCGGTGATCACCAGCGTCGCCGGTGCGGTCGGGTTGGGCGAGGTCGTGGCGGCGCGGGCCACCCACAGGATCTTGTTGTTGGACCCGTCCTCGCGGACCTGGCGCAGTGGATGAGCGAACAGCACCGCCACGATGTCACCGGTCTTGCCGAAGACGTGCGGGACCTGGCTGCCCCCGTGGAACCCGGCGTCCGCCCAGTCGGGCAGCGACGTCGTCTCGACCGGCGAGTGGCAGCCCGTCGCGGCGCTCGCGCTCGCGGCGCTCGTGGTGCTCGCCGTGGTGGCGCTCGGCGCGGCCGACCCGCCGCTGGCCGTGGTCGTACACCCCGCCAGCAGAACCACAGACGCTGCCAGCAGCAACCCGCCCCGTGAATCCATCTCGCCCCTTCCGGTACGCCTCGACGGCTCGTCGCATTGTCATGACACCGGTCGCGCCCACCAGGTTCCGAGGCACGCTCCGCGATACCGAGAAAGTGATCTGGTTCTCCGCGGTCAACGTCTCGTAGTGTCGCCGGATGACGACAGTGCTCTGCGTTCCACAATGGCAAGGCTCCGCATCCCCCAAGGCGTCACAGTTGATGGTCGGTGCCCGTCGTGCTGCCACACTCGTTCCGGCCGCCGAGGTGGTCACCGTTCCGGTACTCGAGACCAGTGGGGAGAAGATCGCCGGGATTCGAGCGCTAGACGTACTCGTGCAGAATCAGCGGCTGACGCAGAAAACCCTGGCCGGGATCGATGACCAGGTGATTACGGTGGGCGGCGACTGCTCGGTCGACATCGCGCCCATCGCCGCGGCCCGCGCCCGTTACGGTGACGCCTTGCGGGTGCTCTGGATCGACGCACATCCGGATGTGTACAGCCCGCAGACCCTACCGTCGGGCGCCTTTCACGGGATGGTGGTGCGCGCACTGCTCGGCGATGGGCCGGCCGGGCTCACACCGGATCAGCCGCTCACACCACAGCAGGTGATAATCGCCGGGGAGCGGGCGAATGTCCCATCCGAGCACGCCTTTCTGGCGAAGACCGGCCTGCGTAGGCACGGCGTAGACGACCTGGACCGGGCACTCGACGATCTCCGGGGCCCCGTCTATGTGCACATCGACCTCGACGTGTTGGAGCCAACGGTCTTCGGTTCGACCTGCTATCCGGAGCCGAACGGCGTACAGCCGCAGCACTTGATCGACCTGGTCACGCACATCGACGACATCGTCGGCGCCGCTATCACCGAGCACGCGCCAGCCGACGACGTTGTCGACGCGGGGGAGTCCGAAGTGATCCGCCGGTTGGCCGCCGCACTGGCACGCTGACGGCCAGCCCTCTGGCCGGTCACACCTGGTGAACACCAGACGATCGCACCGTCAGGCATCAATGATCTACCGCAGCGAGCGGGCGATCTCGATCGCCTCGGCCTGGGTGAGGGCGCCCTCGATCCGGTAGCTCACGTCGGCGTCCTGCCAGATCAGGGTCGAGGCGGCCAGCCGGGCGCTCTCCTGGCGGACATTCCCCGCCCGGTCCACGTACGACAGCACGTGCGGGCCGTCGACCCACACGGCGAAGTCGCCGTTGACCTGGACCCACTCCGCTCCCGGCGGGGTGACCTCCTTGTGGAAGGACAGGTTGAGGCGACCGTCGAACGCGTCCACGCGCAGCGCGCCGCCGTCGTAGAGCAACGTCGCCACCCGGCAGGTGCCCGTGGGGTCGGGGTCGGCGACCAGCACCCGCTCGGGCGGCCCCAGCTTCGCCGGCAGTCGGATCGGGAACCGTACCGCCCGCTGTGCCTCGTCCAGGCCGGCGGGGCGCTGCCCCGGCAACGGCGAGGCAGCACCGCTGGGCAGCGTCGACGGGGGCGAGGTGGCGATGCTGACGCCGGCGAAGCGCAGCAGCCCCGTGACGGCGTCGGCGACGGCGGCCCGGGTCGGCGGCAACACCGCCACGATCAGGGCGGCGAGCGCCGCTGCGGCGAGCGGGCGCCACCGGCGCACGGGCCGGTGCAGCCGTACGCGGACGGGGGCGCGCACGTCGGGCGGCTCGGGCGTGTCCAGCCAGGCGGACAGCTCACGCAGCTCCCGTTCGAGGTCACCCATGCCGGACCTCCTCCCGATCGAGCAGGCCGCGAAGCTTCGCCAGCGCCCGGGAGGTGCGCGACTTCACCGTGCCCCGGGGCCAGCCCAGCGCCGCCACCGTCTCCTCCTCGCTGAGATCGAGGAAGAACCGGCAGACGATCACCTCGCGGTCCCGTACCGGCAGTTGACGCAGGGCCCGCACCAGCGCGGCGCGGCGCTCCCCGGCGAGGACCGCGTCGACCGCCCCATCCTCGGTGATCTCCGACATCGGGTCCGCCGCCGCCGCCCGCAGGACGAGTCCGTCGCGTCGGCCCCGGGAGCGGTGCAGGTTGCGGGTCTCGTTGGCGACGATCGCGAGCAGCCACGACCGGAAGGACGACTCGCCCCGATAACGGGACAGCTTGCGGTACGCCTTCACAAACGCCTCCTGGATGACGTCCTCGGAGTCCGAGCCCGCGCCGAGCAGCACCGCCGTCCGGTAGGCGGACGCGGTGTGCCGGGCGACCAGGAGGTCGTACGCCTCCAGGTCACCGGAGCGGGCGCGGGTGACGAGCGCGTCGTCGTCCAGGGGAACCTCCGTTCGGATCACACTCATGACACCGCCCACCCGCCGCGGGTTCCAGCCCTCGTCGGATCAGCTGTCTCCCATCGGGCGTGCAGCGTATTGCCAGGAATCGGTGCTGCACTGGAGGGCGTCGAGGGAAGGGGTTGGCATGAGCTGGTTCAGTCGCCGGTCACGGGGTGCCGAGGCGACCCCGACGAAGCTGGACCGGGAGGCGACCCGGGACGATCTCGCCGCCCTGGAGGCGTTCGTCACGAGTCGGCGCGGGGTGGAGTTCTACCTGGAGCCGGAGACCACCGCGACGGACACCACGGTGGTGGCGATCGCCCACGACGGCGAGTGGATCCGTCGCCGTACCGGCACACCACGCGCGGCCGGGTCCATCGCCCGCAAGCACGCGGTGCCGCTGTACGAGGCGGGCCGCACCGGCTACCCGGAACGGATGCGGGTGTGGAACCGGGCCCACCCGGAGCGCCACGCCCGCTGAGGCTCGACCGCTCAGCCGGCGCCGACGGCCGCGCGGGCCTGCTCACGTGTCATCGGCTCGGCGTGGCTGGAGACGTACCAGTGGTAGGTGTCGTCGAGCAGTCGCCGGACCAGGGCCAAGTCGAGGCCGTCTTCCGGGCGGCGCAGGTGTGCCGGCGGCGGGTAGAAGCAGTCGCCCAGCAGCATGACGCCCGAGTCCGGCACCAGCACCACCGTCGAGTCCGGCGCGTGGCCGCCACCGACGTGACGCAGCCGAACCCCGACCGGCACCTCGGCCACGTCGGCGAAGGTCCGGCGCGGCGGCAGGACGGCGAACCCCTCCCAGGAGTCCACCGCGAGCGCCCGGGCCCGGAAGCTCGGGCCGAGGCGTGGATCGGCCCGTACCTGCTCGCGCAGATAGTGGTGACTCCACGGGCGGGCGGCCTCGGCGCGCAGCAACGGTACGGCCGACTCGTGCCCGACGATCTCCAGGTCGGGCCAGGCGCAGGCGCCCCAGACGTGGTCCCAGTGGTGGTGGGTGTAGACGAGCCAGCGTGGCTGCGGCAGGCCGGCGGCGGTCAGCGCGGCCTGGATCTCCCGGGCGTGCGCGGGGCTCTGCCCAGCGTCGATCATCACACTGCCGCGCTCGTCGGCGACGACGGCGACGCCGGCCTGGACCGCGTCCGGGTCGGGATCGCCCGGACAGAGCCAGACCCGACCGGCGAGGTGGTGGAATCGCATGGCGACGATGGTGATCGACCCCCGAGATTGATCGCGGACGTTGGGCCAGTGGCCGCCGATCCTAGGTGAGGATGTCGACCGGCACCGCGCGGCCGGATGATCGGCGCAGGTCAGAGTCCCTCGGCCATCCTTTGCTCTGCATACCTATCTGCACCAGACACGGAGCGTCACCGGTGCAGATAGGTATGCAGAGCAAAGGACGTCGGCATTGATCTGGGGCACTGCGCCGTGCGGAGTCGCGCTCGCGCCAATCGCCGAAGCTCGATGAGTGCCGCCCGCCTGGCGGGGCCGGACCGGCGTTGACCGGCGGCGCGGCGGTGTGGCAGCATTCGCGGCCTGACGGCAGTGAAGGAAGTCGGTGCGATTCCGACGCGGTCCCGCCACTGTCACCGGGGAGCGATCCCCCCTCGTGAGTCACGGCCGTGTGTCTGCGGTTGGAAGGCCGGGGGAGAGCGTCGATCCGGAAGCCAGGATACTTCGGCCGTCGGGACGTACCCCAGGGCGTGGACACCCGAGGAGGACCCGATGACGCACGGCGTCTCATTCATCGACGAGCATCGTCATGATCCGCATCGCGGGCGACACACCGCATCCGGAACCGGCCGCGCCCGCACGTCTGGCGCCGGTTGCCTCGACGCGCGCCAGGCCGCTGGCTTCCGGTACCGCTGAGCCGAGCGCCCGCCGCTGACCGGCTCCGACGCCCGCGTCGACGAGTCCGGCAGCGCCGTCGTACCGGCTGACGCCGCACCCACCCGCTTCGTCCAGGTCGCCTCCGCAGCGGCCAGGGCGTCACTCTCCGGAGCCCGCCGTGCGCATCCTGCTGCTCTCCACCGCCGACACCGACCTGCTGGCCGCCCGCGCCAGCGGCGCCGACTACCGGCTCGCCAACCCCGCGCGGGTCGCCGCCGACGAGGTGCCCGCCCTGCTCGACGGGGTCGCCCTCGTCGTCGTACGCCTGCTCGGCGGTCGACAGGCGTGGCCGGACGGCCTCGCCGAGGTGCTCGGCACCGGGGTGCCGACTGTCGTGCTCGGTGGCGAGGCGCTGCCCGACGCGGAGCTGATGGCCATCTCCACAGTGCCGTCCGGGGTCGTCACCCAGGCGTTGGCGTACCTGGTCGAGGGCGGGCCGGACAACCTGGCGCAACTGGCCCGGTTCCTCTCCGACACGGTGCTGCTCACCGGCGAGGGGTTCGCCCCGCCCACCCCCACCCCGGCGTACGGCGTGCACGGCGAACACCCGACCGACCCGGACCGGCCCACCGTGGGGATCGTCTTCTACCGGGCGCACGCCCTCGCCGGCAACACCGGGTTCGTCGACGTGCTCGCGGACGCGGTCCACAAGGCCGGCGGCAACCCGCTGCCGATCTTCTGCGGCTCGCTGCGCGGGCTCACCACCGGCGCCGGCCCGCTCGGGCTGTTCGCCCGCTGCGACGCGCTGCTGGTCACCGTGCTCGCCGCCGGCGGTGCGGTCGCCGCGGACGCCTCCGGAGGTGGCGACGAGGACGCCTGGGACGTCGGCGCGCTGGCCGCCCTGGACGTGCCGGTCATCCAGGCGCTCTGCCTGACCAGCACCCGGGCGCAGTGGGAGGCCAGCGACGCCGGGCTGTCCCCGTTGGACGCGGCGATGCAGGTGGCCATCCCCGAGTTCGACGGTCGGATCGTCACCGTGCCGTTCTCGTTCAAGCAGATCGACGCCGACGGCCTGTCCGTCTACGCCGCCGACCCCGAGCGGGCCGCCCGGGTCGCCGGGATCGCGGTACGCCACGCCCGGCTGCGCTACGTGCCCAACGCCGACAAGCGGATCGCCGTGGTGCTCAGCTCGTACCCCACCAAGCACTCCCGGGTCGGCAACGCCGTCGGGCTGGACACCCCGGTCTCGGCGGTCCGGCTGCTCGCCGCGCTCGCCGCCGCCGGCTACCACCTGGGCGACGCCCCGGTGCCCGACGACGGAGACGCGCTGATCCACGCGCTGATCGCCGCCGGAGGCCACGACGTGGAGTGGCTCACCCCGGAACAACTGGCCGCCGCCGAGGCCCGGATACCGGGGCAGACGTACCGGCGGTGGTTCGACCAGATCCCGGCCGAGCTGCGCGAACGGATGCGGGAGCACTGGGGTGAGCCGCCCGGCGAGCTGTACACCGAGAGCGGGGACATCGTCCTCGCCGGGCTGCGCTTCGGCAACGTGGTGCTGCTGATCCAACCGCCGCGCGGCTTCGGCGAGAACCCGATCGCCATCTACCACGACCCGGACCTCCCGCCGAGCCACCACTACCTGGCCGCGTACCGCTGGTTGGCCGCACCGAGCGCGGACGGCGGCTTCGGCGCGGACGCCGTGGTGCACCTGGGCAAGCACGGCACCCTGGAGTGGCTGCCCGGCAAGGGCCTCGGCCTGGCCGCCGACTGCGCGCCCGACGCGGTCCTCACCGACCTGCCGCTGGTCTACCCGTTCATCGTCAACGACCCCGGCGAGGGCACCCAGGCCAAGCGGCGGGCGCACGCCGTGGTCATCGACCACCTGGTGCCGCCGATGGCCCGCGCCGAGACCTACGGCGACCTGGCCAAACTGGAGCAACTGCTCGACGAGTACGCCACCGTGCAGGCCCTCGACCCGGCGAAGGTGCCCACCGTGCGGGCGCAGATCTGGGACCTCGTACGCGCCGCCGAACTGCACCACGACCTGCACGCCGAGGCGATGCCCGACGCGGACGACTTCGACGAGTTCGTGCTGCACCTCGACGGGTACCTGTGCGAGGTAAAGGACGTGCAGATCCGCGACGGGCTGCACATCCTCGCCGACGCGCCCACCGGTGAGCCCCGGGTCAACCTGGTCCTCGCGGTGCTGCGCGCACCGCAGATCTGGGGAGGCGCCCACGCCCTGCCCGGTCTGCGGCAGGCGCTCGCCGTCGCGTACTCCCTCGACGAGCAGGCGCTGCTCGCGGCACCTGGCGACCGACTGGCGCTGCCCACCGCGCTGACCGACGTGGTGGACGGGCCGGCCGGCACCGCCGCCGACGCCATCGACCTGATCGAGGCCCTGGCCCGACGGTTGGTCCTCGGCATGGAGACCCTGGGCTGGGCCGTGGACGCGGTCGACGCGGTGGTGACCGAGGTGACCGGGCAGCCGATCCCGGACGTCGCCGCCGTGCTGCACTTCGCCGCCACCGAGCTGGTGCCCCGGCTCGGCCGGACCACCGACGAGCTGACCAACACCCTCGGCGCGCTCGACGGCCGGTTCGTGCCGCCCGGCCCGTCCGGCTCACCCACCCGGGGCCTGGTCAACGTGCTGCCCACCGGGCGCAACTTCTACTCCGTCGACCCGAAGGCCATTCCCAGCCGCAACGCCTGGGACGTCGGGGTGGCCCTCGCCGACTCGCTGCTGGCCCGGCACCTCGCCGACACCGGGGCGTACCCCCGCTCGGTGGGTTTGACCGTGTGGGGCACCAGCGCGATGCGCACCCAGGGCGACGACATCGCCGAGGTGCTCGCGCTGCTCGGCTGCCGGCCGGTGTGGGACGAACGGTCCCGGCGGGTCACCGGCATCGAGGTGGTGCCGACCGCCGAGCTGGGCCGACCCCGCGTGGACGTGACGGTGCGCATCTCCGGGTTCTTCCGCGACGCGTTCCCGCACGTGGTGGCGCTGCTCGACGACGCCGTGCGGCAGGTCGCCGCCCTGGACGAGCCGGAGGCGGAGAACTACCTGCGGGCGCACGTCGCGGCAGACCTCGCCGAGCACGGCGACGAGCGGCGGGCCACCGCCCGGATCTTCGGCTCCAAGCCCGGGGCGTACGGCGCCGGTCTGCTGCCGCTGATCGACGCCCGGACCTGGCGCAGCGACGCCGACCTGGCCGAGGTGTACGCGGTGTGGGGCGGCTACGCCTACGGCCGGGGCCTGGACGGGCGGGAGGCGCGCGCCGACATGGAACGCTCGTTCGCCCGGATCGCGGTGGCGGTGAAGAACCAGGACACCCGCGAGCACGACATCGTCGACTCCGACGACTACTTCCAGTACCACGGCGGGATGGTGGCGATGGTCCGCCACCTCACCGGCACGTCACCGCAGGCGTACGTGGGTGACTCGGCGATGCCGCACGACGTGCGCACCCGCACGCTGGGCGAGGAGACCCGGCGGGTGTTCCGGGCCCGGGTGGTCAACCCGAAGTGGATCGCCGCGATGCGCCGGCACGGCTACAAGGGCGCGTTCGAGCTGGCCGCCACCGTGGACTACCTGTTCGGCTACGACGCCACCGCCGGTGTGGTCGACGACTGGATGTACGAGCACCTGGCCGCCGCGTACCTCTTCGACGACACCACCCGCGAGTTCCTGGAGAAGTCCAACCCGTGGGCGCTGCGCGGCATCACCGAGCGCCTGTTGGAGGCCGCCGACCGGGGGCTGTGGGCCAAACCCGAGCCGGCCACCCTGGACCGGCTGCGCGACACGTACCTGGCCAGCGAGGGCGACCTGGAGGACCGGGTGTGAGCGCGAGGAGTGAGCCGGTTTTGCGAGCCCCGCAGTCGCGAACGAAAGAAGGCCCAGTGAGCGTCACCTATCCCTTCAGTGCGGTGCTCGGCATGGCCGACATGCGGTTGGCGCTGTTGCTCAACGCGGTGTCCCCGGCGATCGGCGGTGTGCTGGTCCGGGGTGAGAAGGGCACCGCCAAGTCCACCGCCGTGCGGGCACTCGCCGCACTCCTGCCACCGGTGCGCCGCGTCGCCGGCTGCCGCTTCGGCTGTGACCCGGCCGAGCCCGACCCGGCCTGCCCGGACGGCCCACACCCCGCCGACGCCGCCGCCGAGACCCGTCCCGCCCGGCTCGTCGAGCTGCCGGTCGGTGCCGCCGAGGACCGGGTGGTCGGCTCGCTGGATTTGGAGAAGGCCCTCGGCGAGGGGGTACGCGCCTTCGAGCCGGGCCTGCTCGCCGCCGCCCACCGGGGCGTCCTCTACGTCGACGAGGTCAACCTGCTGCACGACCACCTCGTGGACCTGCTGCTGGACGCGGCGGCGATGGGCCGCAGCCACGTCGAGCGCGAAGGCGTGTCGGTCAGCCACGCCGCCCGGTTCCTGCTGGTCGGCACCATGAACCCCGAGGAGGGGGAGCTGCGCCCGCAGCTGCTCGACCGGTTCGGGCTCACCGTGGAGGTGGGTGCCAGCCGGGACCCGCAGGTCCGGGTCGAGGTGGTCCGCCGCCGGCTGGCCGCCGACGCCGACCCGGCCGGGTTCGCCGCCCGCTGGGCCGACGCCGACGCGGAGATCGCCGCCCAGGTGGCCGCCGCCCGCCGCCGGCTTCCCGGGGTACGCCTGCCGGACGCCGCGCTGCGGCAGATCGCCGAGGTGTGCGCGGCGTTCGACGTGGACGGGATGCGCGCCGACATCGTCACGGCCCGTACCGCCCTGGCCCACGCCGCCTGGCACGGCCGGGACCGGGTCACCATCGACGACGTCCGGGTGGCCGCCCGGCTGGCTCTGCCGCACCGCCGCCGCCGCGACCCGTTCGACACCCCCGGGCTGGACGAGAAGCGCCTCGACGAGGCGTTGCAACGGGCCCAGGACGCCCACCCCGACGACCCGGACGACAACGGCCCCGAGGACCGTGGCCCGAACGGCCCGAACGGTGGCGGCCCGGCCGGTGGCGGCGGCCCGAACGGTGGCGGCGGCCCGAACGGGGGCGGTCCGCAGGGTGGTGGCGGCAGTGGCCCGGCCGGGCGCACCGATGGCCCGGACGGGGGCGGCTCGAACGGGGGCGGCCCGAGTGGTGGCGGCGCGCAGGGCGGTGACGGCGGCGACCAGGGTGGACCCGGGTCGGCCGGGCACTTGGCGGCGCGGGACGGCAGTGGCCCGGACGGGCGCACCGACGGCCCGGACGGTGCCGACGGTTGGCCACAGCACCAGACGGGCGACCGGGGCGACGACGGGTGGCCGCAGCGTCAGCGGGGCGACGACGACGGGTGGCCGCAGCGCCAGGCGGGCGACCGGGGCGACGACGGCCAGAACTCGCGCCCGCGCGGTGGCCGGGAATCGGCGGTCGGTGACGACGATCCGACCCGGAGCGGCGGGAGGTCTCAGTCGGTGGCCGTACCCCGGGGTGGGTTGCGGGCGCGGGTGCTCACCGCGCCCGGCGTGGGTGACGGGGTGCCGGGCCGGCGTTCGCGGGCCCGCACCGGGCGGGGGCGTACCACCGGGGCGCGGGTGCCGACGGGCCGGGTCGGGGCGTTGCACCTGCCGGCGACGGTCCGTGCCGCCGCGCCGCACCAGGCCGCTCGGGGGCGGTTGACCGGCCCGCTGCGGTTGCGCCCGGACGACGTGCGCGAGGCGGTCCGGGAGGGTCGTGAGGGCAACCTGGTGTTGTTCGTGGTGGACGCCAGCGGCTCGATGGGCGCCCGGCAGCGGATGACCGCCGTGAAGGACGCGGTGCTCGCCCTGCTCACCGACGCGTACCAGCGACGGGACAAGGTCGCGGTGATCGCGTTCCGGGGTGCCGGCGCCCGGACTCTGCTGCCGGCGACGTCGTCGGTGCTGGCCGCCTCGACCCGGTTGGCCGAGTTGCCCACCGGTGGGCGTACGCCGTTGGCCGAGGGCCTGCTCGCCGCCGCCGATCTGCTGCGGGTGGAGCGCCTGCGCGACCCGAAGCGCCGCCCCCTGGTCCTCATCGTCACCGACGGCAGAGCCACCGCGGGTCAACGTCCGCTCGACCGCGCGGCAGCAGCGGCAGCGGCCCTGGCGGCAACCGGCGCCCCCTGCGTGGTCGTCGACTGCGAGTCCGGCCCGGTCCGCCTCAACCTGGCCAATCGCCTGGCAACCCAGCTGCAAGCCCCCCGCCACGAACTGAACGACGTGGCCCAGACCCGAGGAGATCTTGGAAGGAAATGGCCCCTGGAAGGGCGGATTCCTTCCAAGATCTCGACCGGCACCACCATCACGCCAGCCAGGGGAGATTGCTGATGCCGCAGGGACAGCCGAGTTCCGTGCCTCTTGACGGGTTGACCACCCGGCAGCGGCGGCACCGGCCACTGGTGATCGTTCACACCGGACAGATGAAGGGCAAGTCGACGGCCGCCTTCGGGTTGGCGTTGCGGGCGTGGACGGCCGGCCTGCCGGTGGGCGTGTTCCAGTTCGTCAAGAGCGCCAAGTGGCGGGTGGGGGAGGAGAACGCCTTCCGGGCGCTCGGCGAGGTGCACGAGCGCACCGGCCAGGGCGCACCGGTGGCCTGGCACAAGATGGGCGAGGGCTGGTCCTGGATCCAGCGCGGCGGCGAGGCCGACCACGCCGCCGACGCCCTGGAAGGCTGGCGGCAGATCCAGCGTGACCTGGCCGCCGAGCGGTACGGGCTGTACGTGCTGGACGAGTTCACCTACCCGATGAAGTGGGGCTGGGTGGACGTCGACGAGGTGGTGGCCACCCTGGCTGACCGGCCCGGTTTCCAACACGTGGTGATCACCGGCCGGGACGCCGACCCGCGCCTGGTCGCCGCCGCCGACCTGGTGGCCGAGCTGACCAAGGTCAAGCACCCGATGGACGCCGGCCAGAAGGGCCAGAAGGGCATCGAGTGGTGAGCGGTCACACGGCGCTGCCCCGGCTGGTGGTCGCCGCGCCGGCCAGCGGGCACGGCAAGACCACGGTGGCCACCGGGCTGCTCGCCGCGCTGCGTCGGCGCGGCCTAACGGTCAGCCCGCACAAGGTCGGGCCGGACTACATCGACCCCGGCTACCACGCGCTCGCCGCCGGCCGGCCCGGCCGCAACCTCGACCCGTTCCTGGTCGGGGCCGACCGGATCGCCGCGCTGCTGCGGCACGGCGCGAGCGTCCCGACGCCCGCCGACATCGCCGTGGTGGAGGGCGTCATGGGCCTGCACGACGGGGCGGTGGGCCGCCGCGACTACGCCTCCACCGCACACGTCGCCCGGCTGATCGAGGCACCCGTGCTGCTGGTGCTGGACACCACCGCACAGGGCCGATCCGCCGCCGCGCTCACGCTCGGCATGGCCGCGTTCGACCCGGCGGTACGCATCGGCGGGGTGATCCTCAACCGGGTCGGTTCACCCCGGCACGAGACGCTGCTGCGCGACGCCCTCGCCGAGGTGGGCGTACCGGTGCTCGGTGCCGTCACCCGCGCCGCCGAGGTGGCCGCGCCGGCCCGGCACCTCGGGTTGGTGCCGGTCGCCGAACGGGCACCCGAGTCCCTGGCGATCGTCACCGCCCTCGCCGAGCTGGTCGAGGCCACCGTGGACCTCGACGCCGTGGTGGACCTGGCCCGCACCGCCCCGCCGCTGACCGCACCGGCGTGGGACCCGGTCGCCGCCGTCGGCGGGCCGGCCGGCGTCGAGCGGCCACGGGTCGCCCTCGCCGGTGGTCCGGCCTTCACCTTCTCGTACGCGGAGACCGCCGAACTGCTCACCGCCGCCGGCGCGGACGTGGTCACGGTCGACCCGCTGCGCGATCCGGCGCTGCCCGCCGGCACCCGCGCGGTGGTCATCGGCGGCGGGTTCCCCGAGGCGTACGCCCAGGCGCTGGCCGACAACTCCACGCTGCGCGCCGAGCTGGCCGACTTCGACGGGCCGATCGTGGCCGAGTGCGCCGGGTTGCTCTACCTCGGGCGGTCCCTGGACGGCGTGCCGATGTGCGGCCGGCTGGACCTGACCGCCCGGATGACCGGCCGGCTCACCCTCGGCTACCGCGAGGCGGTGGCCGCCGCCGACTCCCCGGTGGCCCGGGTCGGCGAGGGCGTACGCGGCCACGAGTTCCACCGCACCACCACCGACCCGGGGCACGGTGACCGGCCGGCGTGGCGCTGGGACGACACCGCGCACGGCTTCGTCGCCGGCCGGGTGCACGCCTCCTACCTGCACACCCACTGGGCCGGTCACCCCGACGCGGCCCGCCGCCTGGTCGAGGCGTGCCGGTGAGCGCCGACGACAGTCGGGCCGGCGGATCGGCCGACGCCACGCTGACCGGGGTCGGGGTCGGCCCCGGTGACCCGGAACTGCTCACCGTCAAGGCGGTGCGGGTGCTGCGCGAGGCCGACCTGGTCTTCGTACCCGTGATGGCGGACCGGGCCGAGCCCACCGCGACCGCCGCGCCGACGCCGGCGGGTGCGGACGCCGGGCGGGCCGAGGCGACGGTACGGTCCCACGTCGCGGCGGACCGGCTGCGCCGGCTGCCGTTCGCCCTGGACGACCGGGGTGGGGTGACCGCCCGCCGGGCGGCGGCCTGGGACGACGCGGCCCGGGTGGTGGTCGACGCGATCGACGCGGGCGCACGGTCGCTGGCGTTCGCCACCATCGGTGACCCGAACGTCTACTCCACCTTCGGCTACCTGGCGCAGAGCGTGCGCGCGTTGTACCCGGCGGTGCGGGTGGCGACAGTGCCCGGCATCACCGCCATGCAGGAACTGGCCGCGCGCAGCGGCACCCCGCTCTGCGAGGGACGCGAACCGCTGACCCTGCTGCCGGCCACCGCCGGCCTGGCGTTGTTCGCCGACGCCCTCGCCGGGCCGGGCACCGTGGTCGCCTACAAGGGCTGGCGGCGGCACCCGGAGTTGCTCGCCGAGCTGCGCCGGCAGGGCCGCCTCGCCGACGCCGTGCTCGGGCGCAACCTGGGCCTGCCCGGCGAACGGATCGGGCCGGTCGACGACACCGCGCACGACCTGCCGTACCTGTCGACGCTGCTGGTCCCGGCCCGCCGCGAGCACCGAGGAGGAAAACTGTGACAAGCGACGGCAAGGTGTGGTTCGTCGGCGCCGGCCCCGGTGCGGCGGACCTGCTGACCCTGCGGGCCGCCCGGGCCATCGCCGAGGCGGACATCGTGATCTGGGCGGCCAGCCTGGTGCACGCCGACGTGCTCGGCCACGCCCGTGCGGGCGCGGAGATCGTCGACTCGTCGCAGCTGCCCATCGAGGGTGTGCTGCCGCTCTATCAGCGCGCCGCCGAGCAGGGGCTGACCGTGGCGCGGATCCACTCCGGCGACCCGGCGCTGTGGGGCGCCGTGCAGGAGCAACTGGACCTGTGCCGGGCGCTCGGCCTGGCCGTCGAGATCGTGCCCGGGGTCTCCTCGTTCACCGCCGTCGCGGCGATCGTCGGGCGGGAGCTGACCGTGCCCGAGGTGGCCCAGTCGGTGATCCTCACCCGCCTCGAAGGCGGCAAGACCCCGATGCCGCCCGGTGAGCGGGTCCGCGACTTCGCCCGGCACGGCACCACGATGGCGCTGTTCCTCTCCGCCGCCCGCTCCGGGCAGGTGCAGGCCGAGTTGCTGGCCGGCGGCTACCCGCAGGACACCCCGGCCGTGGTGGCGTACCAGGCGACCTGGCCGGACGAGCTGGTGGTGCGCTGCACGGTCGGCACCCTGGAGGCGACGGTCAAACAGCACAAGCTGTGGAAGCACACCCTCTTCCTGGTCGGGCCGGCACTGGCCGCCGAGGGCACCCGCTCACACCTGTACCACCCGGGGCACTTCCACACCTTCCGCCGTGCCGAGCCGGCCGCCCGCGCCGAGCTGCGCCGCCAGTCCGGCGCCCGCACCGGGGGGACAGCCACACCGGGGCACACACCGTGACGTACGCCGAGCCGCCGCTGCGCGAGCCGGACCTGCCGCGTACCGCGAAGGTCCGGCCCACCGCGCTGCGCACCGGCTGGACCACCGGCGCCTGCGCGACGGCGGCGGCCAAGGCGGCGCTCACCGCCCTGGTCACCGGGGAGATCCAGCCGGACGTGGAGATCGGTCTGCCCGCCGGTCGGCGGGTGCGCTTCCCGGTCGAACGCTGCGAGCTGACCGGCACCCCGCCGGTGCGGGCCGAGGCGGTCGTCGTCAAGGACGCCGGCGACGACCCGGACGTCACCCACGGAGCCGAGCTGACCGCGACAGTGGACTGGACCGACGTCCCCGGCCTGCGGCTCGCCGGCGGCGCGGGCGTCGGCACGGTCACCAAACCCGGCCTCGGGCTCGCGGTCGGCGGCCCGGCGATCAACGACACCCCCCGCCGGATGATCGGCGAGGCGGTGGCCGAGGTGGTCGACCTCACCGAGGTCGGCGTACGGGTGGTGATCAGCGTGCCCCGGGGCGAGATCATGGCCCGCAAGACCACCAACCGCCGACTGGGCATCCTCGGCGGCATCTCGATTCTCGGCACCACCGGGATCGTCCGCCCGTTCTCCACCGCCTCCTGGCGGGCCAGCGTCGTGCAGGCCGTGCACGTGATGGCCGCCCAGGGTGAGCCGACCGTGGTGCTGTGCACCGGCGGGCGTACCGAGCGGGCCGCCCGCGCGCTCCTGCCCGACCTGCCCGAGGTGTGCTTCGTCGAGGTCGGCGACTTCACCGGGGCCGCCGTCACCGCCGCCGTCGGTGACGAGATGACCGGGGTGGTCTTCGTCGGCATGGCCGGCAAGCTCGCCAAACTCGCGGCGGGCATCCTGATGACCCACTACACCCGCTCCAAGGTGGACCTGTCCCTGCTCGGCGCGGTGACCGCCGAGGCCGGTGGCGACCCGGCGCTTGTCGCCGCGGTGACCGAGGCGAACACCGGCCGGCACGCGTACGAGCTGTGGGAGGCCGCCGGGCTGCTCGGCCCGGCCGGTGACCTGCTCTGCCAACGGGTCCGCCAGGTGCTGCGACGCTTCGCCGGGCCGACGGTCACCGTGGACGTGGCGATGGTCGACTTCGCCGGAGCGCACGTCGTCGCCTCGTCGGGGCGGTGGCCCCGATGAGCCGCACGTCCCCGGATCCGCTGGCGAACCTGGCGGCACCGGACGCGCTGGCGAACCTGGCGGCACCGGACGCGCTGCCGACCGCGGCCGGCCCGGAGGCGCTGGTGACCGTGGTCGGGCTGGACGCGGCCGGGGCGCCACCGCACCCCGCCCTCGCGCCGGTGCTGGCCGCCGCCGGGCTGGTCGTCGGGGCCGCCCGGCACCTGGCCGCGGTGCCCGTGCCGGTCGGCGTCGACACCGTCGCCCTCGGGCCGCTCGCCCCGGCCGTCGGGCGGCTGACCGAGGCCGTCGCCGCCGGGGTGCCGGCCGTGGTGCTGGCCAGCGGGGACCCCGGCCTGTTCGGCATCGTCCGACGGCTGCGCGCGGCCGGGCTGCCGCTGCGGGTGGTGCCGGCGGTGTCCAGTGTGGCCGCCGCGTTCGCCCGCGCCGGGCTGCCCTGGGACGGCGCCGTCGTGGTCACCGCGCACGGGCGCGACCCGCGACCGGCCCTGAACGCCTGCCGGGCGCTGCCGCTTGTCGCGGTGCTCACCGCACCCGGCGCCGGTGCCGCCGAGCTGGGTGCGGGCCTGATCGGCTGGTCCCGCCGCCTGCTCGTCGCCGAGCACCTGGGCGCCACCGCGGAACGGATCCGCACGGTGACCCCCGAGCAGGCCGCCACCGAGACCTGGTCCGACCCCCACGTTCTGCTCAGCCTCGCCACACCCGACCCCGCGCCCGCCCTCGCCCCCGCCGGCTCGGCCGCCGACCCCGACGAGGCTGCCCCGGGCGGCCCGGCCGCCGATCCCGGCGGCTCGGCGCCCGGCCCGGCCGGCTCGGCGCGCGAGCTGTTCGCGCCCGGTGGGATGCGTGCCGACAACCAGCCGGCCGCCGCGCCGGCCGGCGGGTGGGCGCTGCCGGAGAGCCGGTACGCCCACCGCGACTCCATGATCACCAAGTCGGAGGTGCGCGCCCTGGTCGTCGCCCGACTGCGCCCCCGACTGGGTCGGCTGGTGTGGGACGTCGGAGCGGGCAGCGGTTCGGTCGGTATCGAGTGCGCCCTGCTCGGCGCTGCCGTACTCGCCGTCGAACAGGACCCTGGAGCCGGCGCGACCATCCGGGCCAACGCGACAGCGCACGCGGTGGACGTCCGGCTCGTCACCGGGCGGGCACCGCAGGCGCTGGCCGGCCTGCCCGATCCGGACGCGGTCTTCGTCGGCGGTGGCGGTGTCGACGTGCTCGCCGCCGTGGTGGCCCGCCAGCCCGAGCGGGTGGTGCTCACCCTGGCCGCCCTGGACCGGGTCGCACCGGCCGTTGGCCTGCTGCGCGCCGCCGGCTACACGGTGCAGGGCTGTCAGCTCTCCGCCGCCCGCCTCGCCGACCTGCCCGGCGGGTCGATCCGCCTCGCGGCCACCAACCCGGTGGTCGTCCTCACCGGGGAGCGCCCGTGACCGACCAGAACCCGCCCGCTCGCATCGGTCTGGTGGCGGCCACGGCCGCCGGCCGACGGCACGCGCACACCGTCGCCGCCGCCTGGCCGCACGCCCGCCTGGTCGAGGGGGAGAGCGTCGCCGACGCGCTGCGGACCGCCTGGGTGGACAGTGACGCGCTGGTCGCGTTCCTGGCCACCGGCGCGGTGGTGCGGATCCTCGCGCCGCTGCTCGCCGACAAGCACGGCGACCCGGCCGTGGTGGTCGTCGACGAGGCCGCCCGGCACGCCGTGGCGCTGCTCGGCGGGCACGCCGGCGGCGGCAACGACCTCGCCGAGCGGGTCGCCGCGCTGCTGGACGCCCGACCGGTGATCACCACCGCCACCGACGCGGTCGGGTTACCGGGTCTGGACACCCTCGGCTGGCCGGTCCAGGGCGCGGTCGCCGCGGTGTCCCGGGCCATCCTGGACGGCGAGCCGGTCCAGTTGGTCGCCGACGCCCACTGGCCGTTGCCCGCCCTGCCCCCGAACGTCCGGCCCCAACCCGCCGCCGCACCCTGTCGGACCGCCGCCGACAACGAGGCCGCCGACAACGCCGCCGGCGGCGACAACGGGATCGCCGCCGTCGACGGGGCCGCGGCCGTCGACGGGACCGCCGTCGACGACGCCGGCGGTGTCGACGCCGGCTACCGACTGTTGGTCACCGACCGGGTGGTGCCGCTCGACGGGCGGACCGCCGTGCTCCGGCCGCCGTCACTGGTCGCGGGCGTGGGCGCGAGCCGGGGCGTACCCGCCGCCGAGGTGGCGGAGCTGCTGCACCGGGTGCTGGCCGAGGCAGGCCTGAGCGCCGCGAGCCTGCGCTGCCTGGCCAGCGCCGACGTGAAAGCCGACGAGGCGGGCATCCGGAGCACCGCCGACGCGCTCGGCGTACCCCTGGTGACCTGGCCGGCGACGCGGCTGGCGGCGGTCGACGTGCCGCACCCCAGCGAGGTGGTCCGTGCCGCGGTCGGCACGCCGAGCGTGGCGGAGGCCGCGGCCCTGCTCGGCCCGGCCGGCCGTCCGGACGACGCCACGCTGTTGGTGGGCAAGACCGCGACGGCGATGGCCACCGTCGCGGTGGCCCGGCACGCGCCACGCGGCCGGCTGGCCGTCGTCGGGCTCGGACCGGGCGCCGCCGACCTGCGCACCCCCCGCGCGGTGGCCGAGCTGCGGCGCGCCGCCGTGGTGGTCGGCCTGGACCAGTACCTCGACCAGGTCCGCGACGTGCTCCGCCCGGGCACGCGGGTGCTGTCCAGCGGGCTCGGCGCGGAGGAGGCACGGGCCCGCGCCGCCGTCGCCGAGGCCGTCGCCGGCCGCGCGGTCGCGCTGATCGGCTCCGGCGACGCCGGGGTGTACGCGATGGCCAGCCCCGCCCTGGAGTACGCCGACGAACGCATCGACGTCATCGGCGTGCCCGGGGTGACCGCCGCACTGGCCGCCGGGGCGCTGCTCGGTGCCCCCCTCGGCCACGACCACGCCTATGTCAGCCTGTCCGACCTGCACACCCCGTGGGAGGTCATCGAGCGGCGGGTGACCGCGGCGGCCGAGGGTGACTTCGTGACGCTGTTCTACAACCCGCGCAGCCGGGCCCGGGACTGGCAGCTCGGCAAGGCGCTCGGCATCCTCGCCGGCCACCGCCCACCGGACACCCCGGTCGGTGTGGTGCGCAACGCCAGCCGCCCCGGCGAGCGGCTGCACCTGGCGACCCTGGCCACCCTCGACCCGGCCGTGGTCGACATGTACAGCGTCGTGGTGGTCGGCAACAGCGACACGAGGGTGGTCGCCGGTCGGATGGTCACGCCCCGGGGGTACCGATGGCGATCGTGACGATCGACGCCTGCCAGGGCTGTGGCGCCTGCCTGCTCACCTGCCCCACGCACGCGATCCAGCCGGTCGCCGGCGGCCTGACGGTCCGCGCCGACCGGTGCACCGGCTGCCTGGAGTGCCTGGAGATCTGCCCGGTCGACGCGATCCGCGTGCTCGACCCCGACCCTCGCGAAGGAGCCCGATGAGCCGGATGGTGCACCCGATCGAGGTCGAGTCGTACCGCATCCTGCGGGAGCGGGTCGACCTGTCGCACCTGCCGCCGCTGAGCCGCGCGGTGACCGAGCGGGTGGTGCACGCCAGCGCCGACCTCGCGTACGTCGACGAGTTGGTCTGCGACGAGGCGGCGCTGGAGTCGGGGCTGGCGGCGCTGCGCGCCGGGGCACCGGTGGTGACCGACGTGGCGATGGTCGCTGCCGGCATCACCCGGGCGGGCCTGGAGTTGGTCTGCCCGGTCGCCGAGCCGGCCGCCGCCGAGCTGGGCCGCGCGGCCGGGATCACCCGCTCGGCGGCGGCCGTGCGGATCGCCCTCGACCGGGTCGGGCCGGGCGCGGTCTGGGTGGTCGGCTGCGCACCCACCGCACTCGTCGAACTGCTCACCCTGGACGCCGCTCCGGCGCTCGTCGTCGGCCTGCCGGTCGGCTTCGTCGGAGCCGCCGAGTCGAAGGCGACGCTGCGGGCCAGCGGTCTGCCCGCCGTGTCCAACGTGGGGGAGAAGGGCGGGTCGGCGGTCGCCGCCGCCGCCCTCAACGCCCTGCTCTACATCGAGGAGAAGTCATGACCGGGTTGGTCATCGTCGGGCACGGTACGCGCAGCGCGGCCGGGGTCGACCAGTTCGCCGCACTGGTCGAGCGGGTCCGTCGTCGCGGTGACATCGGCGACGTCGAGGGCGGCTTCATCGAGTTGTCCCACCCGCCGCTGACCGACGCGGTCGGCGCGCTCGTCGCGCGGGGGCACCGGGCGCTGGTGGCGTTGCCGCTGGTGTTGACCGCCGCCGGGCACGGCAAGGGCGACATCCCCGCCGCGATGGGTCGCGAACAGCAGCGGCACCCCGGGCTGACCTACCGCTACGGTCGCCCGCTCGGCCCACACCCGCTGCTGCACGACGCCCTCGAACAGCGCATCGACGCGGTGTTGGCGAGTGCCGATCGGGCCGGCACGGCGCTGGCGGGTGCCGATCGGGCCGGCACGTGGGTCGCGTTGATCGGCCGGGGGTCCACCGACCCGGACGCCAACGCCGAGGTGGCCAAGGTGGCCCGGCTGCTCTGGGAGGGGCGCGGCTACGCGGGCGTGGAGCCGGGGTTCGTCTCCCTGGCGCAACCGTCGGTGCCGGCGGTGCTGGAGCGGTTGCGCCGCCTCGGCGCGCGGCGGATCGTCGTGGCACCGTACTTCCTGTTCGCCGGCGTGTTGCCCGACCGCATCGTCGCCCAGTCGGCGGAGTTCGCCGCCGCCCACCCCGACCTCGACGTCCGCGTCGCCGAGGTGATCGGCGACTGCGACGCCCTCGCCGACCTGGTGCGGGAGCGCTACGCCGAGGCGCTGGCCGGGGACATCCGGATGAACTGCGACACCTGCGCGTACCGGGTGTTGATGCCCGGCTTCGCCGACAAGGTGGGCCGCCCGCAACGCCCGCACGACCACCCCGACGACCCGGTCGGCCACCACCACGGGCACCACCAGCACGGGCACGGCCACCACGGGCACGACCACGGCTCGGTCGCGGTGGTCGGCGGCGGGCCGGGGCCCGACGACCTGATCACGGTACGCGGAAGGGCGCTGCTCGACGCGGCGGACGTCGTGGTGGCCGACCGGCTGGCCCCTACGGGGTTGCTCGCCGGGCTGCGCCCCGACGTGCTGGTCATCGACGCCGCGAAGGTGCCCCGTGGCCCGTCGATGGCCCAGGAGGCGATCAACGAGGCCCTGGTGTCGCACGCCCGCGCCGGTCGCCGGGTGGTCCGGCTCAAGGGCGGCGACCCGTACGTCTTCGGACGTGGCCACGAGGAGGTGCAGGCCTGCGTGGCGGCCGGTGTGCCGGTGACGGTGGTCCCCGGGGTGAGCAGCGCGATCGCCGCGCCGGCCCTCGCCGGCGTGCCGGTGACGCACCGGGGCGTGGCGCACGACGTCACAGTCGTGTCCGGACACCTGCCGCCCGGGCACCCCGACTCGCTTGTCGACTGGGCGGCGCTGGCCCGCGCCCGGGGCACCGTCGTGCTGCTGATGGCCGTCGACACCATCGCCAAGATCGCGTCAGTGTTGATCGAGCACGGCCGGGCCCCGGAGACCCCGGTGCTCGCCGTGCAGGACGCCGGGCAGCCCGGCCAGCGGTCGCTGCCCGCCCGGCTGGACGAGATCGGCGCGGTCGCCGCCCGGGAGAGTGTGGGCCCGCCCGCTGTCTTCGTCCTCGGCCCGGTGGTCGCTCTCACCACCACCGGGCAGAGGGCCTGACGACTACTCGCTGCGGGCGGTCTCCGGACCGGTGATGCGTTCCAACAGCGGCAGGGTGGAGGCGATGACGCCGAGGCAGGTGGCCAACCCGACGACGACGATCACGTAGAAGCGTGGCTCCGGCGCGATCAGCCTGTAGTCCATCTGCGCCCGCAGGAACAGGTGGGCGGCGAGCAGGCCCATGCCGATGGCGACGGCGGCGACGGCGAGCATGGGCACCGCGCTCTCCAGCGCCACCACCCGGCGCAGGACCCGTACCGGCGCGCCGCTGAGGCGCAGCAGGCTGAACGGGCGTCGGCGTTCGGTGAGACCGCCGATGACGCTGACCGCGAGGCTGCACCCGCCGAGCGCGAGACTGGCGATGATGACGACGTTTGCCAGTTGTTCCCAGCCGCGCAGCGTGTTCGCGAAGTCCGACTCGAAGTCGCCGGGCACATTCGGCCCCGTCCAGAAGGTCGGGAAGGCGATCTCCAGCACCGTGCGGGTGCGCTCGATGGCGGCCGCGGAACCGTCCGTGTCGACGACGATCGACATCACCGGGAGCTGGTGTAGATCGCCGAGTGGGACCGACGCGGCGGGCCAGACTCTGGCGGACGACGCCGACTCCCGGAAGGGGATGAGGCCCGTCGCGACCTCGGCGACGGTGGCACCCTCGGCGCACCGGCCGTACGCGCTCGGGATGTCGGTGCACGCGATCAGGCCGGGTTCGCTGGCGTTCATCCTGTCCGGGTTCTCGCGCACCGCGGTCGCGGACCGCACGCCGTTGATCGAGCGAAGCCCGGTGAAGAGCGTGTCAGGTGCCGCCGGCGCATCATCGGGAAGGTAGAGAGACACCTGTCCCGCCTCGATCGAGCCGATCGGCGCCGGACCCCGGTTGGCGACGATCGTGGTGATCACGCCGACGGCCACGCTGGTCACGAAGAGCGCGAGCATGATGCCGCTGATCGCCCGGAAGCCGGCCTTCGGGTTGTCGGCGAGGCGCCGCGCGGCGATGAGCGTGGCCGGGCGGTTGGCGTAGCGGGCCAGGATCCGGGCCCCGACCATCGTCAACCACGGGCCGGCGAAGACCAGGCCGGCCATGATGAGCAGCAGGGCGGGCAGGAAGATCGCGGTCTGGCCGTCGGACGTTTCCGGTTTGAAGCCGATGGCGAAGAACAGCACGGCGAGACCGAGCAGGGCCGGGATCAGCCGGTACGCGCGCGGCGCGCGGGGGGTGACCCGCCGGGTGACGCCCAGCGGCGAGATTCGTACGCGGCGCAGCGAGACCTGGGCCGCCACCGCCGCGCCGGCCGGGACGCCGAGCGCCACGAGCAGGACGTTCAGTACGCCCAGGGACATGTCGTTGGGGTAGAACGGCATGCCGGTGAACGGGATGCTCGCGAGCGGGTCGCGGAAGGCGTAGAACAGCCCGAAGCCGACGGCGGTGCCGGCGATGGCGGCGGCGGTCGCCTCCACCGCGGCGACCATCGCGATCTGCCGGGGTGTCGCGCCGACCAGGCGCATCGCGGCGAAACGCTGCTCCCGGCGGGCGGCACTGAGGCGGGTGGCGGTGCCGATGAAGATCAGCACCGGGAACAGCAACCCGCCGGCGATGACGCCCAGGATGAGGTTCACCGTGGTCTCGGGGAGAGCGGGGGTGTCGCCGACGCTGGTGACCTGCTTCGCAGTGGGTAGCTTGGCGACCTGGTCGGGGGTGCCGCCCGCGATGACGAGCAGGGTGTCCGGCGAGGTCAGCGCGGCCGGACCAACGGTGCCGAGGTCGCGCCCCGGGTAGCGGTCGCCCAGTTGGTCGGCCGGCTGGGCGGCCAGCAGGTCGCGAAACGCGGGTGAGGCGTAGTACTCGCCGGGACCCGGGGTGATCGGGACACCGACCGGGGTGGGCGCGCTCGGACCGGTCGCGGCGACGTCGATCCGGATGATCTGCTTGCCGTGGAAGTAGTCGTGCCGGGTCGACCACCACAGCGGGTCGGCGTCGCCGGTCGAGGCGTTGGGATACATCGACGCGTACCGGGTGAGCTGAGCGTTGACCGCGTTGACCCCGGCGAGGGTGGTCAGCAGCAGTCCGCTGCCGATCGCGACGGCGGCGGCGATGACGAGCAGGCGGGTCAGCGCCTCCCGGCCGCCGGCCACGGCGAGGCGGAGCCCGAAGCGGATCATGAGGCGATCCGGTCCGGCGCGTTCACGCGCCCGTCGCGGACCATGACCTCACGGTCGGCGTACGCCGCGATCCTCGGCTCGTGGGTGACCAGGATGACAGTGGTGCCCTGCTCGCGGGCGGCGCCGACCAGCAGGTCCATCACCTGCTCACCGGTGAGTGAGTCGAGTGCGCCGGTCGGCTCGTCGGCGAAGAGCACCTGCGGCTCGGCGACCAGGCCCCGGGCGAGGGCGACACGTTGCGCCTGCCCGCCGGAGAGCTCGCCCGAGCGCCGCTGCTCCAGGCCGTCCAGGCCGAGGCGCGCGAACCAGGCTCGCGCTCTGGGGAGTGCCTGCTTGCGGTGTACGCCGCTGAGCAGCAGCGGCAGGGCGACGTTCTCCACGGCGGTCAGCTCGGGGACGAGTTGACCGAACTGGAACACGAAGCCGAAGCGGTCGCGGCGCAGGCTGCTGCGCTGGGTCTCGGCCATGGTGTCGACCCGCGCCCCGGCGAAGAGGATCTCGCCGGAGCCGGGCACCAGGATGCCGGCCAGGCAGTGCAGCAGGGTGGACTTGCCCGAGCCGCTGGGGCCCATGACGGCGAGGATCTCGCCCGCCTGCACGGCGACGCTGGCACCGCGCAGGGCGGTTGTCTGGCCGAAGGAGAACGTCACGTCACGTGCTTCGATCACGACGGTCATCGCCGCACCTCCTTGCGCAGGGCGTCCAGTCGGGCGCCGGTCATCTCGATCCACCGGAGATCCGCCTCCAGGTGGTAGAGGCCGTGGTCGGCGAGCAGCGCGTCGACCAGACTGCCGGCGCGCTTGATCTCGGTCAGCTCGCGCATCCGATGCAGGTGTGCGCTGCGCTGGGTGTCGAGGTAGTCGGCGGCCGGTCGGTCGAGCATCAGCGCGAGCACGACCTTGGCGAAGAGCACCGTCTGCAGGTGTGGCTCGGGGTCGACCGGCTGGGTCAGCCACTGCTCGACCTCGGTCGCGCCGAAATCGGTGATGATGTAGCGCTTGCGGTCGGGGCCGGAGCCGGGGGCGACGTCGCTGATCACCACCTTGCCGTCGCGGGCCAGGCGGCTGAGGGTGGAGTAGACCTGGCCGAACGGCAGTGGCTTGCCCCGGCCGAAGAAGGCGTCGTAGTCGCGCTTCAGGTCGTATCCGTGGCTGGGCTCCCGTTCGAGGAGGCCGAGGAGTGTCAGTGGCACGCTCATGCCAGCAGACTACACCGCGGGTATACCTCGCGTATATACCCCCGGTGTGTTGTGGGTTTGCCCTGGTCCAGGCGTTGGTGCGGAGGGAGGCGGGGCGCGCCGCGGCTGGCGTGCGGTCAGCCGGCCAGGGCGCGGGCTACGGCGTAGCCGGCGGTGGCCGCGGCGAGCCCGGCGGCCACGCTGCCCAGCACATTGGCCAGCGCGAGGAATCGACGACCGCCCCGCGCCAGCCGCAGCGTCTCGTAGCTGAAGGTGGAGTAGGTGGTCAGCGCCCCACAGAACCCGGTGCCGAGCAGCGCGCTGACCGCCGGGCCGGTCGGCCACCCGACGAGCACGCCGAGCAGCAGCGAGCCGACCACGTTGACGGTGAGCGTGCCCCACGGAAACGCCGAGTCGTGCCGGGACTGCACGGCCCGGTCGGTGAAATAGCGCAACGGTGCGCCGACGGCCGCCCCCAGGGCGATGAGCAGGACTGTCATCGGGCCACCCGCCGCCGCAGCAGTGCGGCGGTCACGGCGTCGCCCAGCCCGACCGCGACAAGCGCACCGAGCACCGTGCCGGCCAGGTACGCCAGCGCGGTGCCCGGTGCGCCCGCGACAAGTGCCTGCTGGACGTCCACCGCGTAGGTGGAGAACGTGGTGAACCCGCCGAGCACCCCGACGCCGAGGAACGGGCGGGCCAGCGGATGCCCACCGCCGAGGTGGGTCAGGATCGCCATCAGCACACCGATCAGCAGGCAGCCGGACAGGTTGATGGCGAACGTGGCCCACGGGAAGCCCGTCGCCGCGTGGGGGGCGGCGTGTTGCAGGGCGGCTCGGGCCAGCGCGCCGACCACCCCGCCGGCCGCGATGCTGGCGAGGATCGTCGCGGGGCGAATGGTCAGCTCGCCCCGATCGGCGTCGACACGGAGGTCGACGTCGGGGTCGGTGCGCTGGTCCGGGGGCTCTGCCACGGGTCCTCAGCGTAGTGCCGCGACGGCGGCGGTCAGCGTACGGCCGCGACGGCGGCGTCCGGGCCGCCGCGCCACACCGCGCCGACCTCGGTGAAGCCGGCCGCGGTGAGTGCGGCCAGGTGCCACGAGACGGGCGGGTTCCACTCCGGGCTGTGCCCGGTCGGGTAGATGGCCTGCCGCTGGGCGACGAGCGGGGCAAGCGCCGGATCGGCGGCGGCCCGCTCCCACCAGTCCGGCCAGGACAGCACCGAGCCGGCGGCGTACCGGGCGTCGCGCCGGTCCCGGGCCCGGTCCATCAGCCGCTTGGTCAGCTCCGGCAGGCTGTCGTCGGGCATGTGGTCGGCGTTGACGAAGACACCGCCCGGTCGCAGCACGTCACGCAACTCGGCGTAGAGCTGCCCGAGCCGGTCGGCCGGCAGCCAGTGCAGGGCGGTGGCGGTGAGCACGGCGTCGTACTCCTGGTGGGGGAGCGCGGAGCGCCACTCTGGGGTGCCGAGGTCGGCCGTGACGATGGTGGCCCGGCCGGCCAGCGAGGCGCCGGCGATGGCGAGCAGCGCCGGGTCGAGGTCCACCAGGGTCACCTCCGCGTCGGGGAAGCGCGCCAGCGTCCGCAGCGAGATGGTGCCGGTGCCGCCGGCCAGGTCGAGCACGCGCGGCGGCCGACCGTCGAGCACCGCGTCCACGGTGTCCAGCATGGTGGCGAACCGGTGTTCCCGGTCCGGCAGGTAGGCCTCCTGCTGACGGTCCCAGCTCTCCTGCCAGGCCCAGGGCTCCGAAATGTAAGGACTCATAGCGAGCAGGCTAGTTACGAGACGAGCGTGTTGTCCAGACGTTGTTGCACATCTTTTGCAATTGCATGACGATGGCAGGGCGATGATCAGAGCGACGCCGGGTCGGGCATCCGCCCGGCCCGGCGTCCTCCTCCCGGCGAGGTCAGAGCGTGGCGTCCACCAGGCTCGCGTCGGCTCGGGCCGGCTCGTCGCGACGGGCCAGCCGCAGCGCGCCGAGGAGTACGCCCAGGCCGATGAGGGTGAGTGCGGCGCCGGCCCAGATCGGCGAGGTGTAGCCGAGGCCGGCGGCGATGGTCACCCCGCCGATCCACGCGCCCAGCGCGTTGCCGAGGTTGAACGCGGCGATGTTCGCCCCGGACGCCAGCGTCGGCGCCTGCTGGGCGTAGCGCATGATCCGCATCTGCAGCGGCGGCACGGTGGCGAACCCGAACCCGCCCATCAGCACCAGTGCGACGATGGTCAGCGCCGGGTTGGTGGCGGTCAGCGCGAAGCCGACGAGCACCACGGTGAGCACCGCCAGGACGGTGACCAGGGTGCGCGACAGCGACCTGTCCGCCGCCCGGCCGCCGAGCAGGTTGCCGGCGAAGAGCCCCACGCCGAAGAGGACGAGCAGCCACGGCACGGTGCCGGTGGCGAAGCCGCTGACCTCGGTCAGCGTGTAGGCGATGTAGGTGAACGCGCCGAACATCCCGCCGAAGCCCAGAACGGTGATCACCAGGGAGAGCCAGACCTGCGGATGGGTGAAGGCCCGCAACTCGCCGCGCAGCCCACCGGCCGGGCGGTCGGCGTTGGCGGTGTCGCCCGCCGGGATGAGCAGGGCCAGCCCGATCAGGGCGACCACCCCGATGGCGGTGATCGCCCAGAACGTCGACCGCCAGCCGAAGTGCTGCCCGAGGAAGGTGCCGAACGGCACGCCGAGCACGTTGGCGATGGTCAGGCCGGCGAACATCATGGCGATGGCGCCCGCCCGGCGGGCCGGTGCGACCAGGCCGGCGGCCACCACGGCGCCGATGCCGAAGAACGCGCCGTGGCAGAGCGCGGCGACGATCCGGCCGGCCATCAGCACGGCGTAGTCGCCGGCGACGGCGGAGAGCAGGTTGCCGATGATGAACAGCACCATCAGGCCGAGCAGCACCGGTTTGCGCGGCAGGCGGGTGACCGCCGCGGTGAGGGCGACCCCGCCGACGGCCACGCTGAGCGCGTAGCCGGAGATCAACCAGCCGGCCACCGGCTCGGTGACCGCGAAGTCGGCGGCCACCTCGGGCAACAGTCCCATGATCACGAATTCGGTGAGCCCGATGCCGAACGCGCCGATGGCCAGCGCGATCAGGCCGGGCGGCAGGGACTTCTGGCGTACGGACATGGTCTTCCCATCGGGGAGGGGGCAGATATGCGGCGCGTGCAACTACACGCGCCAGCAACGAGATACTTGCACGCGCTGGATACCTGCGCAAGCGTGCTAGCCTGGGGCCGTCGAGGTCACACCCGAGGAGGGCCGGCATGGGCATCGCCGACGACGCGGTCGAGATCCGCGCGCAGGGTTGGCGCACCCTCGCCGCCCTGCACGGGCTGATCGAGACGTCCCTGGAGCGGGCACTGCAGGCAGGCCACGACCTCTCCGTCGTCGAATACACGGTGCTCGACGCGCTCTCCCGGCAGGACGGCTGGCACATGCGGATGAGCCAGCTCGCCCGCGCCGCCGCGCTCTCCGGCAGTGCCACCACCCGGCTGGTCACCCGCCTCGAACAGCGGGGGCTGCTCACCCGCATCCTCTGCGCCGACGACCGGCGCGGCATCTACACCGAGCTGACCCCGGCCGGCTCCGAGCTGCTCGCCCAGACTCGACCGACCCACGACCGGGTGCTCACCGACGCGCTCGCCGAGGCCGAGGCCACCCCCGAGCTGGCCCCGCTGGTCGACGCCCTGCATCGGCTGCCGGCCAGCCGCTGACCGCCCCGCCGGTCCGGGCGACGGCGGGCGTACGGTACCCGCAGCCCCACCGGGACCGCCGCGCCAAGGAGGCACGCGATGCAGGACCGCACCCCTCGCGCGGAGGAGCTGGAGCCGATCGAGCGCGCCGGCATCGACGAGCTGCGTGCCCTGCAACGCGAACGGCTGCGCTGGTCGTTGCGGCACGCGTACGACAACGTGCCGCACTACCGCCGGGCGTTCGACGCGGCCGGGGTGCACCCCGACGACTGCCGGGACCTCGACGACCTGGCCCGCTTCCCGTTCACCGGCAAGGCGGAGCTGCGGGACAACTACCCGTTCGGCATGTTCGCCGTCCCCCGGGAGCGGGTCGCCCGGCTGCACGCCTCCTCCGGCACCACCGGCCGGCCGACAGTCGTCGGCTACACCCGCGACGACCTGCGCACCTGGGCGCGGCTGATGGCCCGCTCGATCCGCGCCTCCGGCGGTCGCCCCGGCGACCGGGTGCACGTCGCGTACGGCTACGGGCTCTTCACCGGTGGCCTCGGCGCGCACTACGGGGCCGAGGAACTGGGCTGCACCGTCATCCCGGTCTCCGGGGGCATGACCGAGCGTCAGGTGCTGCTGATCCGCGACTTCGAACCCGAGGTCATCATGGTCACGCCCAGCTACCTGCTGGCCATCGTCGACGAGATGCGCCGCCAGGGCATCGACCCGCGGGCCACCTCACTGCAGGTGGGCATCTTCGGAGCCGAGCCGTGGACCGAGGACATGCGCCGCGAGATCGAGCAGCAGTTGGACATCCACGCCGTCGACATCTACGGGCTGTCCGAGGTGATGGGCCCCGGCGTGGCCACCGAGTGCGTCGAGACCAAGGACGGCCTGCACCTCTGGGAGGACCACTTCTACCCGGAGATCATCGACCCGGTGACCGGGGCGGTGCTGCCCGACGGCGAGCGGGGCGAGCTGGTGTTGACCTCGCTGACCAAGGAGGCGATGCCGGTGGTGCGTTACCGCACCCGCGACCTGACCCGGCTGCTGCCCGGCACCGCCCGCCCGATGCGCCGGATCGAGAGGATCACCGGCCGGACGGACGACATGATGATCGTGCGCGGGGTGAACATCTTCCCCACCCAGATCGAGGAGCTGATCCTGCGTACCCCGCAGTTGTCGCCGCACTTCCAGTGTTTCCTCGATCGGCAGGGCCGGTTGGACACCCTGACGGTCCGGGTGGAGCGACGGGCCGGCGTCGCGGCGGACGCCGCCGAGCGGGCCGGCGCGACATTGGTCGAGCTGGTCAAGAACACCGTCGGCGTGAGCGTGGCGGTCGACGTCCTCGCGCCGGACGCGGTGGAACGGTCGGTGGGCAAGATGCGCCGCATCGTCGACGGGCGACAGTCACCGCGGACGGCGGCGTGAACGGACGTTCGACAGTGGCGGCTCAACGGGTTGCCCGCCGGTACGACGGGGTTGGGCGTTGAGCGACAGCCTGCGAGTGGCGGTGGCCGGCGCCGGTCTGGGCGGGCTGTGCCTCGCTCAGGGCCTGCTGCGCGCCGGTGTCGACGTCGACGTCTACGAGCGGGATGCCGCGCTGGACAGCCGCCGGCAGGGTTACCGCCTGCACGTCGACGCTCGCGCGGCTCTCGCGCTGGAGAAATGCCTGCCGCCACGGCTGTTTCGGTTGTTCCTGGCCACGACGGGCCGCCCGGGGAGCAGGGTGACGGTGCTGTCCGGGCGGCTGCGTGTCCTGCACGAGACGCCCGCCGGCCCGTCGCGCGACCCAGACGACCCGGCAACTCTGTCCACGTCGGTTGATCGACGGACGCTGCGCGAGATCCTCGCCGCCGGACTGGGGGACCGGATTCACTACTGTCACGAGCTCACCGGCTACGACCAGGACCCGGACGGGGTGACGCTGCGCTTCGCGGACGGCTCCACGACGCGCGCCGACGTCCTGGTCGGCGCGGACGGGGTGGGTTCGGCGGTCCGGCGCGTACTGCTGCCACACGCGCGGCAGGTCGACACCGGCACGCGGATCATCTACGGCAAGACACCACTCGACGACGCGGCCCGGCAGCTCGTCCCGTCGGCCCTGTACGACGGGTTCACCGCGATCGTGGGCGGCCACGTCGGTCTGGCTGCCGGGCTCGTCGAGTTCCGGCGTCGACCCGTGGACGCGGCCGCCGCGATCGCTCCAGACGTACGCCTCAGCCCGGCCGGTGACTACCTGATGTGGGCGCTTTCCGCGCGACGTGACCGGCTGCCGGTGTCCGACGGGAATCTTGCCGAGGCCGACGCCGCGACCCTGCACTCCGTCGCCTGCCGGGCGATCCGGTCGTGGCACCCCGACCTGCGTGCCCTGCTGGGCGCGGCGGCTGTGCGGGAAACGTTCCTCGTCCGGGTCCGCAGCAGCCAGCGTGTGCCGGCGTGGATCCCGAGCCGGGTGACTCTGCTCGGTGACGCCATCCACACGATGAGCCCGGCCGGCGGCTCCGGCGCGAACACCGCGCTGATGGACGCGGCACAGCTGTGCGACGCGCTCACCGGCGGCAGCGACCTCGTGGCGGCGATCGGCGAGTACGAGGAACGGATGCGTGCCTACGGCTTCGCCGCGGTTGACGCGTCGCGGCAGGCGGAGGCGGAAACCGCACGTCGGCGTAGCCCGCTGTGGCTGTGGCTCGTGGACCACCTGCCGCAGGTGGGCGGCACGGGCAGGCGGACGCGCTGAACCCACAGCCGGGGCGCTCCGGCTGCGTCGCCGCCTATGATCCTGCCCATGCGTGTGCTGGTGGTCTCCGCCCCGCTGGTCGGGCACGTCTTCCCGCTGGTGCCGCTCGCGGTCGCGTTGCGCGACGCCGGCCACGAGGTGCTGCTGGCCACCGGCGGGGGTGGCCTGGCCGCCGCCGACGCGGGTCTGTCGGTGCACGACGTCGCGCCGGGCTTCGACTTCGGCCGGATCGCGCTGCGGGTCTTTCCCCGGCACCCGCTGATCGCCCGCGCCGAGTTGGCCGGCACCGCCGACACCCGGGGCGCCGGCCTGCTCTTCGGCGCGCTCAACGATCGGCTCACCGACCCGGTCGTCACCCTGGCCACCGAGTGGCGGCCGGACCTGGTGCTGCACGAGCCGTTCGCGGTGGCCGGCGCGGTGGCCGCCGCCCGGCTGGGCGTGCCGGCCGTACGCCAGGAGAACTCCCTCTTCGACGGCCGGGACCTGGTCCGCGCCACCACCGCCCGGCTCGGTTCCGCCCTGCGGCGGCACGGCCTGACCGAGCTGCCGCCGCCGGCCGCCGCCCTCGCGGTGGCCCCGCCCAGCGTGGCGAGGCAGGATGGCTGGCCGATGCGCTACGACTCCTATGTCGGCGGCGGCGAGCTACCGGCCTGGCTGCGGGAGCCGGGTGAACGACCGCGCATCCTGGTCACCCGCAGCACGTTGACCGGCCCCGGCGACCGGGGGCCGATGCCCGCCGTGGTCGCCGCAGCCGCCGAGGTGGACGCCGAGATCGTGCTGGTCCGGCCCGACGAGCGGTCGACCCGGTCGCTGCCCGGCAACGTGCGGGTAGTCGACTGGATCCCGCTCGACGCGGCGTTGCCGTCGAGTGCGGCGCTGGTGCACCACGGCGGGGCGGGCAGCATCTTCGGTGCCCTCGCCGCCGGCCTGCCGCAGCTCGCCACCACGGGTCCGGGGGACCGGCGGCACAACGCCGAGCTGGTGGCCCGCCGGGGTGCCGGTCTGGCGCTGCGCCCCCGGTCCATCACCGCGGGGGCGCTGACCCAGCTACTCACCGACGACCGCCTGCGTACCGCCGCCGGGCAGGTCAGCCGGGAGATCGCCGCGATGCCGCCGCCGGCCGACCTGGTCACGCGGCTGGCGGCACTGGCCTGACGGTCACCCCGCGTGGCCGCGCCGGGAGCGCGGTCCGCTGGGGCAGGATGACGTGATGCGACACGTCGTGCTGTTCCACTCCGTGTACGGGCTGCGGCCCGCCGTGCGCGCCGCCGCCGACCGGTTGCGCGCCGCCGGGCACCAGGTCGCCACCCCCGACCTGTATGGCGTACCGGCCACCGACTCCGTCGAGGACGGCTTCGCGCTGCTCGACAAGGTCGGCCACGAGGTGGTGCTCGACCGGGCCCGGGTGGCACTGCGTGACCTGCCACCGGAGACGGTGCTCGCCGGCTTCTCGATGGGCGCCGGTGTGGCCGGGGCGCTGTTGGCCGAGCGCCCCCACTGCGCTGGCCTGCTCCTGTTGCACGGCACCGGCGGCGCACCCGACGCGGTCCGGCCCGGGTTGCCGGTGCAGTTGCACCTCGCCGACCCCGACCCGTTCGACGCGCCGGACGAGGTCGACGAGTGGCAGCAGGCGCTCACCGACGCCGGCGCCGACCTGGCGGTCTTCCGCTACCCCGGCGTGGGCCACCTGTTCACCGACCCGGACCTCGCCGAGCACTCCCCGGACGCCACCGCGGCGACCTGGCCGCGCGTGTTGGCCTTCCTGGCGCCCCGCTGAGCGGCGGCGACTCCCGACGGCGGCCTGGCCGCGCGTGCTGGCCCGCCGAGCGGCGGCGACTCCCGACGGCGGCCCTGGCCTCGTGTACTGGCCCGCTGAGCGGCGGCGACTCCCGGCGGCGGCCTGGCTCGTGTGCTGGCCTGCTGAGCGGCGGCGACTCCCGGCGTCGGCCGTCCCGGCTTTCGCTCAGCGCGTGCCGGCGCCGATGCGCGGGGGAGTCGCGGTGCCGTGCACCCGCCTGGCGTGGGCGGCGAACAGCCGGGGGGCGATGATCGGCATGAGGAGACGGGCCGGCAGCGGCGCGTGCGCCAACACCGCCTTGATCACCTCGGGGTCACCCTCGTACATGGCCAGGCCGAAGGCCAGCGGCAGCCGCTTCTTCGGGGTCTGAGCCATCCCGTGCTCGCCGAGCTGCATCCACTCCGCGGCGGTGACGTGCCGTGCGGCCAACGGCAGGATCTCGGCCTCCTCCATGGCCATGTGCTCGATCAGCGCGACCCGCAGCTGCTCCAGCGCCTCCGCGAGCTGCGCACCGCCCTGCCCGGTACGACGCCACTGCGGTAGCAGCGCGACCACCGCCGCGTGGCCGTCCTCGATGGCGTGGTGCTGCGCCTCCATGGTGGGGACGATGGCCGCCGCCGCCGCGCCGCCGCGTTCCACCAGCCGGGGCCACAGCAGCAGGTCCTCGCCCTCGTGGTGCAGGTGCAGGGTGTGGCAGAGCATCTCGGCGTGGGCGCCGACGACCTCCGCGCGGCTGACGTCGCCCGGCCTGACGTCGCGGACGAGCTGCGGGAGGAGGCTGAACTCGCGACGGAACACGGCGTGGGCCATGTACATGTCGCGGACGTCGGCCATGGCTTCGGAGTGGTTCTTGTTCACGGTGCCCTTTCCGAGGGATCAACTGACACAGATATGTTGATCATGCGCGGTGGCACTTGGAAACGGCTTGGAATCCACCAACCGGGGATCAGGCGGCCAGTGCGGCCGTCGCCTCGGCCAGCCAGTGCGGCGACTCCCACCGGCGGGCCACCTCGGCCGCCAGCGTGAAGTGCCGGGTGGCCTCGTCGGTGCGGCCCAGCAACCGGAACAGCTCGCCAAGCGTCAGTGCGACCGGCCGCACCACGGCCGCCGTGGTGGAGAAACCGGCCAGCTGGTCGCGGACCGGGAGCAGGGCGTCGATCACGGGCTGGGCCAGGTCCCGGCGGCCCAGCGCCACGATGACCATCGCCCGCACGCTGAGCAGCGCCGACTCGAAGTAGTCCGGGCGGTAGATGTGCCGTGCGATCGGCAGGGCCCGCGCCTCGTCCACCCGTTCGCTGTCGATCAGTGCCAGCGCCAGCAGGTCGTCCACGATCGGACCCAGCGACCCGCGTATCCGCCGGGTCGCCTCCAGATGCTCCCCGAAGCGCCCCTGGCTGATCAGCAGGGTCCCCACCGAGAAGAAATGGAAGGCCTCGGCGTGCAGGGAGCCCTGCCGCCGCATCTGCTCGGCGACCTCGTCGTAGTGCCGTCGCGCCGCGACGAAGTCGCCGGTGACGTGCGCGAGGGCGGCCAGTGCGCACCTGTGGATCGTCTGCGCCTCGTTGAGCTGGTACGTCTCGGCCAGCCACCCGTGCCGGGCGACGCTGCGGCGCAGCTCGTCCGGCTCGTTGAGCGCGGCAGCACAGTGACCGAGCACCTGCTCGGCGACCGAGCGGTAGGTCACCAGCGCGTGCTCGGCGGCGAGGTCGCCCAGCTCCAAGGCCAACCCCCGGCGTTCCGGCGCCTCCCGCTCGTAGCTCATGGTGCGCACCCGCGCGGCCAGCCCGAGGGCCCGCACCTCGGGGTCGTCCAGCCGCCGGCCGAGGGCCAGCGCCTCCCGCCCGGCCGCCACGCCCCGGGGATCTGCCTCGCCGTCCAGCTCCGTGGCCAGCGCCTCCAGCAGCCGGCAGCGGGCGACCGGGTCCAGGTCGTCGGCACGCAGCAGCCGGGTGAGCAACTCGACGACGCGGTGGTCCACCACGCCGTACTCGTGGGTCAGCCACGGGGTGGGGACGGTCCACGCGGTGAAGGCCGCGACCAGCAGCTCCTCCCGGTCGGACGCGGTGGCGACGTCGACGGCTCGGGCGCGGGTCCGCCGGGCGGCGGCCACCGCGCCGGCCCGCGCCTGGGCGCGCAGCAGCCGGCCGAGCAGGTCGACCCGCAGCGCGTCGTGATCCCCGCTGACCGACCCGGCGACGTCCACGGCGTTGGTGAGCACCTCGATCGCCGCGTCGTACGCGTACCGCCGCTCGGCCAGTTCGGCGGCGCGGATGGCGTACTCGACGGCGAGCGGCGCGGTGTCGGCCGACGCCGCCCGGGCGTAGTGGTGGGCCAGGGCCGGATAGTCGTCGGGTGTCAGCCGGCGGGTGGCCGCGGCGATCCGGGCGTGCAGGCGGGTGCGGCGCAGCTGGGGCAGGTCGGTGTAGATGGTGTCGCGGACCAGCCCGTGCACGAAGCGCACCCGCCCCGGCGCCGGTTCGGTGAGCAGCCCGGCGGCCAGCCCGACCTCCAGCGCTTCGAGGACGGAGGTCTCGTCGGTGCCGGCGGCGTCGACAAGTGTGCGCACCTCAGCCTCCCGCCCGGCGGCCGCGGTGAGGCGCAGCGCCGAGACGGCAGCCGAGGGCAGGCGGGAGAGCCGTCGGCGCAGCACGTCGCGTACGCCCTCCGGCACGTCGCTGGTGGCCACGAGCGTGCCCTCGGTGGCCAACAGTCGGGCCGACTCCCGCACGTAGAACGGGTTGCCGCCGGTCCGCTCGGCCAGCGCGGCGACGGTGTCCGGGTCGACGGTGGTCCGGGCCAGCGCGCTGAGCAGCCGTTGCACCTCGGGCGGCGTCAGCCCGGCCAACGGGATCCGCAGGGGTGCTCGGCGGGCCAGGACGGCCATCGTGTCGGCGAGCCGCTCGCGGTGCTCGGCCGGGCGCAACGCCGCGACGAACAGGACGGCCCCGGTGGTCACCTCGATGACGCTGTTCAGCAGGAGCAGCGTCTCGGCGTCGGCGGCGTGCAGGTCGTCGAGGACGACGGCGACCGGTCGGCGGACCGCGGCGGCGTCCAACCAGGCCCCGACGGCACGGTGCAGCCGGAACCGGCCGGCGGTGACGTCGCCCCCTCCGTCGCCGTCGCCGTCGCCGAGCAGTGGTGCGAGGGCCGGTGCGAGATCACCCGGCGGCGCCTGCCCGGCGAGCTGACGCAACGCCTCGACCCAGGCCCAGGCCGGCGGGGCGCCCTCGACCTCGGGGCAGCGGCCCACCGTGACCAGCCAGCCGTCGGCGGCGAGCCCGTCGCGGAACCGGGTGAGCAGGCTCGTCTTGCCGGCCCCGGCCTCCCCGCTGAGCAGCGCGACGCGTGGCCCGTCGGCCACCGCCTCGGCCGCGGCCTGCCGGAGAGCCGCCAGCTCGGCCTCCCGCCCGACGAACACCTCCTCCGGCACCTGTCGCTCGGTGCCGACGCGTACCGCCGTGGCGGCCACCGGGGGCAGCAGGTCGAGGCGCTGGCCCAGGATCGCGGACTCCACCTCGACCAACGCCGGCCCCGGATCGAGGCCGAGCTGGTCCGCGAGGGTCGCTCGCGCCCGGCGCAGCGCGGCGAGCGCGTCGCCCTGCCGACCGGCACGCCACAACGCCAACGCCAGCAGGCGCCAACACTCCTCCCGCAGCGGCGCCTGCCGGGTCAGCACCTCCGCCTCGGACACCGCCTCGGCCGGGTCGCCGAAGCGCACCGTCAGATCGAGCAGCAGCTCCCGGGCGCCGAGACGCAACTCCTCCAGCCGCAGCACCTCGGCCTGCGCCCACGGCTCCCCGGCGAATTCGGCGTACGCCCGACCACGCCACAGGTCGAGCCCCGTGCCCAGCAGGTGACGTGCCCGGCCCGGGTCGGTGGAGCTGACCGCTCGCGCCTGCACGAGCAGCCGCTCGAACCGGCCGGCGTCGACCGCGTCGGCGGGCACCCGGATCGCGTAGCCGGGCGGCGCGCTGACCAGGACCCGGGCCGGCGCGCGGCGCTCGCGGGACGGCTCCACCAGGCGGCGCAGGTGCGAGACGTACGCCTGGAGGGAGGCGATCGCCCGTGGCGGCGGGTCACCCCGCCACAGATCCTCGATCATCTGACCGGTGGAGACGACCTCGCCCCGGGCCGCCAGCAGCAGCGCGAGCACGGCGCGTTGGCGGGGGCCGCCGAGGTCGACAGGTCCGCCTGAGTCGACCTCGACCTCAAGCGGCCCGAGCACCCGTAGCAGCATGACCGGGCCAATCCTAGTCACGCGCCGGGTGGCCTTCCCGGTCTACCGCGCAACGGCCGGCCCGGTCACCGAGGGTACCTGCGGTGTCCAGGCGGTGCGGCTCCACCTTTCTTGACCGAACGATCTGGATACGGTTAGAGTCGAGTCGTGGCACGGACCAAGGAGTTCGATCCGGATGCGGCACTGCGGGCGGCCCTCGACCTGTTCTGGGAGCGGGGCTACGAGGCCACCTCGATGGCCGACCTGGTCGAGCATCTGGGTGTCGCGCGAGCGAGCATCTACGCGACGTTCGGCAACAAACACGATCTCTATCTCAAGGCGCTCGACCGGTACGGCGACCTGGTCGACCCCATCCTGCTGCGTGACCTGTCGCAGCCGGGTCCGGCGCTGCCGGCCGTCCGAGCCCTCGTCGAGCGATACGCGTGCGAGGCCGGCGACGACGGCGGGCGGCGTGGCTGCTTCATCGTCAACACGGCCGTGGAGGTCGCGCCGCATGATCGACAGGCGGCACGACGCGTGACGGCGAGCTGGGACTACCTGGAAACCGCGCTGACCTCTGCGTTGATTCGGGCGCAGTCCCAGGGTGAGCTCGCGCCGGGCAAGGACCCCCGAGCGCTGGCCCGGCTTCTGCTCGTGCTGTTGCAGGGCATCCGGGTGGTCGGCAAGGTGTCGGCCGAGCCGCGGCGGCTGCGGGACGCCGCCGCCCAGGCGTTGTCCCTGCTCGACTGACGGCGGGCCGCCGCAGCGCACCGCTGATCGCGCACCGGCTCGCCACGGCGCGGAGCTGAGCCGATGGCGCGGTGTCGACGTTCCTTTCTCGACCGTGCGGCGTTGCCCCTGCGCCGAATCTGGAACGAATGGTCCCGAATGCTGGAGGGTGGGCGACGATGGCGACAGCGGTCCCCGACCTACCGCCGGGCAGGCCCGGTGCGGTGGCGCACAGTCGTAGCCCGTGGCCGCGACCCGAAGGCCAGCACGGCGAGCCGGGAGAACCATCCGTCGGCCCTGCCTTCGCGCTGCTCGGCACCGTACAGACGACGCTGATCTTCACTGTCACCGTCATCTCCGTACCGCTGCCGGTGATCGGCCGAGAGTGGGGACTGGGCCAGTCCAGCCTGGTCCTCCTCAGCGCCGCCTACGGGTTGTCCTTCAGCGGTCTGTTGCTCTTCGGCGGTCGGCTCACCGACCGGTACGGCGGACGCCGGATGTTCACCACCGGTCTCGTTGTCTTTGCCGCCGCCTCGACGGCGGCGACACTCGCTCCCGGAAGTGCGACCCTCACCGCCACGCGCTTCGCCCAGGGGGTGGGCGCCGCCCTCGTCGCGCCGGCAGCCGTGGCGGTGTTGCGACGGGTGTTCCCGGATCCCGTCAGCTATGGCCGAGCGATGGCGACCTGGGGCGGCCTGTCGGTACTCGGTGCGACGTTGGGAAGTCTCCTCTCCGGGATCGTCGCCACCTGGTTGTCGTGGCGGTGGATGGTGGCGGTTCCGCTGGTGGTCGCCGCGGTGGCGGCGGTGGTGACGCCGCGGACGCTGCCCGCGGACACCCGGCACGGGCGGGCCACGCTCGACCTGCCGGGCGCGTTGCTCGCCACCACGGGAATCACGCTGCTCAGCTGTGGCCTGGTGGTCACCGGCGAACACGGGTGGACCTCGGCGATGGTGCTGGCCCCGCTGGCCTCGGGCCTGGCACTGCTCGGCGCCTTCGTCGCGGTCGAACTGTCCAGCGCCGAACCGCTCCTGCCGATGTCCTTCCTGGCTGATCTCCGGCGGGCGACCGCGCTGCTCGTGATCGCCGTGTCCGCGGCCGGAACCGCACTCGTCTTCCTCCTCCTGGCCCTGTATCTCCAACAGGTCCGCAACTGGACGCCGCTGCGTACCTCCATGGCGTTCCTCCCGTACGCGGTGGTCCTCGTCGTCGCCGGGCGGCTGTCCGGGCGACTCATCGCCCGCTGGGGAGCCCAACGCGTCACCTCCGCGGGGCTCGCGCTGGCGGCCGGTGGCCTGCTCCTGCTGGCCGGCGTGCACCCGCACACCGGATACGGCCTCGGTCTGCTGCCTGGCCTCGCTCTCCTGCCGGCCGGAGTCGCGTTGTCCTTCTCCGCCGGGTCCGTGCTCGCGCTGTCTGACGTGCGACCACGTGAAGCGGGGCTCGCCGGAGGTGTGCTGAACACGGCGATGGAGGTGGGACCAACGGCAGGCCTCGCCCTGCTGACCGCGCTCGCCACGGCGCGCTCCACGCACCTCGAGGCCGGCGGTGCCGGCCTACCCGACGCCACCACCAGCGGGTACGCCTGGGCGTTCGGCGCCGCCGGGTCCGCGTTCGCCGCACTCGCCGCTGTCACCGCACTGACCGGACGCACCCGCCCCCACCCGTCCGGCCGACGGGCCACAACAACCTCGGCCGATGGCGCCCCCCGGAAAGCGAACCCACCACCACAACCGATCCGACACCCAGGAGGAGTCACCACCGTGACCGCACGATTCACCAGCAAGGTCGCCCTCGTCACCGGCGGCGGCACCGGTATCGGCCAGGCCGTCGCACGAGCGTTCGCCCGCGAGGGGGCGGCCGTCGTCGTGGCGGGTCGCACGCCCGGCTCGCTCGACGCCACCGTCAAGCTCATCGAGGACGAGGGCGGCCGGGCTTCGGCCGTCACCGCCGACGTCACCCACTCGGCCGACCTGGCCCGGATGGTGGCCGAGACCACCAGCCGGTACGGCGGGCTCGACATCGCGGTCAACAGCGCCGGCACCCTGACCGCGGTCGGCCCGCTCGGCGATGTCGACGAGCAGCAGTGGCAACACCTCGTCGCGGTGAACCTCACCGGCACGCTGCTGTCCATGAAGCACGAAATCGCCCACATGCGGGCCCACGGTGGCGGCGTCATCGTCAACATCGCCTCGAACCTCGGTGCTCACGCGCGGCTCGAAGGGCTCGGCGCGTACGTGGCGACAAAGGCCGCGGTGAGCGCGCTGACCCGCAACGCCGCCCTGGACCACATCCGAGATGGGATCCGGATCAACAGCATCAGCCCCGGGCCGATGGACACCGCGATGTCTCTCCGGCCCGGGGAAAGCCCCGCCGACCGCGCCGACCGGATGGCGGCACAGCTGCCGATCGGCCGCGTCGGCACCCTCGACGAGATCGCCGCGGCGGTGCTGTACCTGGCCTCACCCGACGCCGGCTTCGCCGTCGGCACCGATCTGGTGTTCGACGGGGGAGCCGCCGCCTAGATCCACCCACCACCGCCCGCGCGGGCCACTCCAAGGGCGTGCGCGGGCGGTGTGCTCGGCCGACCTCCCACCTGACGCTCGGCCCGGTGCCAAGAGGCTGACAACAGATCTCGTTCGATATCGTGGCGGCCACCACCGAGATCCGTGAGCGGGGGAGCAGTGCCAAGGACGGCTTTCGACGAGCACGAGCGGTCGCGCTGGGCCGGGCGCGCGAAGGCGTTCGACAGCAGCTTCGCCGCCCTCTGTGCCCATCCCGCACCTGCGTTGCTGGACGCCGCTGGCATCGCGGCGGGCATGCGGGTGCTGGACGTGGGCACCGGTTCCGGGACCGTGGCCGGGTCGGCGAGCGCTCGTGGCGCGACGGTCGTCGCCGTCGACGCCGAGCCCAGCATGGTCGAGCTGGCGCGCGGCCGGGTGCCAGCCGCCGAAGAGGTCCGCCTCGCGGCCCTGCCGCACCTGCCGTTCGCCTCGCGGTCGTTCGACGCGGCCGTGGCGAACTTCGTGATCAATCACGTCGGTGATCCGCTGGCCGCGATCAGCGAACTGCGACGGGTCGTCCGGCCGGCCGGACGGATCGCGGTGACGATCTGGCCCGACCCGCCGCCGGAGGCGCAGCGGTTGTGGGGCGTGGTGTTCGACGCCGCCGGGGTCGACCGTCCGACCTCGGTGCCGACCGTGGACGCGGAGCGGGACTTTCCGCGTACCCCCGAGGGTTTCGCGGGTTTGCTCGACGCCGCCGGCCTCACCGACGTGCGCTGCGACACGATCACCTGGGTGCATCGTACCGACCCCGAGGCCTGGTGGAGCGGCCCGGCCAACGGCATCAGCAGGGCCGGCCTGGTACTGGCGGCCCAGCCACCGGACGTGCGCACCCGGATCCGTGCCGCGTACGACGAGCTGACCGCCGCCTACCGGGACCGCGACGGCCTGCTCGCGCTGCCGACCGCGGCGCTGCTGGCCGCGGCTTCCGTGCCGTAGGCGGCGGAGCGACACCCGGCCGTCCGCGGGTGCGGCGCCACGTCGAGAATGCGGGGCATGGAGTTCCTGTGCTACCACCGCGACCGGCCCGGCTCGGCGACGTTGCGCGACGAGTTGTTGGCCGAGCACTGGTCCTACATGGATCGGTACGGGCAGGAGTTGATCGCCCGCGGCCCGACCTTGTCCGGCGACACGGCCACCGGCAGCGTGCACATCGTCGACATGCCCGATCCGGCCGCCGCACGGGCGTTCGCCTTCGACGAACCCAACTACCAGGCCGGCGTGTACCGCGACGTGCTGCTGCGCCGATGGCGCAACACGCTGGGCCGCACCATGTGGGACTTCCCCGGTGGTCGGACCGGCGGCAACCGCTACCTGGTGCTGGGCCTCGGCGCGGGGCAGCCCGTCGACCTGCCCCTGCCACCCGACCCGGACGAGCTGATCGCGTACGGGCCGCTGCTGTCCGACGACGGCGCCACGTGGCTGGGCACCGCCGCGCTGGTCCGGGCACCGACCCCGGACGCGGCGCGCGCCATCCTGACCGTGGACCGGTACGCCGACGTCGAGGTGCACAACTGGCAGTTCGGCGGCCGGCCGTCGGGGGACAGTGGTTCGTCGTGACGCACCCGCCTCGGCCGGGGTCCTCGGGCCTCGAGCTGGACCACTCCGAGTCGGATAGTGGTCTCACCCCGACTCGATCCGCCGCGCGGCGGACCCTCAGGCCGAGTCGGCCAGGCCGTCCGGCTGGCGGATCAACGGCGGGCGGGGTACGGCGCGCCTCGCGCTGGGCGTAGCGCCGACACCGGGTCCGGCCGACCTCGCCACGACGGGCACCACGCGGATCGCCACCGGGACGCGGTCGACGTCCGAGGGCCAGTGACCGCCCGCGTTGGCCCGCGCCGCCGACACCGTCGCGGCCGAGGCCGGCGGCAGGTCACCGGCCGGTGCGACGGCTCGGAGCCGGTTGACGCCCGCCGCACGGTTGGCTCCCCGGGGCAGCGCGGCCGGCGGAGTCGCCATCGTCGGCGCGGGAGGGCGCGGCGGGCCGGATCCTGGCGCGGGGGCCAGCGCCACGAGGGCGGTGTCCCGGCCGACCCGGGAGCGCACCGCGTCCAGCCGTACGACCTCGGCCGGCCGGGTGGCCGAGCCCTCGCCGACCGTACGCGCGGCGGGGTTCACGGCAGCGCCGGGTGGCCGGCTGGCGGTGTCCTGGCGGGGTACGCCGGCGGCCCGGCGGGTGAAGACGGCCCGCAGCGCGCGGGGCAGCCGCTCGGCGGCGACCTGGCGCAGCGCGGGCGCGGCGAAGACGTACCCGTCGGCGTGGTGGGGGAGCAGCAGCCCGGCGGCGACCAGCCGGCGCAGTGCCGGTGCGGACCGGCCGGGCGCCCAGCCGAGCGCCCGGTCGACCGCCGCGCCGGAGATCACGCCGCCGAGGACGCCGGCGGCCATCAGGACCGCCCGCCGCTCACCGTCGAGGTGGTCCAGCTCGGCGCCGACGGCTCGGCGTACCGCCTCGGGCAGCGGGAGCGCCACCGGGTCGGCCCCGTCCATGATCGACGCGACGTACGCCGCCGCGTGCCCGGGCCGGCCGCCGACCAGCGGCAGCAGTCGGTCCACCAGGGCCACCGGCTGGCCGGCCCGGGTCAGGAGAAGGCGCAGCAGCCGTCCGGACTGCACCGTGGCCAGCGGTCGGATCGTCACCCGGCGGGCTGGCCCGGGCCGGGTGTCGGCCCACTGTGGTTGGTGCAGGGTGATGACCGCCAGCGGTAGCCCACGTGCCGTCGCCGCGCTGAACAGCCCGTGCAGGAATCTGCTCACCGCGGGCGCCGCGCGGTCCACGTCGTCCACGGCGACGATCAGTGGCCCCTGGTCGGCCAGGCGCAACAGGATGTCCTGGCAGGCCGCCGCGCCGGCCAACGCCGCCGACGAACCGTCCGGGGTGGTCAGCATCCGGTGCAGCGCCGGGACCGCCGCCGCGACGCGAGCCGGCGGGAACAGCGCGGTCAGAGCGGCGACGAGCCGGTCGTGGACCGCCGCGGGGCCGTCGCCGCGACGCACCCCGACGAGACCGCGGAGCAACTCCGCGACCGGTGCCAGGACCTGATCGGGGTACGGCTGGCAGGTCGCCACACACCAGCGCACCGGCACCCCGTCCACCGTGGTCAGCCCACGGGTCAACTCGTGCAGCAGTCGACTGCGGCCACTGCCGGTGGGCCCGACCAGGGAGACCCAGCGCGGGTTCTGCTCCCGGATCGCCACGGTCAACTGGTCACGGATGGTGGCCAGCTCGCGGCGGCGGCCGATCAGCGGGCCGTCGTGCCGGTCCGCGCCGGGACGCACCGGACCGACGGCGTGCCACACCGGCACCGGCGGCACCCGGCCGGCGACCTGCACCGGCGTCAACTGACGCTGGGTGATCAGCCCGGCGGTGGCTCGTGCGGTGGCCGCGCAGAGTGCGACGGCGCCCGGTGAGGCGTACTCCTGCAGGCGGGCCGCGGTGGTGATCACCGCGCCGCTGGCCACGCCGTGCCCGCCGCTGACCGCACCGCCCAGGTCGACCACGACCTCGCCGGTGGCGACACCGACGCGAACCCGGAGTCGGATGTTCCCCACCATCGACCGGCGGTCCAGCGCGGCCTGGATCTCCAGTCCGGCGCGCACCGCCCGGTACGCGTCGAAGCCGTCGGAGTGCCGGGCACCGAACAGCGCCATCACCGCGTCGCCGACGTACTTCTCGACCACTCCCTGCCAGCGGTGCAGCACGCCCGCGACGGTGTCGAAGTAGACCCGTTGCAACGCGCGGACGTCCTCCGGGTCGAGTCGGTCCACCAGTGCCGTGGAGCCGACGATGTCGGCGAAGAGCACGGTGACGGTGCGTCTCTCCTCCGCTACCGGCCAGCGCGATGTCACGCTGCGTCGCGCGTCGCCGACGATGATCCTGGTGGTGGTCATGGTGGCGCACCAACCCTTCTGCCTGCTGAGGCCTGATGACCTCCGGAGATTGGCATTCCTGGGCTGACGGGGGATCTGCAGAACGACGTATGTCGGCCACCCGCAACCTTTAGTCGCAAAGTCGACGCGAGGAGTACCACAAGCGGCAGTTGGCCGTAGAACGGTTCGGGGACCTGTGATTAGGCTGCGTGCCATGGCCAGCGATGTGGACACCGCACCGCTCGTGGGCCGGGCCGAGCTGGTGCAGACGGTTCGGTCCGCGTTGCTCGGTGACGCCGCTCACGGGCAGACCGCCGCCGTCTTCCTGACCGGCGAGAGCGGTGTGGGCAAGACCCGACTGTTGGGTGAGATCGGGGTGCGGCTGCGTGAGCAGGGCGCCGTGGTGCTCACCGGCAGCTGCCTGGACATCGGCGACGCCTCCCCGCTGCACCCCCTGCTGCAGGCGCTGCGCCGCTTCGACGCCGACCTGGCCAGCACGCACGCGCGCACCTCCTCGGCGGTGCGTGGGCTGCTGCAGATGTTCGCCGACGAGACCGCCGGCCCGGACGGCGCGGGCGCGCTGCTGGAGCGGGTCAGCCGCGGGCTGCACCTGATCGCCGAGGGCCGACCCCTGGTGTTGATCCTCGACGACCTGCAGTGGGTCGACCGCAGCACCCGGCAGTTGCTGCTCTACCTGTTGGCCGGCCTCGGTGACCTCCAGCTCTCCGTGCTGGCGGCGGTGCGCGCCGAGTCGTTGCAGGGCGCGCACCCGCTGCGCCGGGTGCTCACCGAGCTGCGGCGGCTGCGGACGGTGCGGGTGCTCGACCTGGCACCGCTGGACCGGGCCGACACCGAGAAGCTCGCCGCCGCGGTGGTGGGTCGGACGCTGCCGGCCGACGCGGCCGAGCAGGTGTGGCAGCGCAGCGGTGGCAACCCGTTCGTGATCGAGGAGTTGGCCCGCGACCTGCGCGACGGCCGTGACGGTCTGTCCGAGACGCTGCGGGAGATCTTCCTCGACCGGGTCGACGCGCTGCCCCAGCACGCGCACGCGGTGGTGCACGCGGTGGCCGCCGGCGTCGAACCGGTGCAGCACTGGCTGTTGGCGCGGGTGCTGCGGATGCCCGAGGACGAGCTGATCGACGCGGCCCGCGCCGCGGTGGCACACCGGCTGTTGGTCGGTGCCGACGACGGCTACCGGCTGCGGCACCGCCTGGTCGCCGAGGTGCTCGCGCACGAGCTGCTGCCGGCCGAGCGGTCCGGGCTGCACCGCCGCTACGCCGAGGCGCTGACCGCCGCGCCGGGCGAGCTGCACCAGGCCCGGCTGGCGCACCACTGGCGGTTGGCCGGTGAACCGGCCCGCGCGTTGCCGGCGGCGGTGGCGGCCGCCCAGGAGGCCGAACGGCTGCACGGTTACGCCGAGGCGCACCGGCACTGGTCGGCGGCGTTGCAACTGGCCGGTGACCCGGGGCCGCTGACGGTGGACCGGGTCGAGCTGCTGGAGAACGCCGCCGAGGCGGCCCACCACAGTGGTGAGCACGCCCGCGCGCTGGCCCTGCTGGAAGAGGTGGCCGGGCTGCGCGGCGGCGAGCCGAGCTGCGCGCTGCACATCCGGCGGGCCCGCTATCTGGCCGCCGCCGGTCGCTCGGCGCTGGCCGAGGAGGAATATCAGCGGGCGTTGACGGCGGCCGACTGCTCCCCACGTGACCGGGCCAACGCCGCGGCCCGCCTGGCCGAGCTGCTGCTGCATCTGGGTCGCTACGCCGACGCCGGCCAGCGGGCCCGGGAGGCGCTGGCGTTGGCCGCCGACGTGGAGGGCTCCGCCACCGAGGTGGTGCTGGCCAGCTCCGCGCTGGGTTTCAGCGACGCCTACCTGGAGGACCCGGACGCCGGCCTCGCGGTGATGCGCGACGCCCTCGACACCGCCGAGCGCGCCGGCCAGCCCGAGGACGTGGCCTGCGCGTACCTGCACCTGGCGGAGCTGCTGACCGGGCCGCTCAACATCCTGGAGGAGGGTGTGGTGGTGGCCCGGCGTGGTGCCGAGCGGGTCGCCGAGCTGGGGCTGGGCCGTACCTGGGAGACCCGGCTGCTGGCCGTCGCCATCAACGGGCTGTTCCGGGTGGGCCAGTGGGCCGAGGCGGAGAAGGTGGTCGCCGCCGCCCTGCGGCACCGGCCGTCCGGTGCGGACGCCGTCGAGCTGCTGTTGGCCCGGTGCCGGCTCTCGGTGGGCTACGGCGACATCGACGCCGCCAGCCGCGACCTCGACGCGGTGGCGACCCTGCTCGCCGGCGGCGGGGCGCGGCACGTCATTCCGCTGCTCACCCTGCGCGCCGGGCTGGCCATGTGGGAGGGCCGGCACGAGGTGGCGCGGTTGGCGGTGCAACGGGGCCTCACCGAGAGCCGTTCCGACGACGTGACGATCCTGTCGGCGCTGATCTGGCACGGCCTGCGCGCCGAGGCCGAGGCGCACGCCAGCCGCACCGTGGCGGTGGACCAGACGGTGGTACGCCGGCTGCGCGACGTGGCGGATCGGGTGGCCCGCAAGAGCGTGGGCGCGGCTCGTCCGGTGCGGTCGGTGGTGGAGGGGTTCCTGGCTCTCTGCGCCGCGGAGGTGAGCCGCCTGGACAGCAGCGACCCGGAGTTGTGGGCCGCGTCGGTCGCCGAGTGGGACCGGCGCCACCACCCCTACCCGGCGGCGTACTCGCGGCTGCGGCAGGCCGAGGCGCTGCTGGCCCGCCGCAGCCGGTTGGCCACCGCCGGCAAGCTGCTGCGGGAGGCGTACCGGGTGGCGCAGGGGTTGGGCGCGGCACCGTTGACCTCGGAGATCCGCGAGCTGGCCGGGCGGGCCCGGGTGTCGCTGGAGGAGCACGAGGCCATCACCGCCACGCGCGGCGCACCGGCCGAGGCGTCCGACGACGAGTTGGCGGCACTCACCGCGCGGGAGCGGGAGGTGCTCGCGCTCGTCGCGGAGGGGCTGACCAACAAGGAGATCGGGCAGCGGCTGTTCATCAGCGAGCGGACCATCGGGGTGCACGTGTCGCACATCTTCGACAAGCTCCAGGTCCGCACCCGCGTGCAGGCCAGCGCGATCCAGTTGCGCAACCTCCGAAGCTGACTCGACGTACCGTCCACTGGCGCGTGTGCGCGCCGGGATACGTCGTTCTACTGATCCGGCGGGTGGGTGTCGGCTGAAAGGCTGGGCCGCGTCGACGACGGCACGGGGGATGCCGCCGACCACCATGGAGGAGAAATGACCGAACCGGTCTGGGGGCCCGTGCACCGGGACATCGTCGACCTGCTCGCCGACCATCCCGCGGACGTGCCGGCCGTGGTCGATCACCTCACGAAGTTGCAGGACATGCTGGTGCGGCTGCCTCCGTTGGAGGCCAGTTGCCCCCTCGCCGACTTCAACAGGCTCTACCTGACGATCACCAGCAGCGTGTTGGACGGGTTGTACGACGACCGCTTCGTCGACCCGGCCTTCCTCTCCCGGCTCGACGTGGAGTTCGCCGCGCGCTACTTCGACGCGATGCGGCTGTGGACCGACTCGAGTCCGGGCACTCCGAAGGCGTGGTCGTGTCTGTTCGAGCGGATGCGGGGGCCGGACGCCCGGCCCCTGCCGTCGGCGGCGGCGGGCGTCAACGCGCACATCAACTTCGACCTGCCCTTCGCGCTGGTGACGACGTTCGACCACCTGGAGTCGGAGCCGGTCGACGGCACTGACCAGCACCACGACTACCTGGAGATCAACAAGATCTTCGCGGACAAGATCCCCGGCCTGCGCCGGGGCTATCTGGAGCGGTGGCAGCTGCTCATCGACATGCTCAACGGCGACATCGACGACTGGTACCAGGGGGAACTGGTCGAGTACACCCGCGATGTCGCCTGGCGCAACGCGCAGAAGATCTGGCGGTGCCGGCACGATCCGGACGCCCGAGAGTGTGAGCGCACGCGGTTGGACGACAACGCCGCGGCGCTCGGCCGGCTACTGCTCTCGCCCCTCGGGGCGTTCCTGCAGTAGCCGGGACGGGGGGTCCCCGCGCTCCGCCCCGTGGGGGGTGGCGGAGTGCGGGGACGCGTCCCACCAGATCCGCCCACCCGTGGGCCCGCCGACGTCCGGTCGGCCCGCGGGGAACAGCCGGTCGGCGCGGGGGGTGTCGACCGGCTGCCACCGTCGGCCGGCCCGGGGGGTGCCGGCCGGCGGTGGGGGAGGGCTGTGCACTGCTCTGGTCGGTGCCGGATATCCGGGGTGTCGGCGGGCTCGTACCGGGTACGCCCGCGCCATGACCGTCCTGGCCCGGCGCCGCCCCGCCGCCCGTCCCCGGCCCGCGCGGCCCGGCCCGCTGCGGCCGGGTGGCCCGGTGCCGCGACCCACCGCCCGACCCGGTGCGCGATGACCGGTGCCGCCACGCGGTTCGCGTTCCGTTTCGATCCGCTGTTCCGCCCGGTGTTGGCGGTGCTGGGGGTCCGCCCGGCGACCGCCTGGGTCGTCGTCACCGACCGGGACCTGATGATCCGGTACGGCCCGTGGCGGCTGCGGACCGACCGGGACAACGTGACAGCCGTCGAGCTGAGCGGCCCGTACCGCTGGTGGCGGGTGATCGGGCCGCACCTGTCGCTTGCCGACGGGGGTGCGAGCTTCGGCAGCAGCACGGCCGGCGGGATCTGCCTGCGCTTCGGCAGCCCGGTGCCGGCGGTGGTGCCGGGCGGGCGGCCACGACACCCGGCGGCCACGGTGACCATCGCCGATCCGCCCGCACTGGCCCGTCTGCTCGCCGTTTCGGACCAGTCCTGAGCTGGCCGGCCACGTGCCCGGTTCCGCCGGACGGGCCCCGATCTTCCGCCTACCGTCGGAGCAGGACCTGTGAGGGTGGGACGGGCGATGGGTGACGAACACCGGGCGAAACCACGACGCTGGAACGGACGCCGCCACGCGCCGACCGGGCCGGACCCGGCGCTGCGGGCGGCCCGTGACCCGGCCCGCCCGCACCGGGGCGGACGCCCGGGTGTCGTGGTGCCCGAACGGGTGGCGACCGCGGCGCGGACCGGGCCACCGGCCAGCCCACTGCGCCGGTGGCTCTTCCAGCACCAGGTGCAGCCGCCCGGCCCGGAGTCGGGGGAGGGGCAGAACCGCCGGCACGCCTGGTGGCAGGTGATGTGCCTGACCGGCGTCGACTACTTCTCCACGCTGTCGTACCTGCCGGGCATCGCGGCGGTGGCGGCCGGTGCGCTCTCCCCGCTGGCGACCCTGTTGATCGTCGCGCTCACCCTGTTCGGGATGCTGCCGATGTACCGGCGGGTGGCCCAGGAGAGCCCGCACGGGCAGGGGTCGGTGGCGATGCTGGAGCGCCTGTTGCCGTTCTGGCGGGGCAAGGTCTTCGTACTCGTGCTGCTCGGCTTCGTGGCCACCTCCTGGATCATCACGATCACCCTGTCCTCGGCGGACGCCACGGTGCACCTGCTGGAGAACCCGTACCTGCCCGACGCGCTGCACGGCTCCGCCGTCCCGGTTGTGGTGACAGTGGTGCTGCTGCTCATCCTCGGCGGGGTGTTCCTGCTCGGCTTCCGCGAGGCGGTCGTGGTGGCCATCCCACTTGTCGCCGTCTTCCTGGCGCTCAACGCGGTGATCGTCGTGGTCGCCGCGGACCGGATCGTGCGGGACCCGGGCGTCGTGTCGGACTGGACGGCCGCGCTGACGACGACCGGCGGTGGGCCGGGCGGCGTGCTGCTCACCGCCGTGCTGGCGTTCCCGCTGCTGGTGCTGGGGCTGTCCGGTTTCGAGACCGGGGTGAGCATGATGCCGCTGGTCCGGGCCGACGGGGCGGACACGCAGGCCCGGCTCGCCGCCCGGATCCGCAACACGCGCCGGCTGCTCACCACCGCCGCGCTGATCATGTCGGTGTACCTGGTCTCGACGACCTTCGTCACCACGGCGCTCATCCCGAAGGAGGAGTTCCGGCCCGGAGGCCCCGCCAACGGGCGGGCTCTGGCGTTCCTGGCGCACGCCCAACTGGGTGAGGTGTTCGGCACCGTCTACGACGTCAGCAGCGTGCTCATCCTCTGGTTCGCCGGCGCCTCGGCGATGGCCGGGCTGATCAACATCGTCCCGCGCTACCTGCCCTCGTACGGGATGGCGCCGGAGTGGGCGCGGGCGGTGCGTCCGGTGGTGATCGTCTACACCGTCGTCAGCGTCGCCATCACCGTCGCCTTCCGGGCCGACGTCAACGCCCAGGCCGGGGCGTACGCGACGGGCATCCTGGCGATGATGGTCTCCGGCGCGGTGGCGGTGACCATCTCCGCGGCCCGCCACCGCCAGCGCGCCAGCGCCGTCGGCTTCACCGCGCTGACCCTGGTGCTGCTGTACGCGTTGCTGGAGAACGTCATCGAGCAGCCGGACGGGATCACCATCTCCGCGTTGTTCATCCTCGGCATCATCGTGGTCTCGTTGGTCTCCCGGGTCACCCGGACCACCGAGCTGCGCGCCGAGCGGATCGAGTTCGACGAGCCGGCCCGTCGGTTCATCACCGAGTCGCTCGCCCACGACGGGCAACTGCACCTGATCGCGAACAAGAGGCAGAGCGGGTCGGTGAAGGAGTACACGGTCAAGGAGCGGGCGCAGCGGGGGATGAATCCGGTGCCCGGGGCGGCGGACGTGCTGTTCCTGGAGATCGACGTGGTCGACCCGTCGGAGTTCAGTCAGGTGCTGCGGGTGCACGGGATCGAGGTGGGCGGCTTCCGGGTGTTGCGGGCCAGCAGCCCGGCCGCGCCGAACGCGATCGCCGCGATCCTGTTGGCCCTGCGCGACGCCACCGGGGTTCGCCCGCACGCGCACTTCGAGTGGTCGGAGGGGAGCCCGATCGCGCACCTGGCGCGCTATCTCATCCTCGGTCGGGGAGACACCCCGCCGGTGGTACGCGAGATCATCCGGCGGACCGAGCGGGACCCGCTGCGTCGCCCCGGGATCCACGTCGGCGGCTGACCGGTTGACCGTTTGGCGGAGTTGAAAGATGAATAGGGGCACTATTCACGTTCACACCTTCCTGTCCGTATTGCGGACCTATCGTGACGTTTGGCGGCCGGCGCTACGTCAGGCCCCCCGCGCCCGGATCGGGGCGCGGCCACGTCTTGCTGGCAGGAAGGCAGGCACCCTTGATGTCCACGTACCGAGGAGGAGACCGCGAGATCCGACCCAGACGGCGGTCCCGATGGGTCTTGGCCAGCGGCTTGCTGGCGGGAAGCCTGGTCGTGGGAGCGGCCGGCGTGGCCGGTGTGGCCGCCGCGGCCGACCGCGACCTCTCCCTCCCGGGTCTGGGCCGGCTGGGCACGGCCTCCGCACGTGACGACGACCGCCGTGCCGGCGATCAGGCGGAGCGCGACCGGGACGGCGCCGAACGGGGCCGTGCGCCCGGCCCGGGCACCGGCAAGCGGGGTGTGGTGTCGGTGCCGTGCGACGCCGCGAAGCTGGTGGCGGCGTTGGTGACGGCCAACGCCCAGGGCGGCGCGGAGCTGCGGCTCGCCCCCAAGTGCCGCTACCTGCTCACCGAGGCGTTCCACGAGACCGACCAGTACGACGGGGGGATCCGGGACGCCCGGGAGGCGGCCGACGCCGCGGAGACCCCCGGTGACGCCGACGCGCCGCCGCACAACCCGGCCGACGACACCGCCGGCCTGCCGGTGGTGTACCAGCCCATCACGATCGACGGCGCCGGCGCCACCATCGCCCGGGACGCCCAGGCCGCGCCGTTCCGCTTCTTCACCGTCCGCGACGGCGGCGAGTTGACCCTGCGCGACGTGGAACTGCACAACGGCCGCTCGAACATCGAGGGCGGCAGCGTGCACGTGGTGCACGGGGCGACCGCCGTGGTGGAGCGGGTCACCGTCTCGCAGAGCACCTCGCTGTCCCCCGAGGGCGGTGGCGGTGGGATCTTCAACGACGGCAACATGGTGGTCACCGACTCCACCTTCGTCGGCAACAGCGCCTCCGGCGCCGCGGGCAAGGGCGGGGGCCTGCTCAACGGCGGTGTGCTGACGCTGAAGCGCTCCGAGTTCCACAGCAACAGCGCCAACGGTTACGGCGGCGGGCTCGGCAACTACCGTGGCGCGGCCGACGTGGAGAGCGTCTCGTTCACCCAGAACAGCGCGGGCCAGGGTGGCGGGCTGGCCAGCTTCTCGGCGCGCACGAAGGTCTCCGACACCGAGTTGCTGAACAACACCGCGCAGGTCGGCGGCGGTGCCGCGAACTCCGACGCGGTGCTGGTGATGCGCACGATGACCATCCGGGGCAACACGTCCACCGTCAACGGGGGCGGCATCTCGACGGTGAAGGGTCTGACGCCGCTCGACGACAGCGTCATCGACGGCAACACCACCCACGGTGTCGGCGCCGGCATCTACGCCGAGAAGGCGAACCTGCTGCTCCGAGGCAGCGACGTGACCCGCAACGAGGCGGTCGGCGCCACGTCCAGCGGCGGTGGCATCTACGCGAACGCGGGCTCGGTGGCGATCTACACCAGCAAGATCACCCACAACGCGTCGACGGTGAAGCCGGGCGGCATCTTCGCCTCCCACGCCCAGGTCAGGATCGACGACGAGAGCGTGGTCGTCGAGAACGAGCCGACCAACTGCGAGGGCAGCGCGGTACCCGTCGCGCGCTGCTTCCGCTGAGCGCACCCGCGCGCCATCCCGAACGCCCAGCCGGCCGCCCGGACGATCACCGCGATCGTCCGGGCGGTCGACGTACCGGCGCTGTCAGGACATGGCGCGCAGCCGTGCGGCGAGGGTGCCGGCGAAGAAGTCGAGGAAGCCGTCCGGGTCGGGGCCGGCGTTCTGCAGGACGATGTGGTCGAAGCCGGCCTCGACGTACGACCGGACCTTGGCCACGTGCGGCTCGGGGTCGGGACCGACGGCGAAGAGCTGCCGGATGTGCTTCTCCTCCACGTGTGCGCTGGCCGCGTCGAAGTTGACAGGGTTCGGCAGTTCGCTCATTACCTTCCAGCCGGTGACCAGCCACCGGCTGGTCCGCATCACGGCCTGCACCGCCTGCTGCTCGTCGGTGGCCCACGCCAGCGGAACCTCGGCGTAGCGCGGGCCGGCGCCGCGAGCCCGTCGGTAGTGCTCGACGATCGAGGCGTCCGGCTCGGTGGCGAACAACCCGTCGCCCAACTCGGCGGCGAGCTGGGCCGACGCCTCTCCACTGGCGGCCACCGCGATCACCGGCGGGGTGTCCGGCAGGTCGAAGACCCGGGCGTCCTCCAGGTGCAGGTGCCGGCCCTCGTAGGACTGGTAGCCGCCCTGCCAGAGCAGTCGGATGATCTCCAGGGCCTCGCGCAGGCGTTCGTGCCGGCCTCGGACGCTGGGGAAGCCCTGCCCGACCACGTGCTCGTTGAGTCGTTCACCGGCGCCCACCCCGAGGGTGAACCGACCGTCGGAGACCAACGCCATGGTCGCCGCGGCCTGCGCGATGATCGCCGGGTGGTAGCGGACGGTCGGGCAGGTGACGCCGGTGGCCAGACGCAGGGTGCTGGTCTTGGCGGCGATGGCGCCGAGCACGCTCCAGGTGAACGACGAGTGGCCCTGCGCCTCCAGCCAGGGGTGGAAGTGGTCGCTCATCTCGACGAAGTCGAAACCAGCCCGCTCGGCCAGGACGGCCTGCCGGATGATCTCCTGTGGGCCGTACCCCTCCGCGGCCAGCTTGTACCCGATCTGCATGCCACGCTCCCGATTCCGTCCGCCGAGTGACGCCGGGTCGGTTCCCGACCTCGGGGCCGACAAACACCGCCGACGAGCGCAAACCAGCCTCCTAGGACGCCGTGCGGGGTGTGCGGTGACCGGACGCGGACAGCGAACGGCCCGCGCCCCGGGGTGGGGGACGCGGGCCGGCGGCGTCAGGTCCTACTTGGACGGCTCGGGCAGCTTGCAGTCGACCTTGGGGTTGGCACCGATGTAGTTCAACGGACCGGCCACGATGGTGACCAGGATGGTGCCGGCCTCGGCGCAGTTGGTGTCGTCGCCGCTGTAGTAGCCACGCTGGCCGGCGGCGATCGCGCCGATCACCAGCCAGATCACGACGATGACTCCGAGTATCGAGGTGCCGCGCATCGCTGCCTCCTGAGGATATGTGGTGGAGCTGAGGTGCAGCCGTTGTACCCAATCGGGTCGTGCGGCTAACAGATACCGGCTCCGGACCACTGGATCCTCCGTCCGGCCGATGCCGTTCGCCGTTGCGTACCGCCCGGGATCGGCCGCCCGCACCGGGTAACGCGTGTCGGCTATCGGATCGGCGACCGACCCGGCCGCCACACGCTTCGGCGGACGTAGAACTGCCTCACGGCCCCGCCGAGGAGGACTCATGGACGCCCCGACACCGCCCCTCTACATCGACCGTCCCGAGGACGTCGCGGTCGCGGCCCGCGCGCTGGCTGGCGGCGCGGTCGTCGCGGCGGCGTTCGCCAACTTCTACGTCCTCGTCACCCGTCCCGACGCGGCCACCGTACGCCAGCTCAACCTGGCCAAGGGTCGTCCCGCGCAGCAGGTCGGCAGCATCACCACCGCGGTCGGCCGGATCCCGGGCATGTTCGACTGGACGCGGATCTCACCACGGTTGCCGGTCGGCCGGGTGCGGGCACTGATGGACGCCCTCTACGGGGCTGGGCCGTTCGGCTTCCGGGGGCCGGCGGCGGAGCGGCTCCCCGAGCACCTCACCCAGGTCGACCAGGGGTTGCGGACCACCCAGGTGATCGCACCCGGCCTGACCTGCCCGTCCAACGCCTTCTTCGAGCGGGCGCTCGCCGAGACCGGCTCGGACCATCTCTACATCACCTCGGCGAACCGGTCCCGGCACCTCACCGGGGCGGCCGAGGAACCGGCGCACTGGAAGATCGGTGCCCTCGCCGCCGACTTCGCCCACCTCGACGACCTGGTGGTGCTCGCCCACCGGGACGAGGCGGCGGCCCGCGCCGCCTACCCGGGCTACCTCACCACCTCGGTCACCCTGCTCTCCTTCCACGCCCCGGAGGGTGAGCTGGAGGAGCCGCCCGTGCTGACCGTGGACCGGCACGGCTCGCTGCACCTGGACGACGTCCGCCGCGCCGCCGCGCCGCTCGGCCTCCAGGTGCGCCTGGGCGGCACCGCCGAGCAGCGGTTGCAGGCCCGGGCGTACGCGGGGGCGCTGGTGTGAGCGACTATCGCATCGGTCTGGTGGTGCCCAGTTCGAACACCACCATGGAGACCGAGATCCCGGCGATGCTGCGCCGCCGCGAGAGCGTCGACGCGACTGTCCGCTTCACCACGCACGCCAGCCGGGTACGTCTGCGTCAGGTGACCCCCGACGAGTTGGCCCGGATGAACCGCTCCGCCCTGCGGTGTGCCGCCGAGTTGGCCGACGCCCGCTGCGACGTGCTCGCGTACGCCTGCCTGGTGGCGGTGATGTGCGAGGGCGCGGGCGCGCACGAGCGGGCCGAGCGGCGGTTGGGTCGGGCGTCCGGTCGCGCCGGGCACGACATGCCGGTGGTGACGAGTGCGGGCGCGCTGGTCGCCGGGCTGCGGGCACTGGACGCCCGCCGGGTGGCCCTGATCGCGCCGTACCTGCCGCCGTTGACCGCGACCGTCGCCGCCTACCTCGCCGCGCACGGTGTGCAGGTGACCGAGGCGGTGAGCCTGAGCGAGCCGGACAACGTGGCGGTGGGGCGCATCCCCACGTCCCGCCTGACCGAGTTGGCGCAGCGACTGGACGTGACAGGCGTGGACGCGGTGGTCCTCTCCGCCTGCGTACAGCTGCCGTCGTTGGCGGCGGTGCCGTGGGTGGAGGCCCGACTCGGCCGCCCGGTGCTCACCGCGGCCACCGCCACCGTGCACCAGCTGCTCACCACGCTGGGCGTCGATCCGTACGTGCCGGACGCCGGCCGGCTGCTCGCCGGGTCGACCGCACCCTGAGCGGGCCGGTTGGTGTCAGTGCGGTGGGGACGGGGCCTCCGCCGGTTTGCCGTAGCTGCGCCGGAAGTCCGCGTAGGCCACCCCGACCAGCACCAGGAGCGCGCCGAGCGAGGCGAACACCGGCGGCAGGAACAGCACGGCGGGCGCGATGGTCAGCAGTGCCAGCACACCGCCGGGGCGCGACACCGACACCCGGCTGAACACCTCGTACTCGAAGGAGGCCCGGCCGGCCAGGAAGAGTGCCGGGCCGCCGAGGATCACCGCCGCCCAGGCCGGCGGCGTCCGCCCGGCCGGCTCGTGCAACACGAGGTCGAAGCCGGCCGCCGTGGTCACCACCCCGGCGACCATCAGCAGATGGGTGTACGGCGCGGTGAACAGGAACTTGCTCGGTGACCCCGACCCCTTGATGGCCATGGGTAGCAGCTGACCGGACTTGTGCACGTAGATCCGCCAGAGCAGCAGGGTGGTCAGGAACGCCACCGCGAACACGCCGATGTTCTGCGTCTCGCTGTGCGCGGTGCTGAACATGGTGCCGATGGTCAGGATGGCGTCGCCGAGGGCGATGATGAAGAACTGCTGGTAACGCTCGGAGAGATGCTCCGCGGTGACGTTGCGCTGGGGTTCGGGCACCACCCCGAGCCCCGGCACCGGGTATGCGAGCCGGAAACCGACGTAGTCGATGACGAGCGCGACGGCCCAGCACGCCAGGCGGGCGTCCTCGCTGACGAACGCGCCGATGATCCACGGAATCGCGGACACCGCGAACCAGATGAAGATGCGTGCCGCGCGGCGCTGGGTCTGCGGTTCGCGGCGGACGGCCGGCATCAGGAACAGTCCGCGCCCGAGGTGGATCGCCACGTAGGTGCCGGCGAAGGCGATCCCGCGGTCGCCGAACGCCTCCGGGATCGCCGTGGTCATCAGCAGCGCGCCGAACATCACGGCGCTGATCAGCAGTTTGATCTCGGTGCGTTCCGGGTTGTACAGGTCGGTGACCAGGGTGGTGATCACCCAGGTCCACCAGACGGCGGCCAGCAGGATCAGCGCCTGGCCGGCCCGGTGCCAGTCGAGCTGGTCGACCATGCCCCGGGAGATGAGCGCCAGGGCGACCACGTACACCAGGTCGAAGAAGAGTTCGAGGAGGGTCACCCGGCGCGGGGCCTCCGGGTCGCGCACCGGCGGGCGCCGGGCCCGTGGGGACCCGGGCTCCGGCGCGGCGAGGTGCACGGCTACTCCTGCGGAACCGGTCGACTCGACGGACCCGTCCGGTCCACCTGAACGGACGGTAACGATCGGTCGACCGCCCGGCCGCGAATTCGCCGTGCCTTCCCCCAACCGAGGTGATCGACTCGGCTTCCTGCATGTCGGGGTGTCTGGGCGGGTTGGCTGGCCCGGTTTTCTGAGAGCCGAGTCGATCACCCCTTCGGTGGGGGCCGTGGATGGTGCGGCCTCGACGGCCGAACCCCCGGCCTACCGTCGCGTCAGACGGTGGACCGGGGGTTCGATGTCGTACGTCAGGACGGGTTGCCGCCCGGCAGCACGGCGGCCATCTCGTCGCCGGCACCGGCGAGCACGCGGGCCTGCTGTGGCCAGGTGGCCAGCCCGGGCGCGGCGCGCAGGCCGGCGGCCCGGATCAGGTCACGCAGCGCCGCCTCGTCCAGCGCACCGAGTTGGACGTACGTGCGTACACCGGCGTCCTGCAACGCCGCCGCCATCTTCGGCCCGATCCCCTGGATCCGGCGGAAGTCGTCGGCCGGGCCCGTGAGGTCGGCGTCCGTGCCGTTGGCAGCGGTCGTCACGACCGGAGGGGTCGCGGCCACGGCCGGTACGACCGCAGGCACGGCCACCGCCGACGACTCCGGCTCGGCGTCCGCGTCCGTTGGCACTGCTTGCACGCCGTTGGCGTCCGTCGGGTCGGTGTTCCGCGCGTCGGCGTTCACCGGCACCGCGGCCTCGGCCGCCACCTCGCCGGCCAAGCTGGTCGCGGTCGGCTCGTCGGCCAGGTCGGCCGCGGTCGGCTCGTCGGCCGGGCTGGTCGCGGTCGGCTCATCGGCCGGGGTGACCACGGTCGGCTCGTCGGCCAGGTCGGCCGCGGTCGGCTCGTCCGCCGGGCTGGTCGCGGTCGGCTCGTCGACCGGGGTGACCGACGTCGGCTCGTCGGCCTGGCTGACTGCGGTCGGCTCGTCGGCCGGCGCGGTGTCGAGCGGAAGGTCGTCCGCGGGCCGGCGGGGGGCGATCACGGCCGCCGGGGCGGGCTGCTCCTCGACGGTGACCGGCTCGGGGGTCGACTCCACAACGGGCTCCGACGGCAGGTCAGACGCGTCGGACGGTGCCGACGGTGGGGCCTCGGTCAGCGCCATGTCGGCCGGGTCGACGGTGCTCGGGGCGTCCGCCGGGACCTCCACCGGTGTGGGCCCACTGTCCGGTCCGGTGACGGCGGCGGGCGCGCTGACCGTGTCCACCGGCACCGGTTCGTCGGCGACCGCGACGGGGGCCGGGTCGATGGTGGCCGCGGGCCGGGCCTCGTCGGTGGTGGCCGGCGGCGTCGGCGTGGCGATCACCGCCAGGCCGGCTACCGGATCTCCGTCCACTATCGAATTGCCCTGCACGCCCCGCCGGCCGCGCAGCAGCCACCCGGCGGCCAGGCCCAGCAACAGTGCCAGTACCACTATCAGCGAGTGTCCGATAGACCACGCCACGGCGAACCTCCCTCTCAACTCGTTGGAAAAGGCACGAGAAAAACTCGCCGCAGCTTCGCACACGCGTGTTGCCGGCAAGTGAGAGGATCGGCCGCAGGCGTCCCGGTCGGGGTGACCACCTCAGGCGGTGCCCGCCGAGTAACGCAGCGTCGCACCGAACAAGCGGCGTCGCCACCAGAGCGGCGTCGCCACCAGACAAGCAACGTCGCACCAGGACGACACGAAGACCCGGCACGACGAGACCCGGCACGACGAGACCCGGGCCCGGCGGGGGACGCCGAGCCCGGGCCGATGTCTGACTCAGGCCTGGTCGCCCTCGTAGGTGTGGAAGTCGTCGACGAACCGGCGCCGCAGCCGGGGTACCCGACTCGTCACTCCGAAGTAGCCGCGCGCGCCGAGCAGCGCGAGCCGACCCACCACCGGCCGGTACATCCGGTCGTCGCCGCTGGTGCCGCTGCGGTTGAGCGATTCGGCGACCCGCGCGAAGCCGTACGGCACCATCGCCGCCTCGTAGTCGGCGACCGCCTGCACCAGCGTCTTGTCGCCGGTGGCGGCGCGGCCGAGCTGTTCGCAGAGCAGGCGGGCGTCGCGCAGTGCGGTGTTCGCGCCCACCCCGCGACCCGGGGTCATGGTGTGGATGGCGTCGCCGAGCATGGTGACGGTGCTGCTCTTCCAGGGCGGCACCGGCTCGGACGTGGACACCCGGATCGGTAGGGCACTGGCCGGGTCCGCCCGGGTCAGCAACTCCCGTAGGTTCGAGTGCCAGTTCGAGGTGAGGTCCAGGGCGACGCGTACCAGGTCCTCGCCGCGGCGTTCCATGACGTCGGCGGGGAATCGGCGACCCGTGCTCCAGATGATCAGGTTGATGTTGTCGGTGGTGGTGTCGTGGGCCAGGCCGGGCCAGTTGCGCAGCAGCGCGGCGTCGGCGTCGCTGACGCCGGGTTTGATCGCCCGGCGGGCGTCCCACTTGAACTCCATGACGTGCAGTACGCCCATCATCCCGCCGACGCCGAAGATCAGGGAGATGCCCTGGCGGACCCGCTCCGGGACGAGGCCGCGGGTGTGCGCGGTGAGCGGGATGCGGGTGGCGATGTTGATGGTGCCGGCGTCGCGGGTGACGGCGTGCGGCAGGTACTGGCGGCGTACCGCCGAGTGGGTGCCGTCCGCCGCCACCAGCAGGTTGCCGGTGGCGCTGGTGCCGTCGGCGAAGTACGCGGTGACCGTGCCGTCGTCGCGCTGCTCGTAGCGGGTGAAGGTCTTGTCGAAGTGCACCACGTCGTCCAGGCCGGTCAGCAGCACCTGGCGCAGCACCATCCGGGCCACCGAATGTTCGGTGTGTACCGGGTCGGCGCTCGGTCGCAGGGGGAAGGACGCGGTCTGGCGCAGCCCCTGGGTGACCACGTTGAAGTAGTGCGGCGGCCGCGCGCAGGTGGCCAGGAAGGTGGCGAACAGTTCCGGGGGCAGGCATTCCCGCAGCGCCCGGCTACCGGTGGGGCCGATGCCGACCCGGTAGCCGAGCAGACCGTCGGCGCGGTCGCGGTGCCGCTCGTAGACGGCGACGCTGATCCCGGCGCGGCGCAGGCCGTGCGCCAGGCACAACCCGCCCGTGCCGGCGCCGATGACCAGAACGTGCGGCGGTGCGCCGGACATCTCAACCGGCCGGTCGCGCCGCGGGCGCGTCGGTACCGGCCGGTCGCGCCGCGGGTAGGTCGGTACTGGCCGGTCGCGCCGCCGGCCCGTCGGTACTGGCCGGTCGCGCGTCCCACCGGTAGAAGCAGCCGGCGATGGCGTCCCGGGGGGAGCGCCAGGTCGGCAGGTACGGCGAGGTGTGCGCGGAGAGCCGTTCGTTGACCTGTTGGAAGAGCGGGTGGTTGCGGGCCGCCGCGAGGGCGTCCGGGTCGACGTCGTCCGAGGTCTCCAGCAGGTGTACGCACAGGTCGTGCAGGCAGTACAGGGACCGGTGCGTGACGCCGGTCAGACCGGGCAGGTCGGTGGCGTCGGATTCGGCGAAGATCTGCGCGACCCGCCCCTCCGCGCCCGGGATGATCCGGCTGACGATCAGTAGACGACTCATGGGACCCCTTCCGCCGGTGGCCTCCCGACCCTCGGATCGGCGCCACGTGCTCTGTGCGCCTACCGTGCCGCAGCGTCTGTCACATCTCCGTCACGTACGCCGGCCCGCCGGTGACGGGCGGTCGGTGACGGCGTCGCGGGTGGCCTGCCGGATCGGGGCGAGCGTGTCGTCGAGCAGGGCGCTCATCGCGGGGCTCGGCTCCAGACTCAGCTCCCTGCGCAGCAGGTCCCGGTAGACGTAGAAGGCGTGGACGGCCTCGAAGGCGTTGCCCTCGGCCAGGTGGATGCGGACCACCAGCCGGTGCGGTGTCTCCCGTAACGGCTCGGCGGCCATCGCCTCCAGCGCGGCTTCCAGGGCCTCGCCGTGTCGCCCCGCGGTGAGGTGTTGCCCGGCGACCTGTTCCAGCATGTGCAGGCGGAGTTGGCGCAGTCTCTCCCGGTCCAGCAGCACCCAGTCGTCGTACCAGCCGGGCAGGAGGTCGTGTCGGCCGGCGGCGAGTGCTCCCGCGGCGATGCCGGGGTCGTCGCCGTCGCGGACCCGGGCCGCGGTGCCGACCAGGTCGTCCACGTCGAGCCGGACCGTCGGGTCGAGCCGTACGGTGTCGCTGGCCACGGTCATCGGGCAGCACGGGTCCTGCCGGAGTCGCCACAGCGCGGTGCGCAGTGAGGACAGCGCTCGTTCCTCCGAGGCATCGGGCCAGAGCAGGCCGGCGAGTTGGCTGCGGGTGGCGCCCGGGCGCAGCCCGATCAGCGCGATCACCCGTTGCAGCCCGCGGGGCACCACGACCGGCATCGCCTCGCGCAACAGCCGGAAACCGCCGAGCAGGTGGAGTGCGACGCCCTCTCCGGGTGGGCCCCCGGCGGTCGGCACGGACGGGTCAGCGGTCACGGCGGCACCCCCTGCGGAACGCTCGTCCCGACTGTCTGCTGTGGCCCGGATCGGTTGCCCGTGACGCCACTGTCGGCCCCACCGGTGCAGGCGCGGCCCTCGGCTGCCGGGCGCGGCCCCGCCCGCCGAGGCTGCCGGGCTGACCACGGTGAAGATTATCAATAACAGTCACGTTGAGTCAACGGCGCGGTGGGCCTGCTGTTGGCGACAGTCAACCTGAGATCGCTTCCGAACTGCGCAAACGCTGTGAGGGGATACAACGCTCGCATAGCTGATACACAGGTTGCGTCAACGCAGCGTCACCAAGGGGCGTCGCTGATCGGTGTGGCCCGGTGACGCCGCCGTGACGAGGACTGCCGCATCGTGTCGGCAGTCGTCCAGCGTCCGGGGGCGACCCGTCGCCGGCCGGACGCCGTGGGGGGAGGCCCAGCATGGACCGATCGCTGATCGTCGCGAAGGTGGATCCGACCGCCGAGGAGCGGGTCGCCGAGATCTTCGCCGAGTCGGACGCGACGGAACTGCCGCGTCTGGTCGGTGTCCGGCACCGCTCGCTGTACCGGCTGCACGACCTCTACGTGCACCTGCTCGAGACCGAGCAACCGGCGGAGAGCGCGGTGGAGGGTGCCCGGGGCCACCCCGAGTTCATCCGGGTCAGCGACCGTCTGCGCCCGTACGTGTCGCCGTACCTGTCCACCTGGCGCTCACCGCGCGATGCGATGGCGCGGTGCTTCTACCGGTTCGACGCCCCGGACACCCGGCGGCGGCCGTGACCGCCACCGCACCCCGCGAGGAACAGCTCTGGTCCCGCTGCGCCGGCTGCGCCAGCCTGCTCTACCGCAAACGGCTACGCCGCAACCTGGACGTCTGCCCGGAGTGTGGCGAGCACGCCCGCCTCGGCGCTCCGGAACGCCTGCGCCAACTCGTCGACCCGGGGTCGCTGCGCCTGCTGCCCGACCAGCTTCCCGAGGCGGACCCGATCGACTTCGTCGACGTGCTGCCGTACCCGCACCGGCTCAGCGCCGCCCGCGCCAGCACCGGCCTCTCCGAGGCGGTGGTCTGCGCCACCGCCACCATCGGTGGTCACCCGGCCGTGTTGGCGGTGATGGACTTCCGCTTCCTCGGCGGCAGCCTGGGCTGCGCGGTGGGCGAGCTGATCACCCGGGCCGCCGAACGGGCGCTGGACGACCGGATCCCGCTCATCCTGGTCACCGCCTCCGGCGGGGCACGGATGCAGGAGGGCGTGCTGTCGTTGATGCAGATGGCCACCGTCAGCCAGGCCATCGCCGCGTTGCGCGAGGCGGGCCTGCTCACCGTGAGCGTCCTCACCGACCCGACCTACGGCGGGGTGGCCGCGTCGTTCGCCACCAACACCGACCTGGTGCTCGCGGAGAGCGGCGCGCGGATGGGCTTCGCCGGCCCCCGGGTGATCCGTCAGGTCACCGGCCGGGCCCTGCCGGAGGGTTTCCAGACCGCCGACGTCCTGCTCCGGCACGGGCAGGTCGACATGGTGGTGCAGCGCCGGTCCCTGCGCCCTCGGCTGGGGGCGCTGCTCGCCGCCACCCGCGCCACCCGCCCGAGTCGTCCGCCCGTACCCCGGCAGGAGCCGGCGCCGCGTCGCGAGCGCCTCGCCGAGACCGGCCCGACGCCCGCGCGCCCGGCCGACCCGACGACCGTCGGGGTCGAGCCGACCAACCCGGCGGTACGCGACGCGTGGGACACCGTCCGGATGGCCCGGCACCCCGGGCGACCCACCACACTGGACTACCTCGACTCCGTCTTCGACGGGTTCCTGCAGCTGCACGGCGATCGGCTGGGCGCGGACTGCCCGGCCGTCGTGGGCGGGGTGGCGCGGCTGGCCGACCGGCACGTGATGGTCATCGGCCACCAGAAGGGGCACACCACCGCCGAGTTGGTGGCCCGCAACTTCGGCATGGCCAGCCCGGCCGGGCATCGCAAGGCGCTGCGGTTGATGCGCCTCGCCGCCCGCCTCGGCCTGCCCGTGGTCACGCTCGTGGACACCCCCGGCGCCGACCCCGGGGTGAGCGCCGAGGAACAGGGCCAGGCGGCGGCCATCGCGGAGAACATCCTCACCCTCACCGTACTGCCCACCCCCGTGCTCGCGGTGATCACCGGAGAGGGCGGCAGCGGCGGTGCCCTGGCCCTCGCCGTCGCCGACCGGGTGCTGATGCTGGAGAACGCCGTCTACTCGGTGATCAGTCCGGAGGGCTGTGCCGCGATCCTCTGGCCGGACCGGTCCGCCGCACCACAGGCCGCCCGCGCGCTCCGACTGACCGCGCCGGACCTGTGCCGGCTCGGGGTTGTCGACGAGGTCGTACCGGAGCCGTCCGGTGCCGCCCACGACGACCCGGCGGAGACCGCGCGCCGGCTGCGTGCGGCCCTGCTGACCAATCTGCTGCCGCTGCTGGACGTGCCGCCCGCCATGCTGGTACGCCTGCGCCGACAGCGCTTCCGACGCTTCGGCACGACCCGTGCCGGCTCCCGGGCGGGTGCCCGGTGACCGCCGGTGAGGCGACGGTGTCGACGGTCGGGACGCCCCACGACACCGGGATGGGTGACGAGGAGGCGCTGGCCGGGCTGCGCCGGCAGGCGCACCACCTGATCGCCGAACTGGCCGGGCCGGTGCGCCGGATCCGGCTGCGCAGCGGCCCGGCGGTGCTGGAGGTCGAGTGGCACCCGGAGGAGCCGGCCCGTGCCGACACACCTTCGGGGCCGGCCGATTCGGCGGCACCGGGCGCCGGCCGGTCCACGGCACCGGACCGGCCGCCGGTGGCCGCGGCGGTCCGGGCACCGCTGGTCGGCACCTTCTACCGGGCGCCGGAGCCCGGCGCGAAGCCCTTCGTCGCGGTGGGCGACCTGGTCCGCCCGGGCCAGCCGGTCGCCATCGTCGAGGCGATGAAGCTGATGAACGAGGTGACCGCCGACCGCGCCGGCCGGGTGGTCGCGATCCTCGTCGAGGACGGCCACCCGGTGGAGTACGACCAGCCGCTTGTCGAGCTGGACCCGGCATGACCGCACAGGGTGGTTGACCATGTTCGAGACCGTGCTGATCGCCAATCGGGGCGAGATCGCGCTGCGGGTGCTGCGCGCCTGCAAGGAGCTGGGCGTGCGGACGGCGGTGGTCTACTCCGCCGCGGACGCCGACTCGCCGGTGGTCCGCCTCGCCGACCAGGCCGTCCGGATCGGGCCGGCGTCGAGCCGGCGCAGCTACCTCAACGCCGCCGCGATCGTGGAGGCGGCCCGACAGGTGGGCGCGCAGGCCGTCCATCCCGGCTACGGATTCCTCTCCGAGGACGCCGACTTCGCCGAGATCTGCGCGGACAACGGACTGATCTTCATCGGCCCGCCACCCGCGGTGATGGCCGCGCTGGCCGACAAGTCCTCGGCGCGGGCGCTGCTGAGCCGCGCCGGCCTGCCCCTGTCGCCGGGCAGCGTCGCGCCGGTGCCGACCGCCGCCGCGGCGGCCGAGGTGGCCGAGGCCGTCGGCTACCCGGTGATCGTGAAGGCCGCCGCCGGGGGAGGGGGCCGGGGGATGACGGTGGTGCGCAGCCCGGGCGAGCTGCGCCGGGCGTACGCCCGCACCCGGGCCGCCGCGCAGGCCGCCTTCGGCGACGACCGGGTGTACGTCGAGCGCTACCTCACCGAGGCGCGCCACGTCGAGGTGCAGGTGCTCTGCGACTCCCACGGAAACGGGGTGCACCTGGGCACCCGGGACTGCTCGGTGCAGCGCCGGCACCAGAAGCTGGTCGAGGAGGCACCCGCCCCGGCCCTGTCCGCCGCCGTCCTCGACACCATCGCCGAGGCCGCCCTGCGCGGCGCGCTGCGTGTCGGTTTCGTCGGCGCCGGCACGCTGGAGTTCCTGGTCGACGCCGAGGAGCAGTTCCACTTCCTGGAAATCAACTGCCGGATCCAGGTGGAGCATCCGGTCACCGAGATGGTCACCGGGATCGACCTGGTGCACGAGCAACTGCACATCGCCGCCGGGGTGCCGCTGCGCTGGCGGCAGGAGGAGATCCGCCTGCACGGCGTCGCGATCGAGTGCCGGGTCAACACCGAGGACCCCGAACGGGACTTCGCACCGACCCCCGGCCGGTTGGCGCGGTTCACCCCACCCGGCGGCCCGTTCACCCGGGTCGACACCCACGCCAGCGCCGGCTACCTGGTCGGCCCCTGGTACGACTCGCTCCTGGCCAAGGTGATCGTCTGGGCGCCGGACCGGGAGCTGGCCCTCAACCGGCTGGAGCGGGCCCTGGACGAGTTCGACATCGCCGGGCCGGGCGTGCACACCACCATCCCGTTCGTCCGGCGGGTGCTCGACGACGCCGCGTTCCGCAAGGGCCGCTACACCACCGGCCTGGTCGACCGTCTGCTCGGCGCGTCCGCGCAGCGGCCCACGGCCACCCCCGCACCGCGCCCCGCGTCCGCCGCGGAGCCCGACATAACCCTCAGGAGGACCCGATGACCGTCACTCATGGTCGAGGAATGACCGCCGAGATCACCGACATCCTGGTGGCGCACTGCGGGCTGGACGCCGACGCGGCGGCCCGGTCACCCGCCGCGTCGCTGGAAGAGCTGGGGATGGACTCCCTCGCCCTGCTGGAACTCTCCGCGGTCGTCGCCGACCGGTGGCAGGTGAGCATCCCCGAGCAGGCCAGCGAGCTGAGCATCCCGGCGGTGGCCGACCTGATCGCCCGCCGCGCCGACCCACCCGGGCACACCGAGAACAGCGTGTTCCTCGACGCGCCGCTCGCGCTGGTCTGGGACGTCACCAACGACGTGGCGAACTGGACCGAACTGTTCACCGAGTACGCCGTGGTGGAGATCCTGCACCGCGAGGGGTACACCGTGCGGTTCCGACTCACCATGTACCCCGATGAGAACGGGGTGGCCTGGAGCTGGGTCAGCGAGCGCACCTCCGACCCGGTGAGCAGGCAGGTCCGGGCGCACCGGGTGGAGACCGGGCCGTTCGAGTACATGCGGATCCACTGGCGCTACACCGAGGAGGCCGGTGGTACTCGGATGACCTGGACGCAGGACTTCGCGATGAAGCCGACCGCGCCGCTGGACAACGCCGGGATGACCGAGCGGATCAACACCAACAGCGTCATCCAACTCGCGGTGATCAAGGATCGGGTGGAGCGGATCGCCCGGCAGCGCGCCGACCAGGACGCCCCGGCGGCCGGCGCCGACCCGACGGAGGCCGACGATGAGTGACCTGAGCACCCGGCCGATCGCCGCCGGGGACGTACCCGCCGACCGGCGACGCGGCGGTGAGCTGCGGGTGTTGCTCGGCCCCCGCACCGTCGGCAGCACCTCGGGCTTCCTCGGGGTCGCCGCCCTCGCGCCGGGCGAGCGTATCGCCGAGCACTACCATCCGTACAGCGAGGAGTTCCTGTACGTGGTGCGCGGCGCGATCACCGTCGACCTGGACGACCAACCGACACTCCTGGCCGCCGGTGAGGCGCTATTCGTACCGGTGAACGTGCGCCACCGACTGCGCAACACCGGCGTCGAACCGGCCGAGGTGGTCTTCCACCTGGGCCCGCTCGCCCCCCGCCCGGAGCTGGGGCACGTCGACACCGAGTTGGCCGAACAGCGCGGTGGGTCGTGAGCGCGAGGAGTGCGCCGGGGTTGCGAGCCCCGCAGTCGCGAACCGAGGTGGCGTGGGTGAGCGCGAGGAGTGCGCCGGGGTTGCGAGCCCCGCAGTCGCGAACAGAGGTGGCGTCGTGAGCGGACGCCGCACGGTGGTGACCGGGATCGGGGTGGTCGCCCCCGGGGGTGCCAGTCGGGACCGGTTCTGGAAGACCATCACCGAGGGGCGGACCGCCACCCGGCGGATCAGCTTCTTCGACCCGTCGGCGTTCCGGTCGCAGATCGCCGCCGAGTGCGACTTCGACCCCGTCGCCGCGGGGCTCACCGACGCCGAACGACGCCGGGCCGACCGGTACGTGCAGTTCGCACTGGCCTGCTCCGCGGAGGCCGTCGCCGATGCCGGGTTGGTGCTCACCGACGTCGAACGGGACCGGGCCGGCGTGGTGCTCGGCACCGCCGTGGGCGGCACGATGGCGTTGGAGCAGGAGTACGTCACGGTCAGCGAGCACGGCCAGCGCTGGCTTGTCGACGCGACGCGCGGTGGCCCGTACCTCTATCAGGCGCTGGTGCCCAGCAGCCTCGCCGCCGACGTGGCCTGCCGGCACGGGCTGCACGGCCCGGCGCAGGTGGTGTCCACCGGCTGCACCTCCGGCATCGACGCCATCGGCTACGCCCACCAGATGATCGTGGACGGTGAGGCGGACGTGATGCTGGCCGGCGCGGCGGACTCGCCGATCTCGCCGGTCACCGTGGCCTCCTTCGACGCGATCAAGGCGACCAGCCCGGACAACGACGACCCGGCGCACGCCTCCCGTCCGTTCGACGCCGACCGGCACGGGTTCGTGCTGGCCGAGGGTGGGGCGGTGCTGGTGTTGGAGGAGCTCGAGCGTGCCCGCCGGCGGGGTGCGCACATCTACTGTGAGGTGGCTGGCTATGCCAGCCGCAGCAACGGTTACCACATGACCGGGCTGCGTCCGGACGGCCTGGAGATGAGCCTCGCCGTCACCGACGCGTTGAAGCAGGGGCGGATCCTCCCCGAGCAGGTGTCCTACATCAGCGCCCACGGCTCGGGTACCAAGCAGAACGACAGGCACGAGACGGCCGCGTTCAAACGGGCGTTGGGTCAGGCCGCGTACCGGGTGCCGATCAGTTCGATCAAGTCGATGGTCGGGCACTCGCTGGGTGCGATCGGGTCGATCGAGATGGCGGCGTGCGCCCTCGCGATCGAGTTCGGTGTGGTGCCGCCGACGGCCAACTGGAGCACCCGGGACCCGGAGTGCGACCTGGACTACGTACCGAACGAGGCCCGGGAGGTCCCGGTGGACGTGGCGTTGTCGGTGGGCAGCGGGTTCGGCGGCTTCCAGTCGGCGATGGTGTTCCGCCGGCTGCGCGGCCCGGCGGCGGCGTCCGGCCCGGTGGCGGCGTGAGCGCCACCCGGCCCGGCGGTGTGAGCGCCGCCCGGGCGGTGGTGACCGGCATCGGGGTGGTCGCGCCGAGTGGCATCGGCGCGGACGCGCACTGGCGAACGGTGCTGGCCGGCACCCGCCGGACCGGGCCGATCACCCTGTTCGACCCGGCCGGCTATCCGACCCGCCTCGGCGGGGAGGTGCCCGGCTTCACCGCCGACTCCTACGCCGACAGTCGGCAGGTGGTGCAGACCGACAGGTGGACGCACCTCGGCTTCGCCGCGACCCGGCTGGCGTTGGCCGACGCCGGCTTGCCCGACCGGGCCCCCGACCCGTACGGCTACGCGGTGACCCTGGCCAGCTCGTCCGGGGGCAACCTGTTCGGCCAACGGGAGCTGCAACGGCTGTGGGGTGGCACGTCGCGCACGGTCGGGGCGTACCAGTCGATCGCCTGGTTCTACGCGGCCAGCGTCGGGCAGCTCTCCATCCACCACCAGTTCAAGGGCCCCAGCGGGGTGCTCGTCGCGGAGGCGGCCGGCGGGCTGGACAGTCTCGCGCACGCCGCCCGCGCGGTACGCCGGGGCACCCCCGTGGTGATCGCCGGGGCCACCGAGTGCCCCCTGAGCCCGTACGCGCTGGCCTGCCAGCTGCGCTCCGGGCTGCTCAGCGACGTCTCCGACCCGCAGCGGGCGTACCGGCCGTTCGACGCCTCGGCCAGCGGCTACCTGCCGGCCGAGGGGGGTGCGGTCTTCGTGGTGGAGGAGCTGGGGCACGCCCTCGCCCGGGGCGCCCGGGTCTACGGCGAGGTGAGCGGGTGGGGCTCCACCCACGACGCCGCGCACACCACGGCGGACAGCGCCGGCGACCCGATCCAGTACGCGCGGGCGATGCGGCTGGCCCTGGACCGGGCCGGCGTCACGGCGGCCGGGATCGACGTGGTGCTGCCCGACGCCCTCGGCGTACGCCGTTACGACCGCAGCGAGGCCGAGGCGCTGCGCGCCGTGTTCGCCGACCGGCCGGTCCCGGTGACGACGCAGAAACCGTTGACCGGGCGGGCGTACCAGGGCGGCTCGGCGTTGGACGTGGCCACCGCGCTGCTCGCCTTCGCGCACGACACGCTGCCCGCGTCGGCCGGCCCGCAGGAGGTCGCCGAGGGGTGCGAGCTGGACTTCCTGCGCGAACACCGCCAGCCGCGCAGCAGGCTCGCGCTGGTCTGCGCGCGGGGCTTCGACGGGTTCAACAGTGCGCTGGTCCTGCGCGGGGCGGTGCCGATGAGGGGAGAGACGCCATGAGCGGACAGCGGGCGCGGGTGGTTTTTCTGGTGCGGGTGCCGGTGCCGCGCACCGAGGAGTTCCTCGCCGCCTACGAGGACGTGCGGCACCTGGTCGCCGGTGGGGTGCCGGGGCACCTGGTCGACCAGGTGTGCCGCTCGTCGACCGACCCGGAACAGTGGTTGATCACCAGCGAGTGGGCGAGCCTGGCCGACTTCGAGGCCTGGGAGCGCAGCCCCGAGCACCGGGAGCTGGTGCGCCCGATGCGGGAGTGCTTCACCGACGCCCGCTCGCTGCGCTTCCAGATCCACGCCCAAACCCCGGCCCTGACCTGAGGTCCACCGCCCCCCACCCCGCCCTGCCGCGCCCCGCCCCGCCGCCCCCCTGTCGATCATGGAGTTGTGGTGGGCGACAAAGTGCCCGAATAGCACCAAGCTAGGCACCACAACTCCATGATCGACGGACCCCCCCGCGATCTTGCACTTACTGTCGCGATATCGGGGGCACTTCACGCATCTCGACGACCGAAAGTGCAAGATCGGCGCGGCGGGACGACGCCTTGGCTGCGCCGCGCGGGGTCGACATCGGGTCGGGAGCGCGTAGGGTCCGGTAGCCATGAAGGTGCTGATCTCGGTGGACCTCGAAGGCGGCGCGGGGTTCGTGCATCCCACCGAGACGAATCCGGATCGGTACGACTACGAGCGCGGCCGGGCGTTGATGACGGCCGAGGCGAACGCGGTGATCGCCGGTGTTCTCGATGCCGAACCCGACGCCGTGGTCCGGGTCGCCGACGCGCACGGAACGTTCCGGAATCTCCTGCCGGAGGACCTCGACCGCCGTGCCCACCTCGTGCGGGGCACACCCCGCCCGCTGGGCATGCTCGCCGGGCTGGACGGGCACACCGACGCCCTTCTGCCCGTCGGCTATCACGCTCGGGCCGGTGCCGGGCCTGCCGTGCTGGCGCACCCGATGAGTGATGCCATCCTCGACGTGCGGGTGGCCGGACGATCGGTGGGCGAGATCGGCCTCAACGTCGCCACGGCCGGGCACCTGGACGTGCCCGTCGTCCTGCTCAGCGGGGACGACACCGCCTGCGCGGAATTCAGTGAGCTGGTGCCTTCGGCAGTCACCGACGCCGTCAAGCAGACCCTGGGTCAGGCCGCTGCGGTCACGCTGCATCCGCAGGAGGCACGGGAGCGGCTGCGCCACGCTGCCGCCGACGCCATCGCGCCCGACGAGGTCCGCTACCGGCCTGCTGCTCGTACCCTCGTCGCCGAGATCGCGCACAGTTGCCGCGCGGCCGCCAGCGTGGCGCGACTGGCCACCCTCGTCGGGCTCAGCCGGTGACCGCGACACCATCGGCCGTCCGGGTGGGGCCGCGCGACGGTTGTACGAGGCGTCATGTCTCGGTGACGTTCCGCCGTATCGCCTGCCCGATCCTGCCCGCCGAACGGGCTGTCGGCAATCCGGCTTGCCGCTTCTTCTGATCCATCCATTCGCATCTGGCGATGGTGTGGTGGGAGTCGTATGGTTCCCCGCAGCACCCCGACAAGCGTTCGTGATGGGCGGTTTCGCCCCTTTTGATGCTGGGCGGTGAACGGCAGTGACGGCAGAAGATCCTACGGCGACAGACCCCGGATGGGTGGACGAAGTCCTGTTCGCAGGCCAGCCGACGGACGTTTGTCTCCGTTTGCCCGAGCCTGTCGACCGGGCCACCCTGCACCGGTTGGTCACCGCCGCGCAGGAGCGGCTCACCGCCGTCGGACTGCGCCCCGGTGGCGCTGCGGCGCTGCGGCTGCCGCCGTCCCTGGCGTACGTGGTGAACCTGCTGGCCACCTGGCGGGCCGGGGCGCAGGCCATCCTGCTCGACCACCGGCTGACCGAGCACGAGGTGGACCGCGCGTTGCTCCGGTTGACCCCGCAGGTGGTCATCGCCCCGGTGCGTACCGGTGGCGGCGCGCTGAAGATCTTCGTCGACGTCACCGAGGGCGTCACCCGGTACGCCGACCGTCCGGCGGTCAGCGGCCACGCCGTGATCCAGCTCAGCTCCGGCTCCACCGGCCCGTCCAAGGTGATCGGTCGCACCGCGGCGGACCTGGTCGCCGAGGTGCATCGCTACACCCGGATCGACGGGGTGGCGTTGCCCGGCGAGCGGATCATCCTGCTGCCCTCGATGGTGCACGTGCTCGGTCTGGTCGGCGGCCTGCTCTACGGACTGCACGCCGGTGTCGAGCTGGTCCCGCCCCAGCGGCTCAGCGGTGACGCCGTGCTGGCCGCGATCAGCGCCGGCACCACACCGGCCACCGTGCTGGGTGTTCCGTTCCACATCGGACTGCTCGCCTCCACCCGACCGACCGGGCCACTGCCGCAGCTACGGCGGATGACCACCGGGGGCGAGCTGGTGCCGGCCGCCGTCGCCCGGGCGTTCACCGACCGGTACGGAGTGCCGCTGGGCAACATGTACGGGATGACCGAGGTCGGAGTGATCGGCACCGACCTGTACGGCGTACACCGGTCGTCGATCGCCCCGGCGCCCGGCATCGAGGTCCGCGAGACCGGCGGTGAGCTGTGGGTCTCCTGCCCGGCGTCGCCGTACGTCGGACCGCACGACCCGACCCGGTGGTCCGACGGTTGGCTGCACACCCGCGACGCCGGCACCGTCGATGCGGACACCGGCCTGGTCACGGTGCGCGGTCGGCTCGATTCGCAGGTCTCCGTCGGCGGGATGAAGGTCGACCTGACCGAGGTGGAGGCCACCGTCGCCGAGCTGACCGGGGTGGCCGCGGCCGTGGTGGTCTGGGACGGCGGCATCACCGCGTACGTCCAGCCGGACGGCCCGCTGTCGGAGGAGACGCTGGACAAGCTCCTCGCGGAGCGGTTGGCCGGCTACAAGCGCCCGCGCGTCCTGCACCTGGTCGATCAGTTGCCCCGCACCACCACCGGCAAGCTGGTGCGCGCGACCGACGCGCTGCGCTCGGCGGTCACCCGGTGACCGGGACCGAGCAGCAGGGCACCCGCCCGCCGCAGCGGCACCGCGGCCGGATCCGGCTGACCGCCGGTGTCCTGGCCGACCCACACGTAGGCGGTGTCCCGACCGGACACCGTCAGCTGACCCACCAGAGAGGGTATCCATGAGAGCCGAGGTCCGCGCCTTCGTCGTCGAGCAGCTCGTCGACATGAACTACGACATCGAGGGGCTCGACGACGACACCACGCTCGGCCCGTCCGGCGTCGACCTGGAATCTCTCGCCCTGGCCGACCTGTCCAGCCGGGTCGAGGACCGGTACGGCCTGACGTTCGCCGACGACGAGTCGGAGCAACTGGCCCTGATGACCGTCGGTGAGTTCACCACCATGGTCGCCAGTCGCGTCACCGCGGCGACGAGCGACAAAGCCTGATGAGCGGTCAGCCCGATCTGGGGCGAGCTGACCTGATGACCATGCTCGCCGAACTCACCGCGACACCGGCTGCCGAGGTGTCCGACCGGATCGGCTCGATGGAGCTTGCCTGGCTGGTGCACCTCGTCGAGCAGCGCTACGAATGCCGGCTCGACCTCACCGACGACGAACTGTCCGGTATCCGTACCGTCGACGACGCCCTGGTGGTGTTCCGGGCGTCGCTGAGCGCCTCCGCAGATGGTTGAGGCGCGCGTCGCCCAGCTCACCGGCGTGTACGCGGTCAGCGCCCTGGGCCGGGGCGCCGACGCGCAGCTCGCCGGTGCGCTGGCCGGGGTGCCGGCGTTCGGGCCGGTGGACCGGTTCGACACCGCCGCCCGCCGGGTCACCGTGGCGGCCACGGTGCCCGAGGTCGGCACGCTCCCCGACGAGTTGGCCGCCGCGATCGACGCGGCCTGCCGGGCGGCCGGCCTGGACCGGGTGCGGCGCGCGGGGTGCGCCCTGCTGCTCGCCGTGCACGGCGGGCCAGCCCTCGATGCCGGCCCGGCGCCGGCCGTACTCGCCGACCGGCTCGCCGCCCGCTGTGGACTGTCCGGCCACACCCGGGTCTACACCAGCGCCTGCGTGTCGGCGAGCACGGCGGTGGCCGACGCCGCCGCCCGGATCACCCGCGGTGACGTCGATCGGGTGGTCGTCGCGGCCGGCTACCTGGTGGAGTCGGACCAGTTCGCGCTCTTCGACGCCGGTCGTGCCCTCGCGGTCGACGGGGCGGTGCGCCCGTTCAGCGCCGGCCGCCGGGGGCTGCTGCTGGGCGACGGCGTGGCCGCGGTCGTGCTGGAATCGAGCACCGGCCGGCGGCGCGGCGTCGATCCGGTGGCCACGGTGGCCGGTTGGGGACGGGCCGGTGACGCGTTCCATCCCTGTCAGCCGGAGCCCGGCGGCACCGGGCTGGCCCGCGCGGTCGATGCCGCGCTGCGCCGGGCCGGGCTGCCCGCACAGGCTGTCGGCTACGTCAACGCCAACGCCACCGGTACCGCGCGCAGCGACGCCGCCGAAGCGGCGGCGCTGCGTCGGGCCCTCGGCGCGCACGGCACGCGCGTCCCGGTCAGCTCCACCAAGTCGGTGCACGGGCACGCGTTGGAGGCGTCCGGGTTGCTCGAACTGGTGGTCACCGCGCTCGCGCTGCGACACGGCGAGCTACCGGTCAACGCCGGCTGGCTGGCCCCCGACGAGGCCTGCCCCCTCAACGTGATCAAGCACCGTCCCGAAAAGTCGGAAGCCACCCACGCCCTGACCCTCAACGCCGCCTTCGGCGGCGCCAACACCGCTCTCCTGGTCGGCGTCGGATGACCACCCCCAACCTCCCGCGATCTTGCACTGTCTGCCCCGACGAATCCCACCAAGCACTTCAAACGGCGACCGAAACCGCACGATCGCCGGTGGAGCGGGCTCGGGCTTCCTGGCCCGAGGGTGGGGACGTCGGGGTCAGCGCGGCGGGGGTGCCGGGGTTCGTGCACTCGGACTTCGCGCCGGTGGTGGTGGCCGTCGCGGAGCGGTGTCTGCGGCGGGGATACGGGTCGGCGGCGGCGCCCGCCGAGGTGCGCACGGGGATCGTGCTGGTCAGCGCCAGTGGCGATCTCGCCAGCGCCGAGCACGTACGGGCGACCGTCGAGGCCGGCGGGCGGATCGGTCCGCTGTTCTTCTTCCAGTCCGTGCCGAACAGCGTCGCCGGACACATCGCGGCCCGCTGGGACCTGCGCGGCCCGGTGGTCTGTCTCAGCCCGACCGGTGACCCGTACGCCGACGGCGTCGCCGAGGCGGACCTGCTGCGCGACGACGGCGACGCCGACGAGGTGTTGCTGATCCTGATCGAACAGGCACCCGACGGGCCGACCGAGCCGGTCGCGGTGCTGCTGGGGGGAGGAGCACGACCATGAGGACACGGGGACTGCGCGGCACACTGGCCGTCGACACCGAGGTGGGTGCGGGCAACGTCCTGGCCCGGGTACTGGCGCACGGCGCGGACCCGGACGGGCCGGGCCTGACCTTCGACACCGCCGTCGACGGGCACCCCGCCGAGACACCCCTGACGCTGGGGCAGCTCAACGAGCGGGTCGCCGCCCGCGCCGCCTGGCTGCACGAGCGCGGGGTACGCCCCCGCGACCCGGTCGCCGTCTGGGCCACCGCCGCCGCCGACATGGTGCTCAGCTTCCTGGCACTGACCCGGCTCGGGGCGATCCCGGCGCTGATGAACGGCAAACTCCGCCCGGAGATCGCCGCCGAGTACATCCGCCGCCTGCGAGGCGTCGGTGTGCTCGCCGACGACGCGCACACCGCCCTGCTGGCCGGGCACGACCTGGGCGTACCGCTGCTTGGCACCCTCGCGCGGACCGGCGCGGGCGACCCGGCGGCGGCCCCGGCGCACTACCGGCACCACCCGGACGACCCGATCGTGATCACGCACACCTCCGGGACGACCGGGGTGCCCAAGGCGGTGCTGCACTCGCACGCCAGCCTCTTCGCGGCCACCCGGCACCTGCTCAGCATGCCGCAGGCGCAGGGCACCAGCCGGATCCTCAACGCGCTGCCCGCCCCGCACACCGCCACGGTGCTGATGGTCAACCAGGCGCTGGGCAACCGCGCCCAGATGCTCCTGCTGTCGGAGCAGGACGGCGAACGGGTGCTGGACGCGATCCAACGCTGGCGCCCCGACGGGGTGTTCGGTTTCTCGGTCACCTGGGCGGAGCTGGCCCGCTTCGACCTGTCCGGGTACGACCTGGACTCGGTGCGGTTGTGGTTCAACACCGGCGACGCCTCGCACGAGCCGCACATCCGCCGCCTCGTCGCGGTCGGCTGGCACGACATCGTCACCCGCGACGGGGTGGCGAGGGTGCCCGGCTCGGTCTTCATCGACGGGCTCGGTTCCAGCGAGATGGGGCACTCGATGTTCCACGTCACCCATCGCGCCGACACCGACTGGTACGGCCGCTGCATCGGTCGCCCGTACCAGTTCACCAGGGTCGCGGTGCTCGACGCCGACGGCGAGCCGGTGCCGGTCGGCGAGGTGGGTTTCCTGGGCATCGACTCGCCGTCACTGTTCCGGGGCTACTGGAACGACTCCATCACCACCTACCGCTTCCGCCAGCGCGGCTGGTACCTGACCGGTGACCTGGTGCGCGTCGACGCCGACGGCCGCTACTACCACGTGGACCGGGCGGTGGACTCGGTCGACGCCGGTGACGGGCGACGCTTCTACACCGCGCTGTCCGAGGAACGGGTCCTCGCCGCCTGCCCGGACGTCACCGACTGCACGGTGGTGATCGTCGCCAAGGCCGGCGGGGTGGTCACCGACGTGCTGCTGGAGTTGGCCGCCGGCGCCGACGCGGCAGAGGACCGCACCGAGCGGGTCCGTGCCGCCCTCGGCCCGGACGTCGGCGCCACGCTGCGCCGGGTGGTGCCGGTGGCCTCCGCCGACATCCCGGTCACCGTGACCGGGAAGGTCCGCAAGGTGGTCCTGCGCGAGCGCTACCTCGCCGAGGCGTCGTCGTGAGCGAGCGGAGCGAGCGAACCAGGCAGCTCAGTGGGGTTGCGGCTCGCGCCGCCGTGGAGCGAAGCGGAGCGGTGGCGTGAGCGAGCGGAGCGAGCGAACCAGGCAGCTCAGTGGGGTTGCGGCTCGCGCCGCCGTGGAGCGAAGCGGAGCGGTGGCGTGACCGCCCTGATCACCGGGATGGGTCTGTTCACCCCGGTCGGGCGGGGCGTCGAGGAGACCTTCGACGCGCTGACCACCGGCCGGTCCGGGCTGACCCGTCCACCCCAGGGGCACCCGGCGAGCGAGTCGCTGCACGTCGCCGGCCTGCTGCCCGACATCGACCCGCGCACCGTCACGTCCGGGCCGGAGACCCGGGTGCTGGACCGGATCGTCGTGCTCGCCCTCCTCACCGCCGCCGACGCGCTCGCCGACGCCGGCATCGAGGTGGGCCGCGACGTCGACCCCGACCGGATCGGTGTGATCGTCGGTGGGGTCGGGGGGATGGCCACCCTGGAGTCACAGGTGCTGGCCCGGGCGGCCCGGGGTCGGGCGGCGGTCAGCCCGTACCTGCTCACCGGGATCCTGCCGAACATGCCGGCGGCGCGGATCGCCATCGCGCACGGCATCCGGGGCTACAGCTCGTCGGTCGGCACCGCCTGCGCCTCCGGCGCGCAGGCGGTCGCCGACGGCGTCCGGCTCATCGCGACCGGGGAGGCCGACGTGGTGCTCTGCGGGGCCAGCGAGGCGCCGCTCTTCCCGACCTTCGCCGACACCTTCGGCAACGCGCGGGCGTTGGCGCGCGCCGGCACCGACCCGAGCCGGGCGAGTCGGCCGTTCGACACCTCCCGCACCGGGTTCGTCCTGTCCGAGGGTGCCGCGCTGCTGGTCCTGGAGAACGCCGAGCACGCCGCGGCGCGCGGCGTCGCCGGGTACGCCGAGGTGGCCGGGCACGGTGCGACGACGGACGCGTACCACCTGACCGCCCCCCGCCCGGACGGCGCCGGCGCGGCGGCGTGCATCCGCCGGGCGCTGCGCAGCGCCGGTGTCCCGGCGGCGGCGGTCGGTTACGTCAACGCGCACGGCACCGGCACGAAACTCGGTGACATCGCGGAGACCACCGCCCTGGCCGACGTCTTCGGTGTCGGCGGTGTGCCGGTCAGCTCCACCAAGGCGCTCACCGGTCACCTGCTCGGCGCCTCCGGGGTGCTGGAGGCGGCGGTCACCGCGTTGGCGCTCGGTCGGGGGCTGCTGCCCCCGACGTACCACCTCGACGACCCGGATCCGGCCTGCCCGGCGGACCACATCCGTGGCACGCCCCGCAAGGCCGACCCGGAGTACGCGGTCACCAACTCGTTCGGGTTCGGCGGCCAGAACGTGAGCCTGCTGCTGGCGCGGGTCGCCGAGCCGAGGGGGTGATCGACGCGGCGTCCCGGGCGGGGCGCGTCCGGACGGGCGGGGAACCGGGTGGGAAGGGCTTCAGGAGACATGGACATCCGTGGTATCGACCACATCGAACTCTACGTGGGGGACGCCCGACCGGCGGCCTTCTCCTTCAAGGTGCCTGCGTGACCGCCGCCGACCCGGTCCGGCTCTACCGCACGGTCCGGCTGATCCGCCGATTCGAACAACGGGCGGTGGAACTGGTCCACGGCGGGCAGATCGTCGGCGGCATCCACCCGTACCTCGGTCAGGAGGGGATCGCCGCCGGCGTCTGCGCGGCGCTGGGTGCCGACGACGTGCTCGCCGGCACCCACCGTGGGCACGGGCACGTCCTGGCCCGGGGCGCCGATCCGGCGCGAATGATGGCCGAGCTGTGCGGCCGGGTCACTGGCCTCAACGCCGGCCGGGGCGGTTCGATGCACGCCGCCGACCTGAGCATCGGCGTGCTCGGCGCGAACGCGATCGTCGGCGCCTCCGGGGCGATCATCACCGGCGCGGTCTGGGCGCACCGCCGCCGGGGCCGCGACACCGTCGGGGTGAGCTTCTTCGGCGACGGTGCGGTCAACGAGGGGATGCTGCTGGAGGCGTTCAACCTGGCCGCGCTCTGGCGGGTGCCGGTGCTGTTCGTCTGCGAGAACAACGGCTACGCCACCACCATGCCGGTCGCCGGCGCGGTGGCCGGCAGCATCGCCGGCCGGGCCGCCGCGTTCGGCATTCCGGCCGTCCAGGTCGACGGCCAGGACCCCGAGAGGGTACGCGCCGCCGCGGCCGAGGCCGTCGACCGGATGCGCTCCGGCGGCGGCCCCGAGCTGATCGAGGCCCGGACCTACCGCTTCGACGCCCATCACACCTTCGAACACGCGGTACGCCTCGACTACCGCCCACCCGACGAGGTGACCCGGGGTCGGGCCCGAGACCCGGTCCGCATCCAGGGCGAACGCCTCTCCGACGTCGACCGCGCCGCAGTGGACGCCGAGGTCGAGGAAACCCTCGACGCGGCCGTGCGGTTCGCCCTGCACAGCCCGGAACCCGACCCGGCCGACGCCCTGGCGTACCTGTACGCCAGCGGCCTGACCGCCCGCACCGGAGGTGGTTGAGGTGCCCCGACTGTCGTACCGCCGGGCGCTGACCCGGGCCCTCGCCGACGAGTTGGCCCGCGACGAGGCGGTGTTCCTGCTCGGTGAGGACGTCCAGGTCGGGGCGTCGCTGGTGACCACCGGGCTGGCCAAACGGTTCGGCACCGATCGGGTCCGCGACACCCCCCTGTCGGAGCAGGCCTTCACCAGCTTCGCCACCGGGGCGGCGCTGGCCGGGCTGCGGCCGGTGATCGAGTTCCAGATCCCGTCGCTGCTGTTCCTGGTCTTCGAGCAGATCGTCAACCACGCGCACAAGTTCCCGCTGATGACCGGCGGGCAGTGCAGCGTCCCCGTCACCTACCTGGTGCCCGGCTCCGGCTCGCGTACCGGGTGGGCGGGGCAGCACTCCGACCACCCGTACAGCCTCTTCGCCCACGTCGGCGTGGTCACCGTCGTGCCGGCCACCCCGGCCGACGCGTACGGGCTGCTGGTCACCGCCATCCGCCACGACGACCCGGTGGTGGTGTTCGCGCCGGCCGCGGCGATGGACGTGCGCGAAAACGTCGAGGACCCGGCACCGGTGCCGCTGGGCCAGGGCCGGATCCACCGCTCCGGCGACGACGTGACGGTGGTCGCGATCGGGCACCTGGTGCACGACGCGCTCGCCGTCGCCGCGGAGCTGGCCGACCAGGTATCGGTGGAGGTGTTCGACCCCCGCACCCTGTACCCGTTCGACATCGACGGCCTCACCGAGTCGGTCGCCCGCACCGGGCGACTCGTGGTGCTCGACGACGCCAACCGCTCCTGCGGAATGGCCGCCGAGATCATCGCCTCGGTGGTGGAGCGGGTCCGGCTGCTCGCCCCACCCCGCCGGGTCACCCGCCCGGACGGGGCGGTGCTCCCGTTCGCCCCGGCACTGGACCGGGCCGTCCAGCCCGGCCGGGACCAGCTCGCCACCGCCATCCACCTGACCATGAAGGACGGATCATGATCGACCCGAACTACGCGTGGCCGACGGCTGACCGGGCCTGGACCGACCTGCCGGAGCCGGCCCGTTCGGCCATGGTGGCCGGTGGGGCGGCAGCCTGGGAGCAGGTCTTCCACGGCCGGGCCACCTACAACAAGCAGTGGCGGTTGGCCCGCCCCCCGGTGCTCACCGCCGACGCCTGGCGGGAGCTCAACGAGGTCTGCGACCGGCTCGCCCAGCTCATCCTCGACGCCTGCCGTCGGCGGACCGGCACCGCCGGTGAGCTGCGCCGGCTGCTCGGCGTACCGGCGGGGGAGACCCGCCTGCTGGACGAGGCCGAGCCGCTGACCGAGGCGCTGCTGGCCGCGTACCGCCCAGATGTGATCTTCTCCGGCGGGGTGCCGAAGTTCGTCGAGTACAACATCGACAGCAGCCTCGGCGGCGGGTTCGACGCCGACACCGTCATCCAGCGGTTCGCGCGCCTGTACCGGGAGCGGGGCATCCTCGACGACCTGCCGGTGCGGGCCGCCCCGTCGCTGCTCGACCAGCGGTTCGTGGCGATCCGCGAGGAGCTGCGGCTGCCCGACGGCGCCCGGGTGGCGCTGCTGATGGACTTCGACGCCGACTACCCGGGCCTCGACGACCCGCAGACGTTCATCCGGATCCTCGACCCCCTCGCCGTACGGGCCCGGGACTTCGGCATCGACCTGGTCATCGCGCCGGTGTCCAGCGCCACCCTGGACGCCTCCGCGCGGTTGGTGGTCGACGGCGCGCCGGTCGACGCGCTGTTCCGGTTGTTCGTGCCCAACCGGGTCACCCCGACCGCCGGCCTGGACGCGGTGGCCGGGGCCCTCGCCGCCGGCACCCTCCCGATGTTCGTGTCGGCGGCGGCGTGGCTGCTCGGCAACAAGACCATTTTCGCCTGGCTGTGGGAGGACGTGGACGGGCTACCCGCCGACGACCAGGCGCTGATCCGCCGGCACGTGCCGTACACGGTGCCGTTGACCGCCGCGGTGCTCGACCGGGCCATCGCCGAACAGGCCGAGCTGGTGGCGAAACCCGCCGACGGCTCCGCCGGTCACGGCGTGCTGCTCGGCCCGGAGCTGAGCGCGGCGGACTGGGCCGAGGGTGTGCGGGCCGCCGTCGATCGGGGCGGCGCGATCCTGCAGGAGTACCTGCCGACCGACCGGGTGTCGATGGACTTCGTTCAGATCGAGACCGGCGAGACGGTCACCGCCGACGTCCCGTTCTCGCTGGCCCCGTACCTCTTCGGCCGCCACGCCTCCGGCGGCCTGGCGAGAGTCGGCTACCCCGGCTGCGACGGAGTCCTCAACCTGGCCCACGGAGTTCTCCTAACCGGAGTCCTCCTAAAGCACTAACCCACCCCCGCTTTGCCCTGGTTGATCATGGAGTTATTGCTCCCCGCATCGGCGTGTCGGGGCAATAACCTCATGATCAACGGGGGCTGGGCGGAGGGGAGGGGGTGGGGGCTGGGAGGGGGCTTCGGGGCGGGAGAGGGAGAGGGAGAGGGTGCGGAGGGTTTGGGCTGTTGCTATGGCGTCGCTGCGGGCGCTGCCGTGGCGGCCGTCGGTGCTGTAGAGGGTGGGGTCGGCCGTCAGGGGGTGGTCGGTCAGGTGCACGTGGATTGTGTTCAGGCTCTCGGCCAGGTTGGCGCTGTGTGCCGACAGGCGGCGCATTCGTTCGCCCAGGCCGGGCCGGAGGTGCTCGGGCACCGCGGGGCTGTGCGAGACGTCGAACATGCCCACGGTGATCACGTCGGCCCCCACGGCGCGCAGCGCGGTGATCATCGTGGTCAGCTCGGCGTCCACCGCCTCCGCGTCGTACGCCGGGTGGAAGGCGTCGTTGCCCCCGCAGACGACCAACGCCAGGTCCGGTGCGAAGGCGAGTGCCGGGGCGAGCTGGGTGGCCCGCACCTGGTGCGCGCGCAGCCCGCGTCGACCCAGATTTTGGTACGCCAGCCCGGGGCGCACGGCGGTCAGCTCGGCGGCGACCCGGTCGACCCACTGCACGTCCGGGTAGCCCGGCGTCGGCTCACACATGCCCTCCACGACGCTGTCGCCGAGCGCCACGAACCGCCGCCACGGGTGCCCACGCAGCAGTTCGGTGGCCTCTCCGGGGCGCAGACAGTACGGGTCCGTCGATTCGGTGAGCGTCGATGGCATGTCGGCACGCTAGCCGACCGCCGGACCGTCGGGCCAGGCTCAGTCGGTCACGCTGGCCTCGGCCAGGCCGTCGCTCTGCTCGGCGAGGAGTTCGCCGAGCACCGACGTCCGGAGGTGCGAGCAGGAGTGGCACAGGTCGGGTCAAATGGAGGTCGTGGCGACCATCCGCGCTCGACTAGCCGCCGTCCGCGCCGCCTGGCGTGCCGGCACCCCCACCGCGGCCCCCGGCCGCCCGACGCGGGAGAGACGGCCTCGGCCGACTACCGTCGCGTCGCGCGCCCTACGCCCTGGCCGACCGTCGACAACCCGGTTGGAGCTGGCTCCGGGCGCCCCCCTGGAACTCAAACCGGACCCCTGGCAACGGTTACTCGGCCTGGGGAGCATCCTGTCGGTGATCGTCCTCGCGATCGGGCTGTACGTCACCAACGCCGCCAACCGTGCGCAACAGGAGGCCAACCGCGAGCAGCAACGCCTCACCGCGCAGGGGCAGATCACCGACCGCTTCACCGCGTCGATCGAACAGTTGGGGCAGCCCGGCGCCGACAAGGTGGACGTGCGCCTGGGCGCCATCCACGCCCTGCGACGGATCATGCGCGATTCTACGGCCGATCGTCCTGCCGTCGTGGAGATCCTGTCGGCGTTCGTCCGCGTCCACTCGGTCGGCGGGGCGGCCGCTCCCACCCCCGCTCCTACCGACGAGGCCACGGCAGCAGCCTCGTTCGAGGACACCCGGGTACCGCCCCCGGTCGACATCCACGCTGCTCTGGCCGCGCTCGGCGACAGGGACTCCCGCAGCGGCCGGCCAGACCTGACCCGCGTCGACCTGTCCCGTACCGACCTGCGCGGGATGGACCTGGCCGGAATGAGCCTGGGCCTGGCGAATCTGGAAGGGGCGAACCTCTCCGACGCCGACCTGACCGACGCGGACCTGGCGGGCGCCAACCTGACCGACGTCGACCTGACCGACGCGGACCTGCGCCGCGCCAACCTCCGCTCGGTGGACCTACAGCGCGCGCAGCTGAACCGGGCGCGACTGGACCACGCCACCCTCGCCGGCACGAGGCTGGTCGAGGCGACCCTGCGTTTTGCCGTGCTGACCGACGTGAACCTGTCCAACACCGATCTGACCAACGCGGACCTGACGGGCGCGGACCTCACCAACACGATCCTGTTCGGCGTCGACCTGTTCGGCGTCGGCCTGAACGGGGCTAACCTCGAACGGGCGAGACTGCTCGCGAGTGTGAACCTCCGCTGCGCTTTCGTGGACGACCAGACGCGCCTGCCGGCCGAAGTGGCCCGGCCGGCGACTGACGCGCACGCCGACGACCCCGAGTGTCGCGCCCGCCGGGCACGGCTGCGGTAGGGCCTCGCGAGGCAGCCGGGCCGGTCAGGGTGTGGTGACGGGGGCGGACCGGGCCGGTGTCTCCGGGCCGGAGGCCCTGCTCAGCAACGGGTACGCGGTGATCACCAGGCACGCCGCCGCCATGGTCAGCAGGGCCGGGGTGAGCCCCAGAGCGTCCACCGACCAGCCGCCGAGCAGTGCGCCGACCGGCAACCCGACGAAGGCCAACGAACCGGCGATGCCGATCACCCGGGTCTGCAACTCCGGCGGTATCCGCTCGTAGAGCGCCACCCCGAGCAGCGGGTTGACCGCCGCGATGCCGATTCCGGACAGGAACGTCACCACCAGCACCACCGGCAGCTCGTCGCTGATCGCCAGCGCCACCAGCCGGGGTGTGCCGGCGACCAGCGCGCCGAGCAGGAACGTCAGCCGCCGGGGCAGCCGGGGCCCGAGCATGGTGAACACCAGGTTGCCCAGCAGCGCGCCCGCCGAGAACGCCGCCAGCACCAGACCGAGGCCGCTCGGGCCGTGCAGCTCCCGGGCGACCCAGACCGGGATGTAGACGGCCACGCTGGCGTTGGCCACCATGTTCAGCGCCGAGACGACGGCGAGCATGCCGAGCAGCGGCCGGTCCCGACCCAGGTAGCGGAAACCGGCCCGCAGCGCGCGCAGGTAACTCTCCGGCTGGGCGGGTTGCGCCGGGGCGGCCGGCGGGCGGACCAGGACACCGATCAGCAGCGCGCAGACGCCGAAGCTGGCCGCGTCGATGAGGAGCGCCTCGGTGACCCCGAACGCGGCGATCAGCAGGCCGCCGACGGCGGCGCCGAACAGGGTCACCACCCGGCTGAGCCCGTCGTACGCGGAGGTCAGCCGGATCAGCGGTACTCCGGCGGCCTCCGCGACCGGGCGGAACATCACGTGCTTCACCCGGTCCCCGATGCCCCGCAGCGCGCCGGCCACCGCGACGAGCGCCACCAACGGGGCGAAGCCCAACCACGGGGTCAGTGCGACGACGACCATCGCCACGGCGCTGCCCACGTCGCAGAGGATCGAGGTACGGCGCAGGCCGATCCGGTCCGCCCAGGGCGTGCCCAACGCGCTGGACAGGAGGTACGGCAGGGTCTCGGCGAACGCGACCAGGCCCATCTTGGTGGGGCTGCCGGTGGTGACCAGCACCAGCCACGGAATGGTCACCACCGAGATGCGGGTGCCCAGGTTGGAGATCAGGTCCGCGCTGACCAGGATGACCAGTTGCCGGCGGGGAGTCACGCCCCGACCGCCGCCGCCCGACGCGCCGCGTACCGCGCGCGCAGGGCCCGCTTGTCCACCTTCATCGACCGGTTCACCGGCAGCCGGTCGACGAACTCCACGGCGGCCGGCGCCCACATCTCGTTCAGCTCGGCGGTCACCAGGTCGATCAGCTCCGCCCCGGCGACCGTCGCGCCCGGGGCGAGCACCACGTACGCGTACGGGACCTCACCGGCCGTCTCGTCCGGTACGCCGATCACGGCGGCGGCCCGTACCCGGGGATGCCCGGCCAGCACGTCCTCGATGGGGCGGCAGAAGATCGGCCAGCTCCGTCGTTGCGTGAGGATCGCGTCGTCTGCCCGGTCGACCAGGTAGAGGTAGCCGTCGTCGTCGAGGTGACCGATGTCGCGGGTCCGCACCCAGCCGTCCACGAGCGTCTGCGCGGTCAGCTCCGGCTGGCCGTGGTAGCCGGCGAAGCGCAGCCGGGTGTGCACCCACACCACGCCGTCGCGGCCGGTCGGCAGCACGGTGCCGTCGTCGCCGCGGATCTCGATGCGGACGTCGCCGTAGGGCCGCCCGCAGGAGCCCAACCGCTGCGGGTGCTCCGGATCGTCAGTCAGGCCGGGCAGGGCGGTGACCACGACGGCCTCGCTGAGGCCGTACACGATGCGCAGCACCGGGCCGAACCGCGCGATGGCCTGGCGCAGCCGGGCGGGCGCGGCGGGCCCGGCGCCCACGTTGAACATGAACATGGCGGAGAAGTCCGCGCCGACAAGCGCCGGATGGTCCAACACCTCGTAGAGCATCGGCGGGGTGACGAAGGTCGAGTTGATCCGCTCCCGCTGCACGGTGTCCGCGAAGGCCACCGGGTCCCAGTCGTCGCGCAGGAACAGCACCCCGCCGGTGAACAGGTTGAACAGGGTGGTGATCTGCCCGCTGGCCAGCCACATCGGTGAGTGCGACAGGTGCCGCAGCAGCGGAAAACCGGCGGCGCGGAAGTCGGCGGCCAGGGCGAGGATCTGGGCGTAGAAGCTGGCCCGGTGGTGCACCAGCTTGGGGCTGCCGGTGGTGCCGCTGGTCTGCAGGAACGACTCGGGCGTCGGCACGGCCGCCGGCAGGTTCGTCACGTCGGCGTCGGTGTCGGCGGTGAGGTCGGGGCCGGTGCCGCCCGCGCCGAGACAGCACACCGGTGTGCCGGGCAGCGCCGCGGCCAGCTCCGGGCCCAGACCGGCCCGGTCCCGGGCGTCGTAGACCAGGGCGTCCGGGCGGGCCAACCGGATGAACTCGTCGACCTCCCGGCGCGCGGTCACCGGGGCGACCCACATCGTCCGGCAGCCCAGCAGGTGCAGGGCGAGCTGCAGCAGCGGAACCTCCACCGCGTTCGCGACGGTCACCAGCACCGCCGACCCGGGCCGTACGCCGTGCCGGGTCAACGTCGCGGCCATCGCCCGGACCCGGGCGGCAGCGTCGGTGTAGGTGAGGCGGCGACCGGCGCCGACGAGCGCCTCCCGGTCGCCGAACTCGGCGAAGAGGTCCAACACCCTGTGCACGTAGGTCGTGTCGTGCCCGGGTCCGTCAGTCATCCGGCAGCCCCCATCCCCAGAAAGCGGCGGTCCCGGGCAGCTCCCGGTGACGACGCGACGGTGGCGCGCTCGGGCGACCGCACCGCCGCCGCCTGGAAGCCTAGGCGCGAAACGGCTGGTCGGAACCGTGCCGACGGGCGATCCGACGGGCCCGCCGGACATTTGATGGCGTCGATCAGGTCGATTGACGCCCGTCAGCGGCGGCGGCTAGGTTTCTGGACCATCGTCCAGGCGGGCGCCGTCAGCGGACGGCCCCGGGCTGCCACACGATGGAGGTTCCATGGCAACGGCAACCCCGAAGAGATGGCCCGTCATCGCCGCCGCGGCCGCGCTGTTGGTCGTCGGCGCACCCGCCGTCGTCGCCAGCGCCGGTCCGTCCGGCACCGCCGCCGGCCGACCCGACCGCGCCGAGTGGGCGGGCAGTTGGGCCACCGCGGTCACCCGGGGCAACTCGGTCGGACTGACCAACACCGGCCTCAACGACCAGAGCGTCCGGATGATCGTGCACGTGTCGGTGGGCGGACCGGCGCTGCGGGTACGCCTCAGCAACCTGTACGGCGAGCAGGCGGTCCGGGTTGGCCGCGCCACCGTCGCCCGGCCGAACACCGCGACCCCCGACGACCTCTCCGACATCGAGGCGACGTCGGTACGCTCGCTGAGCTTCACCGGCGCCACCACGGCGACCATGAACCGGGGCGCCGAACTCCTCAGCGACCCGCTGGCCTTCCCGGTCGCGGACGACAGCGACCTGGTGGTCACCCTGCACTTCCCGACGCCGACCGGCCCGACCACGTTCCACGGGCAGTCCCAGCAGGCCAACTTCATCGGCGCGGGGGATCTGACCGGGGTGGCCGAGGGCACCGGGTTCACCACCCGTCCCACCTGCTGCTGGTTCTTCCTCTCCGGCATCGACGTGCAGCGCAGGGGCAGTCCCGGCGCGCTCGTCGTGCTCAGCGACTCCATCGGTGACGGCAACGGCAGCACCGTCAACGCCAACCGGCGCTGGCCCGACCTGCTCTCCGACCGGCTGCTCGCCGACCGGCCGGACAAGCGCACCCCGGGCGTGCTCAACCTGAGCCTGGCCGGCAACCGGCTCAACCACGAGGGCACCGAGCCGGGCGACGGGAACTACCCGGGCTATTACCAGCTCGGCCCGAACGCCGCCGCCCGGCTCAACGAGGACGTCTTCGGCCAGACCGGGGTGCGCACCGTCGTCACCCACCTGGGCATCAACGACATCTGGATGTCGAACGACGCACCCGAGGCGATCATCGCCACCCTGCGGCAGATCAACCAGCAGCTCCAGCAGCGCGGACTGACCAGCCTGGTGGCCACGCTGACGCCGTACGAGGGGCACGGCGCACCGGGCGTGTGGACGCCGCAGAAGGAGGCCACCCGCCAGGCGGTGAACGCGTACCTGCGCGGCAGCCGGGAGTTCGACGGGCTGCTCGACTTCGACCGCGTGGTGCGCGACCCGGCGCGACCCAGCCAACTGCTGCCCGCGTACGACTCGGGGGACCACATCCACCCGAACGATGCCGGCAACCAGGCGCTGGCCGACGCCGTGCCGCTGCGGCTGCTCGATCTGTGACCCGGGCCGGGGGCGGCGGGTCATCCCCGCTGTCCCCGGCCACCGACATCGGCGGGAAGGAGTTGGCCGTGGACGTGGAGGAGATACTCACCGGCCTGTACAGCGAACCGGGCAGACAGGATCCCTACCCGTGGTACGCCGACCTGCACCGGCTCGGCCCGATCAGCGCGGTGCCGGCGCGCGCCGAGCACCGGACGGTGGCCGCGGTCGCGGTCGGCTACGACCTCGTCGACGGGTTGCTGCGCGATCCGGAGTGGACGAAACAGCCGCCGCCGGGGTGGGAGGAGCAGGAGATTCTGCGTACCTTCCAGACCTCGATGATGTTCGTCAACCCGCCCGATCACACCCGGATGCGGCAGGTCTTCTCCCGCACCTTCACGCCGCGCCGGCTCGGCGCGCTGGAACCGGTGATCCTGCGGGTGGTCGACGAGCTGCTGGACCGGATGGCGGACGCCGGGGAGGGCGTGGTCGACTTCGTGGCCGACTTCGCGTACCCGATTCCGGCCCTGGTGATGGCCGAGTTCATCGGCATCCCGGCCGCGGAGTTGCCGTGGTACCGCGAGCGGGTGGGCTGGATCGACGAGTTCCTGGATGTGGCGGGGAAGACCCCGGAGCGGCTGGCCGCGGCCAACACCGCCGCGCGGGATCTGCGGGTCTTCTACCGGGATCTGCTCGGGCATCGCCGCCGGGTGCCCGGGGAAGACCTGCTCAGCGGGTTGGTCGAGGCGCTCGACTCCGGTGAGGTGGCGCTGACCGAGGACGAGCTGGTCAGCAACCTGATCGTGCTGTTCAACGCCAGCTTCGTCACCACCGTCTACATGTTCAGCAACGGGTTGCCGTTGCTGTTGACCCAGCCGGGGACGGTCGCGGCGCTGCCCACCGACGCCACACTGGCCCAGGGCTGCGTGGACGAGGTGCTGCGGTTGGCGAGCCCGGTGCACTTCCTGGCCCGAGCCGCGCCGGCCGACACCGTGCTGAACGGCGTGCCGGTCGCCGAGGACGACAACGTGCTGATCCTGATCGGGGCCGCCAACCGGGACCCGGCCCGCTTTCCCGACCCGGACACCTTCGACCCGACCCGTTCCGGCCCCCCGTCGCTGTCCTTCGGCGTGGGCCTGCACTTCTGCCTCGGCGCGGCGGTGGCGCGGTTGGAGGGACGCCTCGCGCTGCCCCGGCTGTTCGCCCGGTTCCCCGCCCTGACGATCACCGAGACGCCGACGTACAGCGGCAGCCTGTTCCTGCGCGGCATCGACAAGCTGTTGGTCAGCACCGGAGGATAGGAGCGACATGGCCCTACATCCGGAGGTGGCCGCGTACCGGGCGGCCCGTGCCGCGGCTGGCGCGGCGGCGTTCCGCCGTGCGCGCTTCGGCCGGTCGGACGGGCCCGCCGGGTGCGACGTGGCTGCCGCACCGACGGGCACGGCGGCGGACGATGGGTGAGCGGGTGCTGGCCGACCTGCCGGCCGTGTCGCTCGCCGACTACGCCGAGCGGGCCCGCGCCGTGCTGCCACCGGATGTCTGGGACTACGTGGCCGGCGGCAGCGCGTCCGAGGTGACCCTCGCCGCGAACCGTCGCGCGCTGGACCGGGTCGCGGTGCTGCCCCGGGTGCTGCGCGGGGTGGGCACCGTCGACCTCGGCACCCACCTGCTCGGTCGTCGGTACGCCATGCCGGTCGGGGTGGCGCCGATGGCGTACCAGCGGCTGCTGCACCCGGACGGGGAGCTGGGTCTGGCCGCGGCGGCCGGTGCGGCCGGCATCCCGTACCTGGCGAGCACGCTGGGCAGCACACCCATCGAACAGGTCACCGGGGCGGGCGTGGACGTCTGGTTCCAGCTCTACTGGCTGCGCGATCGGGCTCTCGTCCGGGACCTGCTGGACCGGGTCGTCACGGCCGGGTGTCGGGCGCTGGTGGTCACCGTGGACGTGCCGGTGCTCGGCAGGCGTCCCCGGGACCTGCGCAACGCGTTCCGGCTGCCGGCCGAGGTGGTCGCCGCGAACCTCCCCGACGGTCGGGACGCGCTGGCGCACTCCGGTGCGCCCGGGGTGTCCGCGATCGCCGCGCACACCGCGGCGTCGTTCGCGCCGGCGCTGCGCTGGGCGGACCTGGCGTGGCTGCGCGAGCAGGTCGACCTGCCGCTGGTGGTCAAGGGGCTGCTGGATCCGCGCGACGCGATCGAGGCGGTACGGATCGGCGCGGACGCGATCGTCGTCTCCAACCACGGCGGGCGGCAACTGGACGGCTCGCCAGCGAGCGTCACCATGCTGCCGGAGGTCGTCGACGCGGTCGGGGACGGCTGCCAGGTGCTGCTGGACAGCGGCATCCGGGGCGGCACCGACGTGCTGCGGGCGCTGGCGTTGGGCGCGGCCGGGGTGCTGGTCGGCAGGCCACTGCTCTGGGCCCTCGCAGCCGGTGGCGAACCGGCCGCCCGGCACGCGTTGGCGCTGCTGGCCACCGAGCTGACCGACGCGCTCACCCTGGCCGGCTGTGCCGACGTGGCGGCAGCCGGCGAGCTGCGGACCCTCGGGGTGGGCTGAGGGGTGAGCGCCGCCGAACCGGTCGACCTGACCGTCGCCGACCTGCACCCCGCGCTGGGTGATCCGGCGTTGACGTCGATGAACTTCCTCAACGAGGTGTCCGAGCGCTACCCGGCGGCGGTGTCCCTCGCGGCCGGCCGGCCGTACGAGGAGTACTTCGACCTGGCGGCGGTGCACCGGCACCTGGACACCTTCCACCGGCACCTCGTCGACGACCTCGGGCACCGACCGGAGCAGGCCCGGCGACTGCTGCTGCAGTACGGCCGGACCAAGGGCATCGTGCACCACCTGATCGCCCGCAACCTCGCCGTCGACGAGGGGATCACCGTCGACCCGGAGGACGTCGTGGTGACGGTCGGCTGCCAGGAGGCGATGTTCCTGGTGCTGCGGGCGTTACGGGCCGGGCCGATGGATGTGCTGCTCGCGGTCGCACCGACCTACGTCGGGCTGACCGGGGCGGCCCGGCTGGTGGACCTGCCGGTGTGGCCGGTCGCCGGTGGGTCGTCCGGGGTCGATCTGGCCGACCTGGCCGCCCAGGCACGCCGCGCACGGGCGGCCGGGCTGCGGCCGCGCGCCTGCTACCTGATGCCGGACTTCGCCAACCCCTCCGGGGTCAGCATCGACACCGCGCACCGGCGGCGGCTGCTGGACCTGGCCGTCGAGGAGGACCTGCTGCTGTTGGAGGACAATCCGTACGGGCTCTTCCACCTCGACGACGGGCCCCGCCCGCCCACCCTCAAGGCGTTGGACACCGGACGGCGGGTCGTCTACCTCGGCTCGTTCGCCAAGACCGTGCTCCCCGGCGCGCGGGTCGGGTACGTGGTCGCCGACCAGCGGGTGGCCGGTGCGGACGGACGGGTCGGCCCGCTCGCCGACCAGCTTGCCATGATCAAGAGCATGGTCACGGTGAACACGTCGCCGATCGCGCAGGCGGTGATCGGCGGTCGGCTGCTGGAGCACGGATGCAGCCTGGTGGCCGCGAACATTCGGGAGCGGGCCGCGTACACCCGGAATCTGCGTCACCTGGTGGCCGGCCTGACCCGGCGCTTTCCGGCCGTGCCGGACCGGCCGGCGGCGGTGCGCTGGACGGTGCCGGCCGGAGGGTTCTTCGTGGTGGTGACCGTGCCGTTCCCGGTCGACGACGCGTTGCTGGACCGCTCGGCGCGCGACTACGGGGTGCTGTGGACGCCGATGGCGCACTTCTACGACGACACCGCGCCGGTACGCGCGTTGCGATTGTCGGTCAGCGCGGTGACACCCGAGCAGATCGACGTCGGGCTGGATCGCCTCGCGGAGCTGATCACCGACGAGTTGGCCCGTCGAGCGGGCTGACACACCGCGTTCACCGGATGGCAATGCGCGACGGCCGGCGTGCCGTCGTCCTGGGTGGACGGTCATAATGGGCCGCATGGTTGCCTGGGAGTACGCCCTGCTCGTCCGCCGTTATCAGGGACAGGGCCGCAATTTTCATGTCTCGTTCGTCTGGTACGCCCCGGACGGGTCCCGCAAGGACATCACCGCCTTCGGTGACACCGCCATCGCGCACCTCAACCGTGCCGGCCGGGAGGGGTGGGAGTTGGTCTCCGCGGCCGAAGACGTGAACAACGTCCAGGGCAGCACCGAAGTGCACCGCTACCACCTCAAGCGCCCCCTGGCCTGACGCCCGCCTCCGGACGCGGACCCGGCCTGGGCCTGGTCCGCGTCCGACGAGCGGGTCGGGTCAGGTCAGGTCGATGGCCGGGTAGAGGGGGTGCGGGGCCAGCAGGTCGGTCGCCTGCTGGGCGATCTTGTCGGCCAGGTCGGCGTCGAGGTTGTACTTCGCCTTGGACGGGGTGCCGTCGGCGTTGGCGCCGGCCGTGGTCTGGGCCAGCACGGTGTGGATCAGCTCCGCGGTCTGGTCCATCTCGGCGGTGCCGAGGCCCCGGGTGGTCAGCGCCGGGGTGCCGATCCGGATGCCGGACGTGTACCAGGCGCCGTTCGGGTCCTGCGGGACCGAGTTGCGGTTGGTGACGATGCCCGAGTCGAGCAGCGCCTGCTCGGCCTGCCGGCCGGTGAGCCCGTAGCCGGACACGTCGATCAGCACCAGGTGGTTGTCGGTGCCGCCGGTGACCAGCTTGGCGCCCCGGCGCAGCAGCCCCTCGGCGAGAGCCTGGGCGTTGTCCACGATCCGCTGGGCGTAGTCGGCGAAGTCGGGCCGGCGGGCCTCGGCGAGGGCGACGGCCTTGGCGGCCATCACGTGCGGCAGCGGACCACCGAGCACCATCGGGCAGCCCCGGTCCACCTGGTCGGCCAGCTCCGGCTGGCAGAGCACCATGCCGCCGCGCGGGCCGCGCAGCGACTTGTGGGTGGTGGTGGTGACGATGTGCGCGTGCGGCACCGGGTCGAAGTCGCCGGTGAACACCTTGCCGGCCACCAGGCCGGCGAAGTGCGCCATGTCGACCATGAAGGTGGCGCCGACCGAGTCGGCGATCTCCCGCAGGATCCGGAAGTTCACCTTCCGGGGGTACGCCGAGTACCCGCCGACCAGGATCAGCGGCTTGAACTCGCGGGCCGCCTCGGCGACCCGGTCGTAGTCGATCAGGCCGGTCGCCGGGTCGGTGCCGTAGCTGCGCTGGTCGAACATCTTGCCGGAGATGTTCGGCCGGAAGCCGTGGGTGAGGTGGCCGCCGGCGTCCAGCGACATGCCGAGCATCCGCTGGTTGCCCAGCTCGCGGCGCAGCGCGAACCAGTCGGCCTCGGTGAGGTCGTTGACCTGGCGGACCTGCGCCTTCTTCAGCGCGGGGGACTCCACCCGGTCGGCCAGCACCGCCCAGAAGGCGACCAGGTTGGCGTCGATGCCCGAGTGCGGCTGCACGTAGGCGTGTGGGGCGCCGAACAGCTCCCGGGCGTGCTCGGCGGCGAGCGCCTCGACGGTGTCGACGTTCTGGCAGCCGGCGTAGAAACGGCGGCCGACGGTGCCCTCGGCGTACTTGTCGCTGAACCAGTTGCCCATGGCCAGCAGCGTCGCCGGGGAGGCGTAGTTTTCGCTGGCGATGAGCTTGAGCGACTCCCGCTGGTCGGTCAGCTCGGCGCCGATGGCGTCGGCCACCCGCGGCTCGACAGCCCGGATCACCTCGAGGGCGCTCCGGAATGCGGTGGACTCGGCGTTGTGCGACATGCGACCTCCAACAGACGTGCGGGAAGGCCCAGGCGCTCGGCAAACGTCCTCGTGACGGGGCCGCTCCCCGATGGTTGTCCATCCCCACGCGCCAGTAACGGCCCGCGCCGATCCTACCGGGCCGTCCGGGGCCGTCCCACGCGGTCCCCGGGAGATTGGCGCACGACGAGGGGCCCGGCAGCACGCCGGGCCCCTCGGTGTATGCGACCGACTCAGGCGGTCATCGCGTCCATCGCCTTCTTGATCGCCTTCGGCGCGGTGGGGGTACGCGGCGCGTCGGCCCGCAGCGCGATCATCCGCTCGCCGATCTCCTGGAGTTGCTTGCGGCCCAGCGCGTCGCGGACCTTGGGGAACCACTCCTCCTCTTCCTCCTCCACGTGGTGCGTGACGTTCTCGATCAGCACCGTCGTCTTGGCGTTGAAGCGTTCGTCGTCGGCGTCCATGCTGGCCAGCTCGGCGCAGAGCACGTCGGCCACGTGATGCTCCTCGTACGACTCGAGGATGTCGTCCTCCAGGTCGGGCAGCAGGCGGCGGACTTCCGGGTACATCACCTCGTTCTCGAGGTACGTGTGCACGGTGAGGGCCTCCAGGATTTCCTCCACCAGCTTCTGCCGCTTGCTCGCCGGACCCTCCTCGGCATCCTGGAAGGCCTTGAACAGTCGGCGCATCTCCTTGTGGTCCTCTTTGAGCAGGACGATGGCATCTGTCGACACGGGTGTGACCTCCCTGGATCTCGTCTGGTGGGGTGATCGGTACCCAGGTGGTCGACGCGGAAACAGCGGATATGGCGGGATCACACCATCGCCAACGTGCGGGGGATCTCGTCGAGCAGCTCCCGGGCGAGGAAGCCGATCCGGCCGTACCGGGGGATCAGCCGCTGGCCGCTCACCGCGTGCGCGAACGAACCCCAGCAGGCGGCCTGGGCCGGGTCGGCGCCCCGGGACAGCAGCCCCGCCAGCAACCCGGCGAGCACGTCCCCGCTGCCGGAGGTGCCTAACCCGGCGTCGCCGCTCTCCTCCCGCCACCCTCGGCCGTCCGGTGCGGCCACGTGCCCGTAAAGCGAGACGACCGCCTCGTACCGGCCGGCCAACTCGGCCGCCTCGGCGTCCAGGTCGTCGCCCGGGTCCCGCCCGAGCAGGTGCCTGGCCTCGGTGAGGTTCGGGGTGAGCACCACCGGCCGCCCCGAGCCGACCAGCAGGTCAGGTGCGTGACTGAGCGCACCGAGGGCGTACGCGTCGAGCACCAGCGACGTCTGCGGCCGGGCGGCCTCCAGGACCAGACTCAGCAACCGGTTGGTCTCGTCGATCGCCTTCAGCCCTGGCCCGACGGCCACCACGTCGGCCTGGGCGACCAGCTCGTCGAGCTGCCCGTCCCGGTCGGCGGCGACCGCGCCGTCGGGGGTCTCCGGCAGCCCGACCACCAGCGCCTCGGGCACCTGGATGCTCAGCGTGGCGGCGGTGGACTCGGCGGCGGCGAGCTGGAGCACCCCGGCGCCGGCGCGCAGCGCGGCCACCCCGGCGAGCAGCACCGCACCGGGGGTGAAGCGGGACCCGCCGACGACCAGCACGGTGCCCCGGCTCTCCTTGCCACCGACCGGAACCGGTAGCGCCCAGTCGCGCAGCAACGCCGGCGTGATCACCTTCACCTCAGACCGGTTCGGCATGGATCTCGTCCTCCCTGGTCGGCTGGGCGCCCTGCCGGTGCAGGTGGCCGACCTCGTTGAATCCGCCCAGGGCCAGCCGGTCCCGCGCGTCGGCGGACCAGTCGGTGATCGAGCAGTTGGCGATCACGTGTTCGCGGGTCAGTGCCATCAGGTCCGCCTCGGTCAGCCCCTCCACCAGATAGCGCAGCAGAAAGACCAGCGCGTCGTGGCCGAAGAGCAGGACTCGCTGGCCCTCGTGGTCCCGGCGCAGGTCACCGAGGAGCGTGCGCAGCCGCAGCGCCACGTCGGTCCAGGACTCCCCGCCGGGCGGACGGTAGTAGAACTTGCCGAGCCGGGCCCGCCGCTCGGCCTCGTCGGGGTAGCGCCGACGGACCCCGTGCCCGGTCAGGCCGTCGAGGATGCCCAGCTCCCGGTCGCGCAGCCGCTCGTCGCGGCTCACCGGCACCCCGGTGCCGTGCAGCGCCAACTCGGCGGTGGAGACCGCCCGCAGGTACGGCGAGACCACCGCGACGTCCGGCCGGCGGTCCGCGGGCAGCCCGGCCAGCCAGCGGCCGGTGGCCCGCGCCTGCTCCTCGCCGGTGGGGGACAGCGGCACGTCGGCGTCGCGGTGACTGAGCCCGATCAGCTCCTCGCCGGACGCCTCGGCGTGCGTCGCCGCCACGTTCGCGGTGCTCTCACCGTGCCGGATGATCCAGAGCGTTGCCAGTTCCGCCATGCCGACCCCCTACCCGGGTGCCGGCGGCGGTAATCGCGCCCGCTCAGCCGCGCCGTTGCAGCAGGGCGACGGTCATCCCGGTCACGTGGGTCAGCTGGGCCAGCTGGTACCGCTCGCCGAGGACGGCGGCCGCCTTTTTCGACAGCCCGGTCATCGGTGTGTCGGTGACCGTCGGCTGCACCAGCCACAGCCGTGGCTCGTCCCGCAGGCAGCTCGCCGGGTCGGCGCAGTCCGCGGCGAACAGCTCGTTGCGCTGGGCCGCGGTCCGCGCCTGGAACACGGTGCGCGGGGAGATGTCCGCCGGGAGGTAGTACCGGACGCCGGGCTCGGTCAGCCACCACCAGACGTCGCCCACGACGAGGCCGTCACCGGGCTGGTAGCCCGCCTCGATGACCCGTGCCGCCTGGGAGTAGGACAGTGGCTCGAAGGCCCTCGCCTGGGGGTAGGTGTACCAGCCGTGCGAGTACTCCCCGCGCATCGCGAGCTGACCGGGCACGGACAGCGCGGCCACGACCACCAGCCCGGCCGCCACCAGCGGGGTACGGCGTAGCACGGCGAGCCCCGAGCCGGCCAGCACCGCCCAGGCCGGCAGCAGGAACAGCAGGTACTTGGAGAAGAAGTAGTTGATCTCGCCGGTCGAGGCCACCAGGATCACCGGCACCGGCAGCACGGCGACAAGCGTCGCGCTCACCGTCCGGGCCACGGCGTCGCGGCGCAGGTGGGTCAGCAGACCGATGGTGGCCAGCGCGGTCACCGCGGCGGCGAGCAGCACCGAGCCGTACGCCTGCTCCCAGACCGTCCAGGGCGAGCTGTCCGGGATCCAGCTGATCTGCCGCCCCGCCTGCTTCATCCCCCGCAGGATCACCGGCGCGGCGAGCGCCACCCCGCCGAGGGCGGCGAGCGGGAACCAGGCCAGCGACCACCAGGCGCGCTTGCGCCAGCAGTGGATCAGGACGGCGGTGCCGTGCCCCACCAGGAGGGTCAGCGCCACCACGTTGACCAGGCCGATGCCGGCCACCGCGAGGGTGTACGCCGCCCAGCGCAGCAGGCCGGGCCGCTCCAGCGCGCGGAGCAGGAACAGGGTGGCCGCCGCCGCGGCGAGGACGACGAAGGCGTACGAGCGGGTCTCCTGCCCGAACCGGGTGACCGTGGGCACCAGGGCGAAGACGAACCCGGCGGCGACACCCGTCCGGTGGTCGAAGAGCCTCCGCCCCGCCAGCGCCACGCAGGCGGTGGCCAGGGTCATCGCCAGCGCCGACGGCAGACGCACCGCGATCGGGCCGGTGCCGAACAGCGTCGTCCAGGCGTGCATGAACAGGTAGTAGGCACCGTGTACGGCGTCGACGTTGGCCAGCATGCCCCGGATCTGCCCGGTGGAGCGGGTCGCCACCTCGATGGTGACCAGCTCGTCGTGCCACATCTCCGGGCTGCCCAGCCGCCACCCGACCGCGACCGCGGCGAACGCCGTCGGCCAGAACCAGACGCTGAGCGCCAGCCGGCGGGCGAGCGGGACCGGCCGGCGGTCCGGCCCGGTGGGCGGGGGAGGACTCCCCGCATCGGTCTGCGCGGGCTGCGCGTCCGTGGCAACGGCGCGGTTCGACATCGGCGTCCGATCGGGGGGGGCGGTTACGGGGCGCGCCGATGATAGCGCCCGCGACGGCCGGCCCCCGCGCGTGATCGGCCCGATCCGGGTGCGCGTCAGCTCGGTTCGGCGATGGCCGATCGCGGAGACGGGCCTGATAATGTGGCCGCGCCCGTCGAGCATTTCCACCACGCACAGTGAGGCCAACCGACCCAATGATTGTCGACATTATGCTGCCGTACTACGGAAGCGTGCCCCTCATGCAGGCGGCGGTGCGCAGCGTGATGGCGCAGAGTGACCCGGGTTGGCGTCTCACCGTGGTCGACGACGGCACCGAGCCGGGCGTGCCGGAGTGGTTCGCGGGCATCGACGACGAGCGGGTCCGCTACCAGCGCAACGAGCGCAATCTCGGGATCACCGCCAACTACCGCAAGTGCGTCGGTCTCGCCGAGCACGAGTACCTGGTGATGATGGGCACGGACGACATCATGCACCCCAACTACGTCGCCACCGTGCGATCGGTGATCGAGCAGTACCCGGGCGTCGGCATGGTCCAGCCGGGGGTCGAGATCATCGACGCCGACGGCACCGTGGTCAACACCATCGTCGACGAGGCGAAGCGGCGGATCTACGCCCCCCGGATCGACTCCCGTGAGCTGATGGGCGGCGAGGACCTGGCGGCCAGCCTGCTGCGGGGCTGCTGGTTCTACTTCCCGTCGATCTGCTGGCGGACGGACGCGCTCAAGGCCGTCGACTTCCGCGAGGAGTTCCAGGTCATCCAGGACCTGGCCCTGGTGATCGACCTGATCCAGCGCGGTGAGCAGATGGCCGTCGACACCACCCTCTGCTTCCAGTACCGGCGGCACGCGGTCAGCAAGTCCGCCGCCGACGCGGCCAACGGCTCTCGGTTCACCGAGGCGCGGGCGTTCTTCGTCGATGTCGCCCGCCGGATGGACGAGCAGGGCTGGCCCCGGGCGGCCCGCGCGGCCCGCAGCTACACCTCGTCCCGCCTCCACGCCATCACCCTGCTGCCGGCGGCTGTCCTCTCGGGCAGGATGGCCGGCGTGCGCAGCCTGTCCCGGCACGCGTTCGGGCCGGGCCGATGACCGACGACAGCCAGGGGGACGCCATGACCGTCAGACCACGACCTCCGGTGGAGGACGCGGCACAGCAGCCGATGCGGGTGGTGGTGCTCGGCGGCACCGGCTTCCTCGGCCGCCCGATCTGCCGCGCGCTGGCCGACCAGGGCCACACCGTGGTCGCCGTCGCGCGTACCCCGAAGACGATCGGCCCGGGTGTCGAGGTCCGTGCACTGGACCTGGCCGCCGCCGACGTCGACGAGATCACCGCGGTGCTGCGTGACCTCGACCCGGCCGTGGTGATCAACGCGGCGGGCGGGATGTGGGGCCTGTCCGAGGCCCAGATGCTCGCGGTCAACGTCACACTGGTCGAGCGGCTGGTGCAGGCCGCGGGCCGACTGCCCGGGCGGGTCCGGGTGGTCCAGATGGGCAGCGTGCACGAGTACGGGCTGGTCCCGGTGGACTCGTCGATGTCCGAGCAGCTGACCCCCGCGCCGGTGATGCCGTACGGCGAGTTCAAGCTGCGCTGCACCGAGGCGATCACCGCGGCGGACCGGCAGGGCCTGATCGAGGGCGTCACGCTGCGGGTCGGCAACGTCATCGGCGCCGGCCAGCCCGGGCACAGCCTGCTCGGAGTGGTCGCGGGCCGGCTGCGCGACGCCCAGCGGGCCGGTAGCCGGGCCCGGCTGGAGCTCGCTCCGCTCGGCTCCCGGCGTGACTTCATCGGCCTCAGCGACGTGGTCGCCGCCGTACTGCTGGCCGCGACCCGCCCCGACGCGCCCGGCCGCGTGATCAACATTGGTCGGGGGGTGGCGGCCAGCGCGCGTGATATGGTCCGGCTCCTCATCGACGTGAGTGAGGTGCCGACCGATCTGGTCGAGGCCGAGCAGACCGGCCCCGCCGAGACCAGCTGGCAGCGACTGGACGTCGGATTGGCCGCCGAGGTGCTCGGCTGGTCGCCGAGCGACGACCTGCACACCGAGATGAAGCAATTGTGGGAGCACGCCGGCGCCGAGGTGCCCGCCTGATGCCGAGAGGTTTCCTGACCGTATGACAACCCCCGCCCTCATTCGGTCCCGTGGCACGTTGGCCGACCTGCTTTCCGGCCGCAGCAACGGCATCGGGCTGATCCGGCTCTGCCTCGCCGTCGGCGTCGTACTGTCGCACTCCAAGCCGCTCGGCTTCGGTGCCGCCGACCTCGGCTACAGCCTGACCGGTCGGCAGACCAACGTCGGCACCATGGCCGTGTACGGCTTCTTCGTGCTCTCCGGCCTGCTGATCACCCGCAGCGCTCGGCGTACCGGCGTGATCCGCTACGCCTGGCACCGGGCCCTGCGGATCCTGCCCGGTCTCTGGGTCTGCCTGCTGATCACCGCGCTGGTGATCGCTCCGCTCGTCGCGTTGCGCGAGCACGGCACCACCGCCGGCTACTTCGACAATCCCGGGGAGCCGGGCGGCCCGCTGGCCTACCTGCGCGGCAACTGGTGGACCGGTGTCGAGCAGTACGGCATCCACGACCTGTTCATCCAGTCCACCCCGTGGGGTCGCAAGACCAGCACCAGCGTCTTCAACGGCGCGCTGTGGTCGCTGAAGTACGAGATGTTCTGCTACGTCGTGGTGGGCGTGCTGGCGGCGACCGCCGTGCTGCGCCACGCCCGCCGGTTCGTGCTGGTCCTGACCGTCGTGCTCTACCTGAGCATCCTGCAGGACTGGGTGGCCACCGGGCGGATCAGCGGCCCGGCGTCGACGGCGGGCTGGACCTTCGATGCGCCACTGGTCGGCCCGATGGGCTTCCACTACATCGTCTACCTGGGCTTCCTCTTCGCCCTCGGCGCGACCTTCGACCTCTACCGGGAGCGGGTGCCGATCAGCGACGTGCTGGGCATCGGCGCGGCGGTGGCGCTCGGGTTGTCGCTGCTCGTCGGCGGGTTCTTTGTCATCGGGCTGCCGGCGTTCGCGTACCTGCTGGTGTGGCTGTCGGTGCGGCTGCCGCGCCAGGTGCACTGGGTGGGCCGTAAGAACGACTACTCGTACGGCATCTACATCTACGGGTTCATCTTCCAGCAGTTGATGGCCAGCCTCGGCTGGAACCGTTGGGGTTACGTGCCGTTCGCGGCCATGTCGGTCGCGGTCGCCTTCGTCGCCGCGTTCCTGTCCTGGAAGCTTGTCGAGCAGCCGGCGCTGCGGTTGAAGGACTGGACGCCGGGCTTCGTGGCCCGCCGGTCGTCGCAGCGGGTGCCCGTCGAGCAGCAGACCGCGGTGGCCGAGGAGCCGCCCGCGACGCCGCCGGTGCAGGTCGGCGGTCCGACCGAGGAGCTGCCACAACAATCCGCCACGCTGGTCCCCGGCCGGTAGCGCCTACGTGCCCGCCCCCGAGCCGTACGCTCGGGGGCGTGGCCACGGCGGCGGAGGAGATCCAGGTGGGGGAGCGGCTGGTCCGCGTCTCCAGTCCCGACAAGCCCTACTTCCCGGAGCTCGGGCTCACCAAGGTGGACGTGGTCCGCTACTTCCTCTCGGTGGGTGACGGGGTCCTGCGCGCGTTGCGGGACCGGCCGACGATGCTGGAACGTTGGCCGCGTGGCGTCTTTGAGGGCGCGACGATCGCCACCCGGCAGACCAACCGGGGCGACGCGTTCTACCAGAAGCGGCTGCCGGCGGGTGCGCCCGAGTGGGTGCGCACCGCGCACATCACCTTCCCCAGTGGCCGCACCGCCGACGAGGTCGCGCCCAGCGAGTTGGCCGTGGTGATCTGGGCGGCCAACCTGGGCACCCTGCGGTTTCACCCCTGGCCGGTCACCGCCGCCGACGTGGAACGACCCGACCAGTTGCGTATCGACCTCGACCCGATGCCCGGCGTCGGGTTCGAGCAGGTGCTGCCGGTGGCCCGCGAGGTCAACGCGTTCCTGGCCGAGCTGGGCATGACCGGCTACCCGAAGACCACAGGTGGGCGGGGCCTGCACGTCTATCTGTCGATCGAGCCGCGGTGGAGCTTCGGCGAGTGCCGTCGGGCGGTGCTCGCGTTGGGCCGGGAGATGCAGCGCCGGCTGCCGGAGTTGGTCACCACCACGTGGTGGCGTGACAAGCGGGACCGGCCGGTCTTCGTCGACTACAACCAGATGTCGCGGGACCACACGATGGCCTCGGCGTACTCGATTCGACCGACGCCCCGGGCCCTGGTGTCGGCACCGCTGACCTGGGCGGAGCTGGACGACGCCCGTCCGGAGGACTTCGACGTGCGGTCCGTGCCGGCCCGCTTCGCCGAGCGCGGCGACCCGCACGCCGGCCTGGACGGCGACCGGCACTCGTTGGAGCCGCTGCTGGAGTTGGCCGACCGGGAGGGGCTGGAGGCCCCGCCCGAACGGTGAGGTCCCGGACCAGCCCGGGTCACAGGTCGGCGAGCACGGGCTTGAGCGCGGCGGCCACCTGGGGTGCGAGGGTCGTCGAGTAGGTGGCGCTCAGGTGGTGCGCGTCGCGCCAGACGAGCACGCCGCCGATGACGGGGGCGCACCGGTCCGCGGGGCAGATCCAGTCGTTCAGGTCGACCAGGTGGGCACCGGCGAGGCCATCGGCCGCCTCCTCCTGCGCGGGACCGCCCCCGCGGCCCAGGGCCTCGGCCCGGGGCATGGCGCACTTCGTCAGGCGGTTCGGATTCTTCGACACGCACTCGGCGATGTCCTTCTCATGCAGCGGTGTGTCCCGCAGCACCACCACCGGAATCTTCTCCGCGATCATGCCGCTCCACGTCTCGCGCAGTTCACGGGCCAGCGCGGACCGCCATTTCGCGGGCGGCTCGCCACTGACCGGGTACTCGGCGTTCGTCACGACCAGCAGGTCGGGGCGGCCCGCGCCGAGCAGGGTCTCGCGTACCTTCCGGTTCCATTCCGTGCAGGAGGTGTAGGGGCGGTCGTTCAGGGAGATCTCCGCGGTCAGGAACGGGCAACCACCCTTGGTGTACGTGGCGAGGCGCCAGCCGTTCGTCTCCGCCGCTCCCCGCATGGCCGGGACCCAGTGGTCGGCATGGGAGTCGCCGACCAGCGCGATGGTGGTCGCCGAGTTCATCTTTCCGTAGACGCACACCTCCGGCGTCGCGGACTCCAACGACACGTGGCAACTCTTCGTCGCCTGCAACAGCGGCGCGTCCCGGGCCGCCCGTGCCGGCTCGGGCGTGATCGAGTCGACCTTGTCGACGGGCACCCCGGCCCGGCTGGTGCGGGGGGATCCGCCGAGCGCCGCGGCACCCGGCGCGGCCGGTGGCGCCGCCTGCGTGGAGCCGCCGGGCACCTGGCCCATGATGACCGAGGACGGGGGCGTCGTACCCGCCGTCGACGGAATGGCCAGTTGGAAGGCGAGGCCGGCCAGCGCGGCCGCGCCGGTGCAGACGGCGCCGATGCGCAGGGCGGAGGTTGGCCGGTCGGCGAGGACCGGTGACCGGCGCACCGGGTTCTCGACGAAGTGGTACGTGAGCGCGGCGGGGATCGCCGAGGCGGCCACGACGGCGAGCGCCGGGCCGACGCCGAGGTCACCGAAGTGCGCCTGCGCGGCGATCAGTACCGGCCAGTGCCACAGGTACAGCGAGTAGGAGATTCCGCCGACGTAGCGCAGCGGCTGTTGGCCCAGCAGCAGGACCGGCCCGGCCCGGCCGGCGGCCGGCCCGAACGCGATCACCGTGGCGGTGCCGAGGGTGGGGCCGAGCGCGGCGTACCCGGGGAAGCCGGCCTCCGTGGTGATCAGCGCGGCCGAGGCGCCGACGGCGATCAGCCCGGCCCAGGCCAGCGGCACGGCCACCAGGCGCGGCGACCGGCGCAACCAGATCGCCGTGACGGCGACGGCGCCGCCGAGGGCCAGCTCCCACATCCGGGTGGTGGTGACGAAGTACGCCGATGGTTCGGTCGGCGAGACGTACAGCGCCCAGGCGAACGAGGGGACCGCGATCAGCGCCAACCCGAGCAGGTAGAGGCCGCGGCCACCATGCCCCCGGCGGCGGGCGAACCACCCGAGGGCGATCAGCAGCAGGGGCCACACCAGGTAGAACTGCTCCTCGACGGCGAGGGACCAGAAGTGCTGGGCGATGCTCGCGGCGTCGTTGGCGGCGACGTAGTCGGCGGACTGCTCGGCCAACCGCCAGTTCATGGCGTAGCAGGCGCTGGCGATGACGTCCCAGGCGGTGGCCGACCAGCGGCCGCGGGGCAGGAAGACGTAGGTGAGCACCAGGGTCGCGAGGAGGACTGTCGCGGCGGCCGGGAGCAGACGCTTCGCTCGTCGGGCGTAGAAGTCGGTGAGCGAGAGCCGTCCGTATTTGTCGAGTTCCTCGAGTAGCAGACCGGTGATGAGGAAGCCGGAGATCACGAAGAACACGTCGACACCGACGAAACCGCCGGGCAGGTACGGCACTCCGGCGTGACCGAGGAGCACCAGCAGCACGGCCACCGCCCGCAGGCCCTCGATGTCGCCGCGGAAGGACCGCGCGCCGGCCGACGTCGGCCTTGTCGACGTCGGCCTGGTCGGTGGCGGGGCGGCTACCCTGGCCTGCGCCCACAACTCATTCGATATAGCCACGTCGCGGATAGTAGCGGCGTTCCGCGGTTATTCGGCTATTTCGTCATCGTGCTAATGAATTCGTGTTATGGCCCTACTGCCAGGGGCTCTGCGTTCCGCCGAACTCTTCGAAGACGAGCCAGGACCGCGTCGACAACACCCCGGCGATGCGCTGCACCCGGTCCAGCACCACGTCCCGCAGTGCGGCGTTGTCCGGCGCCCGGACCAGGGCCAGCACGTCATGCTCGCCGCTGAGCAACGCCACGTGCTCGACATAGCGCACCTGGGCCAGCTCGGCAGACACCTCCCGCCAGGTGTTCTGCTCGATCGTCAACGCCATGTACGCCGAGGTGCCCAACCCGGCCGCCTCGGGCGCCACCTGGGCGTGGAACCCGGTGATCACCCCGTCGCGCAGCAACCGCTCCACCCGCGCGTACGCGTTGGTGCGAGAGATGTGGATCCGTTCGGCGAGGGTACGCACCGACGTCCGCCCGTCCCGGACCAGCTCGTCGAGGATCCGCCGGTCCACCTCGTCGAGGGCTCGTACCGATCGTCCCGATCCCGCCACCCGGTCTGCTTCGTCGCCGGTCTCCTGGCTCACTGATAGTCCCTCCGCATGCCAACCGTCCCGCCTTCTGCGTGGATCTTGAGTCAATCATCCGACAAGCGGAAGCATAGGGTCACCACACGTCCCAGGAGGTTCCGCCGTGACGACCACTCCCCAGGCGGTCCGCAGGGCATCCCCGCGTACGCGTCGAGCGGCCACCCCGCCCGACCCGGCGCGCCCGCTGCTGCCGAACACCGAACCCGTCCGCCTGCTCGACCCGACCGGCACGCCGCTGCCCGCCCGCGGCGACTACCCGGAGCCACCCGTCGAGCTGCTGCGCGAGCTGTACCGGCGCATGGTGCTCGGCCGCCGGTTCGACACCCAGGCGACCGCCCTGACCAAGCAGGGCCGGCTGGCCGTCTACCCGTCCTCGCGGGGCCAGGAGGCGTGCCAGGTCGGCGCGACGCTCGCGGTCCGCGACACCGACTGGGTCTTCCCCACCTACCGTGAATCGATGGCGCTGGTTGCCCGGGGCATCGACCCGGTCGAGGTGCTCACCCTGCTGCGCGGCGACTGGCACTGCGGCTACGACCCGACCGAGGTACGCACCGCGCCACAGTGCACCCCGCTCGCCACCCAGTGCGTGCACGCCGCCGGTCTGGCGCACGGCGAGGCGTACCAGGGTCGCGACACCGTGGCGCTGGCCTTCATCGGCGACGGCGCCACCAGCGAGGGCGACTTCCACGAGGGGGTCAACTTCGCCGCCGTGTTCAAGGCGCCGGTCGTCTACTTCGTACAGAACAACCGCTACGCCATCAGCGTCCCGCTGTCCCGGCAGACCGCCGCGCCGTCGCTGGCCTACAAGGGCGTCGGCTACGGCGTGCCCAGCGAACAGGTCGACGGCAACGACCCGGTGGCGGTGCTCGCCGTGCTCACCCGCGCGGTCGCGCACGCCCGCGCCGGCAACGGGCCGTTCCTCGTCGAGGCGCACACGTACCGGATGGAGCCGCACACCAACGCCGACGACGCCAGCCGCTACCGCGACGGCGCCGAGGTCGACGCCTGGCGCGACCGCGACCCGATCGCCCGGCTGGAAACCTACCTGCGGGCCCGCGGGGTGCTCGACGACGCGGCGATCGCCGAGGTCGCCGAGCAGGCCGAGGCGTACGCGGCGGACCTGCGGACCCGGATGAACGAGCAGCCCAACGTCGACCCGTTGAGCCTGTTCGACCACGTCTACGCCGAGCCCACCCCGCAACTCGTCGAACAGCGTGAGCTGGTCCGCGCCGAGCTGGCCGCCGCTCGCGACGAGGAGGGGAACGCCTGATGGCCACCACCATGGCGAAGGCGCTCAACACCGCGCTCGCCGACGCGCTCGCCGCCGACGACCGGGTCGTCGTCTTCGGTGAGGACGTCGGCGCGCTCGGCGGCGTCTTCCGGATCACCGACGGCCTCCAGGCCCGCTTCGGCGAGGACCGCTGCTTCGACACCCCGCTCGCCGAGGCCGGCATCGTCGGGTTCGCCGTCGGCCTGGCCATGTCCGGTCTACGGCCGGTGGTCGAGATGCAGTTCGACGCGTTCGCGTACCCGGCGTTCGAGCAGATCGCCTCGCACGTGGCGAAGCTGCGCAACCGGACCCGGGGCGCGCTCAGCGTGCCGATCGTGATCCGGGTGCCGTACGCGGGCGGCATCGGCGGGGTCGAGCACCACTGCGACTCGTCCGAGGCGTACTACGCGCACACCCCCGGCCTGAAGGTGGTCACCCCGGCGACCGTCGAGGACGCGTACTCGCTGCTGCGTGAGGCGATCGACGACCCCGACCCGGTGGTCTTCATGGAGCCCAAGAAGCTCTACTTCGGCAGCGCCGACGCGGCCCTGCCGACGCGGACCGAGCCGTTCGGCCGGGCCGTCGTGCGCCGTCCGGGACGCGACGCCACCCTGGTGGCGTACGGGCCGGCGGTGCCCGTCGCGTTGGAGGCCGCCGAGGCCGCCCGCGAGGAGGGCTGGGACCTGGAGGTGGTGGACGTGCGCACCATCGTGCCGTTCGACGACGACACCATCGCCGCCTCGGTCCGCCGCACCGGCCGCTGCGTGGTGATCCAGGAGGCGCAGGGCTTCGCCGGGGTCGGCGCCGAGATCGCCGCCCGGGTGCAGGAGCGCTGCTTCCACGCGTTGCACGCCCCGGTGCTGCGGGTCGCCGGCCTGGACATCCCGTACCCGGCGCCGATGCTGGAGCACACCCACCTGCCCGGCGTGGACCGGGTGCTCGACGCGGTGGCCCGACTCCAGTGGGACGACCAGCCGGACGCACGTTGGGCGGCGGCATGACCACCGTCGAACGGACGCAGGTCTTCCTCCTGCCCGATCTGGGCGAGGGGCTGAGCGAGGCCGAGATCGTCGAGTGGCGGGTCGCCGTGGGCGACGTGGTCACCGTCGACCAGAGCGTGGTCGAGGTGGAGACCGCGAAGGCGGTCGTGGACGTGCCCTGCCCGTACGCCGGCCGGGTCGTCACCCTGCACGGCGCGGCCGGTGAGGTACGCCCGGTCGGCCAGCCGTTGATCACCATCGCGCCGCTGGACGGCGGCGACGAGCCCGCCGGGCACGCCACCTACCGCGAGGAGGAGCGGGCCGGCTCCGGCAACGTGCTGATCGGCTACGGCACCGGCCACGGCGGCGCCACTCGCCGTCGGCGCCGACCTCGGCTGACGCTCGCCCCCGAACCGGCCGACACCGCGCGGACCGATGGTGCTGCCGCCCCGACCGGTGCCGCCCCGACCGGTGCTGCTCCGACCGGTGCTGCTCCGACCGGTGCTGCTCCGACCGGTGCTGCTCCGACCGGTGGTGTTGCCCCGACCGGGGTGGCCCGCCCGGCTGGCGGCGGTGCCGCGGGCGACGCGCCAGGTCACCCGGCGCGGCCGACCGCCCTGGTCATCTCGCCGATCGTGCGGCGGCTGGCCCGGGAGCGCGGCGTCGACCTGAACGCGGTGCGGGGCACCGGGCCCGGCGGCGTGATCCGCCGTGCCGACGTGGAGGCGGCGCTGACCGTGCCCGCCGCCCGGCTCACCGCCGTGCCGGACGCGCCCGTCGCGCCGGTGCCGTCCGGGGACGACGACGTGATCGTCCCGCTCACCGGTGTCCGCAAGGTCATCGCCGACAAGCTCTCCCGCAGCCGGCGGGAGATCCCCGAGGTGACCATCTGGGTCGACGTGGACGCCACCGGGCTGCTGGAGACCCGGGCCGCGATCAACGCGGCGACGCCCGACGCGCCGGTGAGCATCCTGGCCCTGCTGGCCCGGATCTGCCTCAGTGGGCTGCGCCGGTTCCCGCAGCTCAACGCCCGGGTCGACACCGAGGCGCAGCGGATCGTCCAGTCCGCGGGGGTGCACCTCGGCATCGCCGCGCAGACCGACCGGGGCCTGCTGGTGCCGGTGCTGCGCGACGCCCAGCGACTCACCACCGCCGAGCTGGCCGCCGAACTGGCGGCCACCACCGCCGCCGCGCGGGCGGGCAGCCTGCCGCCGGCCCGGCTGACCGGCGGCACGTTCACCCTCAACAACTACGGGGTGTTCGGCGTCGACGGCTCCACACCGATCATCAACCACCCCGAGGCGGCGCTGCTCGGGGCCGGGCGGATCGTGGACAAGCCGTGGGTGGTCGACGGGCAACTCGCGGTTCGCAAGGTGACCCAGCTGAGCCTCACCTTCGACCACCGGGTCTGTGACGGCGGGGTGGCCGGCGGCTTCCTGCGGCACGTCGCCGACTGCGTGGAGCGCCCCGCGCTGCTGATCGCCGCCGTCTGAGCGCGTACCCCGGCCCCGGCGCTGCCCCCTGCGGCGCGCCGGGGCCGGCGCGCGTCCCGGCTCTCCCGGCGGCGTGCTCGTGCCGGGGTTTCCCGGCGGCGTGCTCGTGCCGGGGTTTCCCGGCGGCGTGCTCGTGCCGGGGTTTCCCGGCGGTGCGATCGGGAAGTCGGCCCCGCCGAAGCGCACCGAACGCGTCGAAGGGAGCCGGCCTGTGGCCGTGGCGAACGAGCTGCTACTGAACTCGGTCCGGGTACGGCGGCCCGCCTCGGCCGGCGCTCCCCTCTACTGCGACGCGCTGGAGTACGGGCTGACCGGCGACGGCGCGACGAACGACCAGCCGGCGCTGGCCGCCCTCGTGGACCGGCTGGGCGCCGGGTACGCCTCGGACGGGCGCGCCCGGGTCATCTACTGCCCGCCGGGCATCTACTCGATCCGGGACGCGGGCACGGTGTGGCGCAGTGGAGTGTCGCTGGTGGGGGCCGGCCCGGCGGCGACCCGGTTCATGCTCAGCAACGAGGGCAACCGGGCCGATCCGACTCCGTTGGCCTTCTGGACCACCGTGCAGCACGGTGCCGACCGGGACCGGCACATCGCCGACTGCACCTTCTCCGACTTCCAGATCGACGGCTCCGGCGTGGCGATGGCCGAGTACAACTACCTGGCCAAGGGTCTCGGTCTGCAGTACGTGGTGCGGGGGGTGTTCCGCAACCTCTACATCCACCACACCGCGGCCACCGGGCTGGGCTGCGACTTCCTCCAGGACTCGCTGATCGACGGCGTGGTGGTGGTCGGCTGTGGCCGCCTGGACAACGGCGAGCAGATGGGCGGCGCCGGCATCGGGGTCGGCATCGGCGGCTGGGGCACGGTGGAGCGGCTGACCATCGCCAACTGCACCACGCTTGCCAACGGCACCAACGGAATCTTCCTGGAGTTGCAGAAGGAGTACTGGGCGCCGCCGCGCGGCTACCGCATCATCGGCTGCCACAGCCAGGGCAACCGGTTCGGCATCTCCGACTGGGGCGCCGACGGTCTGATCGTCTCGGCCTGCACCATGACCGGCAACCTGGAGACCGGCTTCGACGTGTCGGCGCAGGGCACCTCGTCGGTGGCCGGCCGGGGTGGGCTGCTCACCGACTGCGTCATCGACGGCAACATGCGCGACGGAGTCAGCATCGGCAACAGCCCCGGCCCGTACACCGTGCGGGGCAACCGGATCAGCGGCAACGGGCGACACGGCTACCACGCGCACAACCTCGGACGCGGCTACCAGGGCTCGATCCGGGACGTGGTCATCGAGAGCAACGAGCTCTGGGGCAACGGCCTGGACGCGGTCCGGATCGACCACCAGATGACCGACGCGGTGCTGCTCAACAACCGGATCCGCAACAACGGGCGGCAGTGTGCCCGGGGCGCCGGCGGCACCGGCGACGCGGTCCGCTACAGCGAACGGTGCCTGGTGGACCGGTCGGCCAACTGGCCGCACGACGGGCACCGGGGCAAGGTGCTGCGGGTCGGACGCGCCGTGGCCATGGTCGCCTCCAACACCGGCGACGAACTCACCCTCGCCCCGGTACGCCCCGACGGGTTCACCGCCTGGAGCGGCGACGTGCCGCCGCCCGGCTGCGGATACGAACTGTCTCCGGCACCCCAGCGGCGAGCCGGGATTACGATCGACGCGGCGTTCGACTCGGCCACGGTGCGCGGCAACCGGATCTGGGACAACCACGACGACCAGACCCAGACACACGGGCTGTGGATCACCGAGCGGGGCAGTTGTGTGGACTGCCGGGTCGAGGACAACGACCTGGCCGGCAACGCCGGCGACGGGATGCTGCTGGACACCCCGCCGGTGGGCGGGCGCTGGCGGGACAACCACGTCGACAGCGACTGGAGCTGAGCGGCGACCGGACGGCCGCTCGCACGCCGCGCCGGTCCGTGCCCCGCGCCGGCCGGAGGGCCGCTCGCACGCCGCGCCGGTCCGTGGCCCGCGCCGCCCGCGGGAGGGACGACGAACGGCGGCGACCGGAGTGCTCCGGTCGCCGCCGCTGTCATCGTGCGGTGGTCAGCCGGCCAGGCCGGCCACCGGGGTCGGGTCCAGCACGACGGTGGCCGAGCCCGACTGCGCGGGGTTGCCCGCGTCGGTGTACTCCGCGACGAACACGGCGGTCAGGTTGTCCGCACCGCTGTGCCCACCGTCGAGGAAGGTGGGAATGGTCCCGGAGCAACCCGTCGAGGTGGAGAGCGGGTGCCCGTGCTCGTCGTGCCCGAGCACGTAGGTGACCTTCACCTTGGAGCAGTCCACCGGCAGGTCGTCGGTGACCTTCACCTCGTACGCGACGGTCTGCCCGAACTGGAAGGGCTGCCCGGCCTCCGGGGTGACGAACTCGACGACCGGCGCGGTCGGCCCGACCACCAGCGGCAGGGATGCCGAGGCGGACCGTCCGGTGCGGTCGGTGACCTTCAGCGTCGGCGTGTACGAGCCGTTCTCCGGGAACGTCCAGGACGCGTTCGGAGCGGTGCTGTCCACCGAACCGTCGGCGTTGAAGTCCCACGCGTAGCTGAGCTTGTCACCGTCCGGGTCGGTGGTGCCGGCGCTGGAGAACGCGACGGTCAGCGGGGCCTGCCCGACGGTCGGCGTACCGCTGATCTTCGGGATCGGCGTCCGGTTGCCGCGGACGAAGTCGATCCGGGACAGCTGGGCGTCCGGGTTCTCGGCGAAGTAGCCGTCACCGTACTCCAGCACGTAGAGCGCGCCGTCCGGGCCGAACTCCATGTCCATCGGGTTGTCCACCACCAGCGACGGCGCCACCGGACGGATGTCCGTCACGTCACCGTCGGAGTCGAGACGGAACTCCTTGATGTAGTCGCGGGACCACTCGTAGAACAGCGGCACCCCGTCGTAGTAGGCCGGCCAGCGGGTACGCGACGTGCTGGTCCCGTCGTAGTCGTACGCCGGGCCGCCCATCGGAGAGATGCCGCCGGTGCCCAGCTGCGGGAACTCCGCGGACGGGGCGGCCGCGTACCAGACCTGCGGCTGCTCGACCGGCGGCAGCACGCGCTTGCCGGTGTTGTGTGGTGAGTCGTTGACCGGGCGCTTGCAGTTGAACGTGGCGCCGGACTGGCCGGTGGCGAAGTCGTAGTCGCGGTAGGCGATCGTCGGCGTCACGCAGTACGGCCAGCCGTAGTTCGCCGGCTTGTCGATGACCATCCACCGGCCGTGCCCGGCCGGGCCACGGTCCGGGTTCGGGTTGGAGGCGTCCGGCGAGTAGTCGCCCACGTACACGTTGTCGGTACGCCGGTCCACGGAGAACCGGAACGCGTTGCGCAGCCCCATCGCGTAGATCTCCGGGCGGGTCTGCGCCGTGCCCGGCTTGAACAGGTTGCCGGACGGCACGGTGTAACCGCCACCGTTCTTCACCTTGATGCGCAGCAGCTTGCCGCGCAGGTCGTTGGTGTTGGCCGCCGAGCGCTGGGCGTCGAACGCCGGGTGGCGGTCGGCCCGCTCGTCGATCGGGATGTAGCCGTCGGAGGCGAACGGGTTGGTGTCGTCACCCGTCGACAGGTACAGGTTGCCCAAGCTGTCGAAGTCGATCTGACCGCCGACGTGGCAGCAGATGCCCCGGTCGGTGGGCACGTCGATGATCTGCTGCTCGCTGGCGAGGTTGAGCTTCATCCCGTCCAGCTTGAACCGGGACAGCCGCAGCGCGCCCTTGAACGGCTGCCAGTCGGCCTCGGTGCCGGTCTCCGGCGCGTCCCCCTCGTTGACGCCGGGGGTCGCCGGGTCGTCCACCGGCGTGTCCATGGGCGGCGAGTAGTAGAGGTACACCCACTTGTTCTGGGCGAAGTTCGGGTCGATGGCGACCCCCTGCAACCCCTCCTCGTCGTGCTCGTACACCGGGATGTCCGCGGCGAGGGTGTTCAGCCCGGTGCGCGGGTCGTGGATGCGGACCTCGCCGGTGCGGGAGGTGTGCAGCACCCGCAGGTCGGGCAGGACGGCGAGGCTCATCGGCTCGCCCGGGAAGTCGTTGAGTGTCACTTTCTGGAAGCTGCTGTCCGGAGGCGCGGCCGGCGCCGCGGCCGCTGCCGACGGTGGTACGGCCAGACCGGCCGTCACCAGCAGCAGGGCGGACACGAATGCGGTTCTGTTCATCAATTGTCCCCCGAGGTGTTTCAGTACCGAAGTGAGGCGAGAAAGTCGAAGCCGACGCGAGCGGTGTCCAGGGCGTCGGCGGGGGAGCGTGGCGTGGTGCCGGCGTCGTCGCGCTCCACGATGTACTCCTCGATGCCGGCCTCCCGCTCGTGGGCGAAGATGCGACCGAAGTCGATGACGCCGTCGCCGAGGTCGGCGAAACCGCCCTCGACGTCGAGATCCTTGACGTGCACCTGGCGGATCCGGCCGCGGTTGGCCCGGATCACGTCGACCGGGTCGTGCGCGCCCCGCCACGTCCAGTAGAGGTCGAGCTCGAAGTGGACCAGGCGCGGGTCGGTCTGCCCGGTGAGGATCTCGAAGCCGGTCGAGCCATCGGTCAACGGCACGAACTCCAGCTGGTGGTTGTGGTAGCCGAAGTCGAGCCCGGCGCGTTCGGCCAGCCGGCCGGCCTTGTTCAGGTCGCGCGCCAGGGCCCGGTAGACGTTGGGGTCCCGGATCGCCTGACCGTTGGCGTCCCGACCGAAGTACGGGTGGACGATCTTCTTGCAGCCCACGACGTTGGCGTCGGCGAGCGCCTGCTCCCAGGTGGCGGCATCGAAGGGCTGCGGGATGCCGGTGTGCCCGGAGGTGGACCGCAACCCGGCCTCGTCGAGCGCCGCCCGGAACTGTGCGGCGGTGCGTCCGACGAATCCGGCGTGCTCCACCCGCCGGTAGCCGATCCGGCGCAGCGCGTCCAGGGTGCCGGGCAGGTCGGCGGCGAGCTGGTCGCGCAGCGTGTAGAGCTGGATGCTGATCCGGTCGACCGGGACCCGACGTCGGCCCTGGGACTGCCCGGCGGGCGCGGCGGTGGCCGGGCTGGCGAGCAGACCGGCGGCGCCGACGGCGGCGGCGGAGACGGTCGCGGCGCGGAGTACTCCGCGCCGGCTGATCGACTCGGACGCCGATATTGGACGGTTGAGCTGTTGATCCATGGTGGTGGTCCCTTCCTGACGGCAGGTACGCCGTCGGCGGCGGTCGACCTGGCTGCCGTCACCCGGGCACGCCGAACCGGCCGGAGGCGGGCTCCGGCTGGACGGTGAGGACGGTGCGCCGGTGCGGCTCAGCCCCCGTGGGGGCGGAACACAGCGAACCCGGCAGGGTGGCGGCAAGCTGATCGACTAATGGGCAACCCTCTATCTGGAAAGTGACCTTACCCTTGCCCCCGGACGAAGGCAAAGCTTCGTCGCGTTCGGCAGAAGTTTCACTTCAGGCGACAAAAGTCCGCCCTCGACGTGCGCCACCCGCCGTCACCTCCTACTTCCCGCGTCGGCCGGGCCGGATGGACAGAGTGCTGCGGGCCTGATCCGTATCCGTGATGTCCCGATGACCCCATGTCACCGGGCCGGTGCGACCGATCGCACGCCCCGTTCGCGCCACATCCTCCGCAGACGCCGTCATCCGGACAGCCGGTCCGGGGTCGCGCAAGCAGAGCAAAGGGCCCGACAAGGGTCGCCTGTGTCGCTGTTCCAACAAGCGGAACATTGTCGGAAAATGCGTCGGTAAATGCGCCGCCGATTATTTCCGAATGCCGTGGACGTCCCTGCCGAGCGGGCGAGAATGGGGCGGAGGGAAGTCGAAAACGGGGGGACTGAACATGACGTCTAGGCGGCGATTGACGCTGTTGGCGGTAACCATCGCAGCCGCACCGCTCGTCCTGGGTGGGTGCACCGCCGACCGGGAGACGGCGAATGGTTCGACCAAGCACCACGTCGCCGCACCGGAACTCGCCGTGACACCGGGGGACAAGGCCCGGGACGTTCCGGTCAGCGCCGAGGTGGGCACCGTGGTCAAGGGCGGACGGGTCACCGGCGTGCGCCTCACCGACGACAAGGGCAAGCCGGTCGACGCCGAGCCGCGCGAGGACGGCTCGGGGTGGGTGCCGAAGGGGCCGCTGCAACCACGGCGGACGTACACCGCCGAGGTGACCGCGACCGGGGACTCCGGTGCCACCACCACCCGCACCACCACGTTCACCACCATGGCCAGGTCGACCAAACCGCAGATCACCAGCACCCTCTATTTTGTGGGTAATCGGACGTACGGCACGGCGATGCCGGTAACCGTCGCGTTTGACCCGGCAATTCCGAAAGAGGCCAGAGCGGATGTCCAGCGACGGTTGTTCGTGAAGACGAATCCTCCGCAGCCGGGCACCTGGTCGTGGCTCGAGGACGGAAGTCAGGTCTATTACCGGGCGCCCGACTTCTGGAAACCGGGGACCTCGATCAGTGTCCGGGCCGGCCTGGAGGGCCTGCCGATCGGCAAGGACCGGGTCGGCGACGCCGAGCGGACCGCGACCTCCAAGATCGGACGCCAGCTCGCGTTGGAGGTCGACAACGCCACCAAGCAGATGACGGTGCTGCGCGACGGCAAGCAGATCCGCCGGATCCCGGTCAGCCTGGGCAAACCGAGCACACCGAGTTCCAGCGGCAAGATGGTGATCATGGAGAAGCACGAGCGGACCACCTTCGACACCCGGGGTGACCCGAACGGCGGCTATGTGGTCGACGTCGACGACGCCCAGCGCTACACCTGGGGTGGTGAGTTCATCCACTCCGCGCCATGGTCGGAGGGAGACCAGGGCAACACCAACGTCTCGCACGGCTGCGCCAACGTCTCCGCCACCGCGGCCGACTGGTTGATGGGGGTGACGCAGGTCGGTGACCTCATCACCGTCAAGGGCACCGAGGTGGACCTGCAGCCGGGCAACGGCTGGACGGCGTGGAACGTGAGCTGGGACGAGTTCGTGCGGGGCAGCGCACTGCCGGTGCCGCCCGGGCTCAAGCCCGCGCCGGTCGCCCCGGCGCACCCGGGCGCGGTGGCCGGCGGTTCGCCCGCCCCGGCGCCCTCGGTCAGCGGCCGCTGAGACACCGGCACCCGGGGTCGGCCCGCCGCCACGGCGGGTCGGCCCGGGCGTGTCAATCCAGGGGTACGCGGGCCACCCCGGGCCCGGTCAGGCTGCCCAACCAGAGGTGTTCGCCGTGCTGGCGTACCCCGGTGATCATCCGGTACCGCCCGGTCGGACCGTGCAGCGTCCGGCGGACCGCGCCCGCGCCGTCGACGAGCGCGACCAGCCCGTAGCGGCGCGGCTGCGGTTGCAACGCGTCGGGCAGCAACGCGGCGATCTGACGCAGCCGCGGGTGCGGCAGCAGCCGCTCGGCGATCGGCACCCGCGGGCTGGGCAACGCGATCCAGTACGTCCCGTCGCCGACGGCGCAGAGATTGTCCGGGTACGCGGGCAGGTCGGCGAGCACCCGGACGCCACCGCCCAGGTCGACGCGGAGCAGGCGGTGGGTGCTGGTCTCCACGAGCATCAACGCCGACTCGTCCGGGGTCAGCGCGATCCCGTTGGGGAAGTACAGCCCCTCGGCCACCACGTCGGTGCGGCCGCTGCCCGGGTGGTGGGCCAGCACCCGACCGTTGGGGCGATGCTCCAGCAGGTCCCGTTTCCAGTGCGAGACCGGGAACCGGTCGGAGGAGTCGGTGAAGTAGATGGTGCCGTCGCGTGCCACCGTCGCGTTGTTGGCCAGGTGCACCAGGGGTGCGGCCCCGGTCAGTTCGCGTACCGCGCCGTCGGGCGTCACCCGCAGCAACCCGCGGTACGCGTCGCAGACGACCAGAGCCTCACCCGACGCGTCCACCTCGATGCCGAGCGGTCGGCCACCGGTCTCGGCCAGCAGCCGGGGGCGGGTGCCGACCGGCGCGTCGACAGGCCACCACCACAGCCGGCCGTCCTCGTCGCCACTGACCACCCGGCCGGCGTCGTCGACAAGCACGTCCTCCGGGCCGACGGCGCCGTCCGGGAGGGGCAGCACCTCGGCTCGGTCGAGCCGTCGGTCCGTCGGAGCCCAGGCCCCGGCCAACGGCGGAGGCACGGTGGCCGGCTCGCGGACGGGCCGGATCAACCGTGGCGGCCGGGGCCGAGGGAGCAGCATCGGCCCATTCTGCACCGCCGGCGCCGCCCGCCGCCCATGATCGACACGGTTTCCGGGGTGTCGCGGTGTCCCGCTGCTGCGGATATCCCGGTTTCCGTGAACCGGAGTCGATCAACGCACGGCCCGGCGGTCGGGGCACGGTGCGGAGCTGGGCCACGGCCTCTACCCCGAGGGGGACGAGGGGCGCCTCGGGGTAAGACCCTGGGCGTACCCGGAATCACTCCCGCGCAGGCCGAAACTGTCGGTGGGGGAGGCTAGATTTCTCGGCATGGGAGAACGGATCGACCGGCTCGACGTGCAGGTCAGCGTGGGTGACCAAGTGGTCCTCGTGCGGGTGGCCGGTGAGGTCGACATCGCCACGGTGGCCGCGTTCCGGTCCGCGCTGTGGTCCGTGCCGGCCCGTCCGGTGATCCAGGTGGAGCTGTCCGGGTTGCGGCTGCTCTCCGCCGCCGGCGTCCGCACGCTGCTCGCCGCGCACCTGCGGGTCCGGGCGTGTGGAGGTGAGCTGGTCCTGGTCGACCCGAGCCCGGTCGTGGCCCGGGTGCTGCGCGCCACCGGCCTGCACCGGGTGATGCCGATCCTGGAGCCGGCCCGGGTCGTCGAGGCCGCCCGTCGCCCGGCGGTCGAGCCGGCCAACCTGCGACTGGCCGCCTGACCCCGAGCCCATCGCTGTTCGAGGGCCGTTGCCGGCGCGCGCTGGCGACCCTGAGCCGCCGTCGCTTGTCCGAGGGCCGCGCCGGGGGCCGTCGGCGCGCGCCGACGGCCCCTGAGCGTCGGTCAGCGCACGTCGAGCAGGTCGACGACGAAGACGAGCGTCTCGCCCGGCTTGATGACGCCGCCCGCACCGCGGTCGCCGTACCCCAGGTGTGGCGGGATGGTGAGACGGCGGCGGCCGCCGACGCGCATGCCGACGACGCCCCGGTCCCAGCCGGCGATGACCTGACCGCCGCCGAGCGGGAACTCGAACGCCTCGCCCCGGTTCCAGGACGAGTCGAACTCGGCACCGGTGGAGTGCGACACGCCGACGTAGTGCACGCTGGCCAGCTGGCCCGGCTCGGCCTGCGGCCCCTCGCCCACGGTGATGTCCTCGATCACGAGGTCGGCCGGCGGCGCACCCTCGATCGGACCCACCTCGGGCTTGCCGGATCGGGCGCCTGCTGCCTGGTTCATGCGGGGATCTCCTGCCGTGTCGATTGATGTGTCCGGTCACCCTCGATCCTGCCGGATCACCCCCCACCAATGTCCGGCAGACCCGCCCACCCAGGCCCCAACCCACCCCCACCAGGTGTCGATCTCGCACTTTCGGTCGCCGGTATACGCCTGTTCGACGCCTCTTGTCGCGGCTGAAAGTGCAAGATCGGCGGGCGGGGCCGACTTCCGCGGAGCCCGGGTGCGGGCCGGGGCGCTCGCCTAGGCTCGGAAGCGGCCCGCGGGGTTGGTGGCGGGCGGTCGATGCGGAGGGCGTCGGTGGCTGAGGCGACGGTCGCGGTGCCCCTGTGGGCCTGGGCGGCCGTGGGCGCGGTGATCGCCGTACTGCTCGCCGTGGACGTGCTCCTGCACCGGGACAACCACGTCATCGGGCTCCGCGAGGCGCTGCTGTGGAGCGCCGTCTGGGTCGGCGCGGGTCTGCTGTTCGGGTTGGTCCTGTGGTGGGGCCTCGGCGGCGACCCGGCCATCGCGTACTTCTCCGGCTACCTGTTGGAGAAGGCGCTCTCGGTGGACAACGTGTTCGTCTTCGCCCTGCTCTTCGGCTACTTCCAGGTGCCGTCGGGCTATCAGCACAAGGTGCTGTTCTGGGGTGTCGTCGGGGCGCTCGTCTTCCGCCTGCTGTTCATCTTGGCCGGCGCCGAGCTGCTGGACCGGCTCACCTGGGCCGGGTTCGCGCTGGGCGCCTTCCTGATCTGGACCGGCTGGCGGCTGGCCGTACGCGGAAAGCCGGACGTCGACCCGGAACGCAACGTCGTGGTCCGGTTGTTCCGAAGGCTGGTGCCCACCGACGCCCGGTACCACGGGGACCGGTTCACCGCCCGGGTGGCCGGCCGACGTGTGGCGACACTGCTGCTGGTGGCACTCGTCGCCATCGAGGCCACCGACGTGGTCTTCGCCATCGACTCGGTGGCGGCGATCCTCGCCATCACCACCAACACCTTCCTGGTCTGGACGGCGACCGCGTTCGCCGTACTGGGGTTGCGCAGCCTCTACTTCTGCCTCGCCGGCCTGCTGCGACAGTTCGGCTATCTGCGGTACGGGCTGGCGCTGCTGCTCGGCTTCGCCGGACTGAAGCTCATCCTGGCCGAGACACCGGTGGGCAAGCTGCCGGTCTGGTCGACCCTGGCGGTGGTGGTGCTGACCCTGGTGGTCTCCATCGGGGCCAGCGTCGTGGCCGCGCGCCGACCCGACGTCGGCACCTGACCCGCCGGGGCCGCCCGCGTCAGTCGGTCAGCACCGGCCGGGACAGCTGCGCGGCCAGGAGCGCGGGCGCCTCGGCCAGGGACGGGCCGTACCAGGTGAGGTGTCGGCCGGAGAGCAGGGCACACGGTACGCCGGGAAACGCCTCCGGCCCGTCCTCGGCGGTGAACCGGTACGGCTCGTCGGGGAGCACCACCAGGTCGGGCTCCCGTTCGCGCAGCTCGGCGAGGGGTGGGCGGGGATAGCGCTCGGGGTGTTCGTCGTAGGTGTTGACCACGCCGAGCAGGCGCAGCACGTCACCGGCGAACGTGTCGCTGCCGAGCACCACCCACGGCCGACGCCAGACCGGCACCACCGCCCGGCGGGGTGGGGCCAGCCGGGGTGGCGCGGCCCACGACCGCCGAGCGGCCCGCAGCCAGTCCGGCTCGGCCGGCGCGCCCAACTCGGCCAGCAGGTCACCCAGTTCGGTCAACGCGCCCTCGACGGTACGCGGGTAGGTGACCCGCACCGGCACGCCGGCTGCCCGCAGCGCCTCGGCGTCGGCCCGGCTGTTCTCCTCGACGTTCAGCAGCACCAGATCCGGCCGCAACGCGCGGACCCGGTCCAGGTCGGGATACTTGCTGCCGCCGACGCGGGCGACGTCGAGCCCGGCCGGGTGGCTGCACCAGTCAGTGGCCCCGACCAGCAGCCCCGGCAGGGTCAGCGCCACCGCCTCGGTCAGCGACGGCACCAGTGACACCACCCGCATCCGCGCACCTCCGTCCGCCACCGGTCCCGACACCGATCATGCCCGCCGGGTCGGCGCGGCACGGCTCAGGGTCGGCCTGGCTCGATGCGGGCGGTCACGTCGAGGTGTGCCGGCTGGCAGTCGGTCGTCGCCGCGAACCGGCGGACGGCGGCGCGGACGTGTTCGCGTACACCGGCGGTCGCCGCGTCGGCCGTCAGGTCCACCCGGATCCACACGTCGGGGTGCGGCGGTTCGCCGGTGAGCACCACGCGGGCTCGGCGTACCTCGGGGTTGGCGGTCAGGTCGCGGACCAGCGCGTCGGTGAGGACGTCGGTGGCCAGCCGGGTGCGGCCCGGTCGTCGCCCGGGGTGGCTCAGGGTGCCGCGCAGCGTACCGGCGGGTCGCCGCACCTCCCGGGCCAGGAGACGCTGCCCGGCCAGGGCGAGGAGTGCCCCGCCGACCGCCGCGGCCAGGGTGCTCCACGGTGTGGCCGTCCGCCACCGGTCCAGCAGCCCGGCGCTGAGCAACACCGCCTGCGGATCGGCGCCGGGCAGGGTGCCGTTGCCGGCCGCCAACGCCGCCGCGCCGCCCGCCACCAGCAGCAGCGCGACGATCGTCCACAGGAGGCGGTGGCCGGCGTTGCTCATGCCGGGCGCCGACGGGGCTGTAGCCGGATGTCGATGCGTCCGGGGCGGGGCGCGGTGAGCCGGTGCAGTTCCTGGTGCACGGCGTACTCGATCTCCGCCCGGGCCGCCGGGTCACCTGTCGCGCGCACCCGGGGGCGCCACTGGCCGCCACGGCGTCGAACGCGGACCCGGGCGCGACGTACGCCCGGCACCGCGCTGGCCGCGTCGGCCAGCCGCCGTTCCACACTGCGACGGTGCAGGTGCCAGCCGTCGTGGTCGTCGGTGCGCAACCGCACCGGTGCCCAGCGACGCAGTTGGGCGACCAGGATGACCAGACCCAGCAGTACGGCGCTTCCGGCCACCGCCCGGACCGTCGGGTCACGCCACCGGGTGCCGGTCAGGGCGTCGAACCAGCCGGTGGTGTCCAGCGGCGCCGACCGGTCCAGGGCGAGCAGGAGCGCCTGGACGGCTGCCAGTGCCCCGCCGACGAGCAGGCCGGTGGCCAGCAGCAGCGAGGCGACCCGGTTGGCGTTGCGCATCTCAGCGGCCCTCGGGTGAAACGGTCGCGGGGGTCGCGGAGACGTCGACGCCCGGGACGAGCAGGTCGTCCACGGTGACCGTCACCGCCGCCACGCTGAGGCCGGTGGTGGCGCCCACCCGGTCGGCGACCACCGCCCGGACGGTCTCGGCGATGGTGGGCACGCTGTGCCCGTACCAGGTGATGAGGTGCAGGTCGAGTCCGACGGACCGGTCGTCGAGGCGGACCGCCGCCGGACGGACGACGGAGACGCCCGGCACCAGGCCGGCGGCCTGGACCGCGATCCGCGCGACGTCCGCGGCGTCGGACGGGCGGCCGGTCATCGGCGTCGCCGTGGCTCGGTGCGGCGGTCGCCGAGGCCGGTCACGGAGAGGTCTCCGTCGAGCACCCGGACCACCAGCCAGCCGAGCAGGCCGGCGAGCACGGCGATGGCGGTCACGCCGACGCCGGCGAGTGCCCAGAGCGCCACGGCGAGAAACCCGGCGAGGAAGCCGAACTGCTGACGCGACATGGTCACCTCCGGCCGGTCCGGTACCGGCGGTCGCTGGATACACCCGCCGGCCGCTCCTGGAACGTCACCCGCCTGTGATCCCGGTCACATCCCGAGCCGGTGTCCGTTGATCGACCACCTAGACTCGGCCCGGCTCGACCGACCGGCGGATGGATCAGGCAGATGACGAGCATCGGCAGCGAGGACCCCGGCTGGCTGCGGGCGCTGCCCACCGACGGTGGGCGCGAGACGACGCTCAGCCGCGCCGGCCTCCGGGTCCATCCGGCCCGTCGGCTCAGCGATCTGGTCCAGGGTCGCCCGCCCGGGGTCACCGGCAGCCAGTGGAGTTCGGCCAGCCGTGCCAGCTTCGACTTCGTGGTCTGCGCCGCCGACACCGGCCGGGCGGTCGTCGCCGTGGAGATCGGCCCGGTGGCGTCCGCCGGCTCCGCCCAGCAGCGCCTCGAGCGCCTCAAGGACGCGGTGAGCGCGGCTGTCGGGCTGCCCGTGCTGCGGATCGGATCGTCGACGTTGCGTGCCGCCGAGCACGGCCGGCGCCTGGTGGAGTACGTGATCGACGCGCGCGCCTGGGCGGCCGGCGCCGCCGGGGTGACCGCCGGTGGCGACGACCCGGCCCCGGTGGGTTTCCGGGACATCCTCGGTCGGCTGCCGGACGGCCGTACCGGGCCGGTCAACGACCTCGGCGCGCTGACCCGGGCGGCGGCGGTCGAGGCGTACGTGGCGGGTCGGGTGGCCGACCCGATCGTGCGCGGGCTGCACGTGCGCTGGGCCGACGGACCGGCGCAGGGGTGGAGTTGGGTGCAGGTCCGCCCCGACGCCTGCCTCGTCGAGGAGGTTTCGGTGACCGAGCAGCGTTTCTCGTGCGGCATCGACGCGGCCCGACTGGCCGAGGATCTCGCCACCGTCGCGGTGGGGGAGCGGCTGCGGGTGGACGCCGGCACGGACCTGCTGCCGCGTGCCGAACTGACCGCGCGGATCGCCGCGCTGAGTCGGCGCCGCCACGAACTCGTCGGCGGATTCGGCTTCGACCACCTCTGCGCCGACTGACCGGCGTCCGTTCTACCTGCTGATTCCTGCCCCGGATCGGCTACGTCTCCGGTCCCGGCAATTTCCTTCGCGACGGTTGAACCTTCCCGGTCGGCGGCCCGTACTCCTGCGCGAATGAACAGGATCTCCCCATCCGCGTCCACGGGCGCGGGAGACGGTGCGGAAAGGGCATCGTCGGCCATCGACGCATTACCGGGTAGGTCGCGGTGCTCACCACCGTGGCGTGCGATCTCACATCCGTCGGTCCGCCGAGGGCAGGAATCCACTACCGGATCGAGAAGGAGAGCAATTCGATGCGCAGGTCCACACGGGCGCGCCGGTCATCCGGCAACGCGCGGAGCAAGCGTCTGCTGGCCGTTGTCGGCACGCTCGTGGTCTTCGGCGGAGTCGTCGCCGTGACCCAGATTTCGTCGGCCCAGGACCGGCGGACAAATAAGCCCCGTCCGGTTGCCGGGCAGTGCGTGGAGCCGAGCCCCGGTTCGACCGCGCCGGCTGGCGGCGCCTCGACCAGCCGGACCTGGCAGAACGGCCGCTGGGTGCGTAACCACTGGGGTGACGGGCAGCAGTCGGTCCCCGAGTGTGAGGACGGCAAGGACGGCACGGTGGGCACCGGCACGGCCATCGCCTGTCCGGACGTGACGGCGAAGTTGCCGCAGGTGCCGGCCCAGGCACGGGTCGAGGTGGATCGCAGTCTCGCCCAGTTGCAGGCCCAGATCGCCGAGGCGGACCGCCGGTTGGCCGCCGAGGGAAACAAGGGTGAGGCTTTCATCCGCAACGCGATCCTGCAGCCGCTGGCCGGAAAGCGGCGCGCGGTGCTGGACCGGATCACGACCGCGATCGACCGGGTCGGGCCTCGACCGCAGGGTCTGGCGCAGCTCGCCGAGTGCCAGGTGCAGCCGACCGGCAACACGGGCGGTAACAACGGTGGCGGCAACAACAACGGTGGCGGCAACAACAACGGTGGCGGCAACAACGGTGGTGGCAACAACAACGGTGGCAATGCCCCCGGCGCCGGGCTCGGCGTGCTGGCCAACGACTGCGACGAGAGCCGACTCCAGCCGCACGACGGTTTCCAGATCGGCAACCGCTGCGTCAGCACCGAGTTCGGTGAGGTCGGCGCCGCCGCCAACAACCCGTCCTTGTTGATCACCCAGTTCCCCGACCAGATCGGCCGCAACCAGGCGTTCACCCTGCGGGTGAGCACGCGCAACCTGGTCCGCGACCGCTTCCTGGCCGCCGGCCAGGGTGGCTACTACGTGGAGAGCTCGCTGCTCAACGCCCAGGGCCTGGTCCGGGGTCACTTCCATACCGCGTGTCGGATGCTGGACAGTCTGACCGCCCCGCCGGAGCCGCAGGAGGTGCCCGCCTTCTTCGTCGCGACCGAGGACGGCCGCGGTGGCGCCCAGCCCGACGAGGTGACGATCCAGATTCCGGGCCTGCCGGAGTCGGGTACCGCGCAGTGCTCCGTCTGGGCCGGTGACGGTTCGCACCGACTGCCGATGATGGAGCGGGCCAACCAGACCCCCGCGTTCGACTCGGTACGCATCGACGTCAACTGACCCAGTACGACCGACGGTGGCCGGTCACCCGGGGCGACAAACCCTGGGTGGCCGGCCACCGTCATGTCGTGTGCCGAGACAATCCGACGGGGCCTCGCCGTGTCCGGCGCAACCCCGTCGGCGACCCGCGTGTCAGCGCGCCTTGTACGCCTCGACGACCTCAACCGGGATCCGGCCCCGCTCGGAAATTTTGTAGCCGTTCTTGACGGCCCATTCCCGGATGGCCCGGTTCTGCTCCCGATCCATTCCGGCACCGGTGGGTCGCCCCGGCCTGCGGATCGATCGGGCGCTCTCCACCGGGCCGCGGCCGATCCGCCGACCCGCATTGATGTACGGATCCAGTGCCTTACGCAAGACGCCGGCATTTTCGTCCGAGACGTCGATCGTGTAGGCCACGCCGTCGAGACTGAACTCGACCGTCCGGTCGGCCTTGCCGCCGTCCAGGTCGTCGGTCAGGACCGTGATTACTTTTCTCGCCATTGCCGATTACTCCCTGTGTGCGGCGGGATGTGTCCAAAGTCTGACCTATCAGCCCGGTAATCCGCAACAATACGCGTCCCATTCGGCGCGTCGTGATTCCGTTCGTTACCGAGAAAAACCGAGAATCGGTGGGTCGCAATCGTCGAGGAGGCCGGTGTGCCCGGCCACGGCGGCCGCCTCGGCTCGGTTGGACACCCGCAGCCGGCGCAGCAGCGCGGCGGTCAACCGTTTCACCGCCCGTTCCGAGACGTGCAGTTCTTCGGCGATGTCGACGGTCGTGCGGCCGGCGGAGATGGCCCGCAGCAGCCGCCGTTCCTCGTCGTCCAGGTCGACCGATCTGGCGTGCGTGGGCCGCAGCAGGACACGCGGCAACTCGGCCGGCAGCACCGCCCAGCCATCGAGAACGGCCAGCAGCGGGGGCAGCAGCTGTTCCGGTTCGCCGGTCTTCGGCAGGAACCCCTCGGCGCCGGCCCGCAGCGCCTCCAGCGCCGGGGTGGGCTCGACGGAACCGGACATCGCGACCACCCGTACCCGCACCGAACGAGGGAGTTGGGCGGATCCCCTCGTCGGAGTGGCCTGGGTCACAAGCCGGAACAAGGGGAACGCTTTGTTACTTGAGTGAGACACGCTCAACTCAACGCGATAGCAGGTGTTCGATGGCAACTCTTCCGGTACTTCCCCTGACCGACGCCGTGCTGCTGCCCGGCATGGTCATCCCGGTGACCCTCGACCCGACCACCCAGGCCGCGATCGACGCGGCGCGGGCGACCGGCGACCGCAAGCTGCTGGCCGTGCCGCGCATCGACGGCGAGTACGGCCCGGTCGGCGTCGTCGCCACCATCGAGAAGGTCGGCCGGCTGCCCGAGGGTGAGCCCGCCGCCGTCATCCGTGGCCTGTCCCGGGCCCGGATCGGCTCCGGCGTGCCCGGCCCCGGCGCCGCACTCTGGGTCGAGGCGACCGAACTCGACGAACCCGCCCCCGCCGGCCGCGCCCGGGAACTCGCCCGCGAGTACCGCGCCCTGGTGACCTCCGTGCTCCAGCAGCGGGGCGCCTGGCAGGTCATCGACGCGGTGGAGCGGATGACCGACCTGTCCGAGCTGGCCGACTCGGCCGGTTACGCGCCCTGGTTGACCCTGGACCAGAAGAACGAACTGCTCGCCGCACCGGACGTCACCGCCCGGTTGGAGCTGCTTGTCGGCTGGGTGAAGGACTACCTGGCCGAGCAGGAGGTCACCGAGCAGATCAACAGTGACGTCCGGGAGGGGCTGGAGAAGTCCCAGCGGGAGTTCCTGCTGCGTCAGCAGCTCGCCGCGATCCGCAAGGAGCTGGGCGAGGACGAGCCGGACGGCTCCGCCGACTACCGGTCCCGCGTCGAGTCCGCCGAGCTGCCGGAGAAGGTCCGCGAGGCGGCCATGCGCGAGGTCGGCAAGCTGGAGCGGGCCAGTGACGCCTCACCGGAGGCGGGCTGGATCCGCACCTGGCTCGACACGGTGCTGGAGATGCCGTGGGGCACGCGTACCGAGGACAACACCGACCTGGCCGCGGCCCGGGCGGTGCTCGACGCCGACCACGCCGGCCTGGCCGACGTGAAGGACCGCATCCTGGAGTACCTGGCCGTGCGCAACCGGCGGGCCGAGCGCAACCTCGGCGTCGTCGGCGGTCGCGGCTCGGGCGCGGTGCTCGCCCTCGCCGGTCCGCCCGGAGTGGGCAAGACCAGCCTCGGCGAGTCCGTGGCGCGGGCACTCGGGCGCAACTTCGTCCGGGTCTCGCTCGGCGGCGTCCGCGACGAGGCGGAGATCCGCGGTCACCGGCGCACCTACGTGGGCGCGCTGCCCGGCCGGATCGTCCGCGCGCTGCGCGAGGCCGGCTCGATGAACCCGGTCGTGCTCCTCGACGAGGTGGACAAGGTCTCCGCCGGCTACGCCGGCGACCCGGCCGCCGCCCTGCTGGAGGTGCTCGACCCGGCGCAGAACCACACCTTCCGGGACCACTACCTGGAGGTCGACCTCGACCTGTCCGACGTGCTGTTCCTGGCCACCGCCAACGTGGTGGAGTCGATCCCCGGCCCGCTGCTGGACCGGATGGAGCTGGTCACGCTGGACGGCTACACCGAGGACGAGAAGGTCGCCATCGCCCGCGACCACCTGCTGCCCCGGCAGCGGGATCGGGCCGGGTTGACCGCCGACGAGGTCGGCGTCGCCGACGAGGCGCTCGCGCTGATCGCGGGGGAGTACACCCGGGAGGCCGGCGTCCGGCAGCTCGAGCGTGCCCTGGCCAAGATCCTGCGCAAGGTGGCGGTGACGCTGGCGACCGACCCGACCCCGGTACGCGTCGACACCGACAACCTCACCGGCTACCTGGGCCGACCGAAGTTCACCCCGGAGTCGGCCGAGCGCACGGCGGTGCCCGGTGTGGCGACCGGCCTCGCCGTCACCGGTGCCGGTGGGGACGTGCTCTTCATCGAGGCGACGAGCATGGAGGGCGAGCCGGGGCTGACCCTGACCGGCCAGCTCGGCGACGTGATGAAGGAGTCGGCGCACATCGCCCTGTCGTACCTGCGCTCCAACGGGCGCCGGCTCGGCATCGACCCGAACGCCCTGGCGGGACGGCGGATCCACCTGCACGTCCCGGCGGGCGCGGTGCCCAAGGACGGCCCGAGCGCCGGCATCACCATGGTCACGGCCCTGGCGTCGCTGGTCACCGGCCGCCCGGTCCGCCCCGAGTTCGGGATGACCGGCGAGGTGACGCTCTCCGGTCGGGTGCTGCCGATCGGTGGGGTGAAGCAGAAGCTGCTCGCCGCACACCGGGCCGGCCTCACCGAGGTGATCATCCCGGCGCGCAACGAGCCCGACCTGGACGACCTGCCGACCGAGGTGCGCGAGGCGCTGACCGTGCACACCCTGGCCGACGTGGCCGACGTGCTCGCCCTGGCGCTGCGCCCGGCCGAGGTCGAGACGCTGGACGGTCCGGCACTCTTCACGGTCTGACGCCGCAACCCACAGGACCCCCGCCGTCATCGGAGACGGCGGGGGTCCTTTGGTACGCGGAAAGAGGTCTACTGTCCCGCGTGAACCCTCAACTGCCTCTCCGCCGCGAGGCGGTCCCCTGGAGGAATCCCCGTGAACCTGGTGCTCTGGATCATCCAGATCCTGCTCGCCGCCGTCTTCGCCGGCGCCGGCTTCGCCAAGCTGACCCAATCCAAGGACAAGCTGCGTGAGCTGATGCGGTGGGTGGACCCGGTCCCACCGACCCAGGTCAAGGCACTCGGCGCCGTCGAGCTGCTGGCCGCCGTCGGGCTGGTGCTGCCCCCGCTCACCGGCATCGCCACCGTGCTCACCCCGCTCGCCGCCGTCGGGCTGGTCGTCGTCATGATCGGCGGCATCTCCGTGCACCTGCGCGACCGCAAGCAGCGCGACACGGCGGCCGAGCGTCGTACCGAGATCCAGGGCGCGATCACCTGTGCGGTGCTGCTCGTGCTGGCCGCCGTGGTGGCCTGGGGCCGCTTCGGCCCGTACTCCTTCTGATCCACCGCGCCGGCGACCGTCGTACCCCGGCGGTCGCCGGCGGCGTGCTCAGCGCTCGTCGCCCCCGCGGTCGCGGCGCACGGTGGCCTTGCGGCCCTTGATCGTGCTCTGCCGCAACCCGGAGATCACCTCGTCGGCCACCCCCTGCGGCACCTCCACCAGCGAGAACCGGTCGGCGATCTCGATCGACCCGATGTCGCGGCCACGGATCCCGGTCTCCCCGGTGATCGCACCCACCAGATCCTGCGGACGGACCCCGGCCCGTCGACCCAGGCCGACGAAGACCTGCACGGTGTTGCCGCCGCCCGAGCGCGGCCGGCCGCCGCCCCGCCGGTCGCCGCCCCGGCCGACGGTCTCCGGTCGACCCTCGCGGGGAGCGCGCACCGGCACCTGCGGGATCTCCTCCTCGTCGTCGGCGCCCGGCGAGGTCACCTCGTGCGCGAGCTTCACGGCGGCGAGGGCGACCTCCATCAGGTCGAACTCGTCGGTCAGCGTCTCCACGATCACCCGGTACGGGTCGAGGTCGTCCTCCAGCAGGCTCTCCCGCAGCGCCGCCTGGGTCAGCTCCAACCGGCGGGTGCGCATGTCGGCCACGGTGGGGATCTTGTCGATGGTGATCCGCTGGCCGGTCACCCGCTCGATGGTCTTGAGCATCCGGTGCTCACGCGGCTCGGCGAGGGTGATCGCCACACCCTCGCGGCCGGCCCGCCCGACCCGGCCGATCCGGTGCACGTACGACTCCGGCGCGGACGGCACGTCGTAGTTGACCACGTGGGTGAGCTGCTCGACGTCCAGCCCACGGGCGGCCACGTCGGTGGCCACCAGCAGGTCGGCGGTGCCCGCCCGCAGCCGGCCCATCACCCGGTCGCGCTGCTCCTGGCTCATCCCGCCGTGCAGGGCCTCGGAGCGGTAGCCCCGGCCGTTCATGGTCTCGGTCAGCCGGTCCACCTCCTCGCGGCTGCGGCAGAACACGATCGCGGCGGTGGGCGACTCCACGTCCAGCACCCGGCCCAACGCGGCCGGTTTGTGGGCCCGCGTCACGATGTACGCGCTCTGCCGCACCCGGGGCGCCTCACCCGCGACGGTCTGCTCCCGGCCGATCTCGATGCGGACCGGCTCACGCAGGTGCTGCCGGGCCATCCCGTCGATGCGCGACGGCATGGTGGCCGAGAACAGCACCGTCTGACGCTGCGCCGGAGCGTGCTCCAGGATCGCCTCGATGTCCTCGGCGAAGCCCATGTCGAGCATCTCGTCGGCCTCGTCGAGCACCACCGTGGCCAGCCCGCCCAGGCGCAGGGTGCCCCGGGCGATGTGGTCGAGCGCCCGCCCCGGGGTGGCCACCACGACGTCCACGCCGCTGTCCAGTGCCCGCAACTGCCGCCCGATCGGCTGCCCACCGTAGATGGGCAGCACCCGCGCGCCGAGGTCCTTGCCGTAGCGGTGGAAGGCCTCGGAGACCTGCACCGCCAACTCCCGGGTCGGCACCAGCACCAGCGCCACCGGGTCGCCGTCGCGGCGGTGGGGCGTCATGAGGTTCAGCAGCGGCAGCGCGAACGCCGCCGTCTTGCCGGTGCCGGTGGCCGCCTGACCCAGCAAGTCGCGCCCTTCCAGCAGCGGCGGGATCGCCTCCCGCTGGATGGGGGTCGGCTCCTCGTACCCGAGGGCGGCGAGCGCGCCCAGCAGTTCGGCGCGCAGCCCGAGATCGGTGAAGGCGCTCACCTCGTCGGTGCCGCCGGGGCTGGCGTCAATCGGTGCGTCGGTCGGTGCGTCGTGCTGTGCAGGTGCGGAACTCATGTGCCAAGCCTTTCATTACGCCGTCCGGGCCGCTGCGCCGACCGGCATAAGAGCGGTTGAGGCCGGGGCGGGGTCAGTTGCCGGTGGTCAGGATGGCCAGCACCATCACCGCGGCGACGGCCACGTCGAGCACCACGCAGAACTCGGCGTAGCCGCGCGGCACCACCCGGCGCTTGCGGTGGTGCACCACGTCCCAGCCGGCGTGCACCAACCACCCGATCGCCACCAGCCAGTCGGCGGTCCGCCCGCCGACCGTCACCGCGACCAGGATCAGGGCGACCCAGACGGCCAGACCGGCGAGTTGGGTGGCGAGCACGCCCCGCCCGCCCAGCGTGCGGCGGGCCATGCCGATCACCAGGTAGCCGCCGGGCAGCACCAGCATCGTCCACGGGCTGAGCACGCTCGGGTCGACCCACATGTCCACGGTCAGCAGCAGCGCCAACCCGGCCGGCCAGCGGTGGGCGAGCGCCACCACGACCCGGTTTCGGCGTACCGGTGCCGGTGCCTCGTGTCGGTGTCGGACCGCCACCAGCACCATCGCGGGAATCATCAGCAGGTGACCGCCGAGCAGCAGCGCGTCGGCGTCGACCAGACCGGCCCGAAACGGCACGATCAGCAGCAGGAACGGGACGTACATCGCGGCGGCCATCTCGCCGACCGCGCGCCAGTGGTGCGCCCGGTAGCGCATCCACACCGTCATCCCGACTGTCATGTTCGTCGCCATCACCAGCGCGGCGACGTCCGGCCGGCGCAGCGCTCCGGCGAGACCCGACACGGCGCCGGCCGCGTCCCACAGTGAGCCGAGCAGCAGCATCCCGGCCAGCATCGCCAGCGCCATCTCGCCGAGATGCCACAGCAGCCGCCGCGCACCGGCGGCCGGCGCCGCGTCCGGGAGCGCCGCGTCCGAGGCCGCCGGCTGGGCGGTGGGCGCCGTCGCGGGCGGGGGTACGGCGGCGGCGGTGTCCGCGTACAACTCTGTCTTTTCCATGCCCTGACCCTGCCGGCGGCGCGGCGCGGTGGGCAGAACCGTTCGTCATCGGAAAACCGTGCGCGACGCACGGTTCAACCGTGACGGTCGCGGGGGTGGGCCGGGTGTCGGGCGGTCCTAGGATCGACGGGTGGCGAGCGAGGCGGTGACATCCCGGTCGGATCGCCGGCTGCACCGGGCCCGGCAGGCGACGCTGTTGTCGTTGGTCACCGGCGTCTGGGTGAGCGTCCTGCTCCCGGCGGTCGGTCTGACCCACGAGCCAGCCCCGGGCCGGGTGGTGCTCGGCGCGGTCGGCATCCTCGCCTTCGTGACCGCCCAGACCGTCGTGCTGTACGCGGCCGTGACGCCGTGGCTCGACTCGCGCTGGCGACGCCGCGCCCAGGTGAGCCTGGCGGGGACGGCGGTGCTGACGGTTCCGCTGGTGGGCCCGGTGGCGGCCGGCAGGTGGCCGACCTGGGCCTGGCTGGGCGCGGCGCTGATCGGCATGGCGCCGCTGCTGCTGCGACTGCGCGCCGCGCTCGCGATGGCCACCGGCGTCCTGCTGGTGGCGGTGGCGGTCGCCGTGTGGACCGGAGGGTCCATCGCGCGTCACCTGGCCGTGACCGGCGGGATCGGGGCGGCCGTGGCGGCCGTCAACGGGTTGCAGATCTGGTTCTGGGGCCTGCTCGTGGACGCCCGGCAGGGCCAGGCCGCGCAGGTGCGGCTGGCCGCCGCCGAGGAGCGGCTGCGCTTCGCCCGCGACGTGCACGACGTGCTGGGGCACCACCTCACCGTGATTGCGCTGAAGGCCGAACTCGCCGCCCGGATCGCGCCGGTCGACCCGGAACGGGCCGGTCGGGAAGCCGCCGAGGTGCAACGGCTTGCCGCGTCCGCGCTGACCGAGGTCCGCGAGACCGTGCACGGTTACCGGGCGGTCGACCTCGGTGAGCAGTTGGCCGCCGTGGCGGGGGTCCTGCGGTCCTGCGGGGTGCGCTGCACGGTGTCGCCGCCGCCTGCCGAGCTGCCCCAGTCGGCCGCCACCGAACTGGCGGCGGTGCTGCGTGAGGCGAGCACGAACGTGCTGCGGCACAGTCGGGCCGACTGGTGCCGGATCCACATCGACCGGGACGACAACGGGGCCAGGATGACCATCGCCAACGACGGTGCCGACGACAGCGGCCCGGACGAGCACAGCCACGGCCTGCGCGGCCTGGCCGACCGGCTGGCCGCGGCTGGGGGAGAGCTGCGGGTCCGTCGGGAGGACAGCGTGTTCACCCTCGAGGCGACTGTGCCGGTGGCGTCGTGATCCGCGTCCTGCTCGCCGACGACGAGGATCTGATGCGGGTCGCGGTCGCCGCGCTGCTCGGCCTCGAACCGGACATCGACGTGGTGGCCCAGGCCGCCGACGGACCCACGGCGGTGACCGCGACGCTCGCGCACCGCCCGGATGTGGCGGTGGTGGACCTGGAGATGCCCGGTCTGGACGGCATCGCGGTGGCCGCCGAGCTGACCCGGGTTCGCCCCGAGTGCGCGGTGGTCGTGCTGACCGGGCACGGCCGCCCGGGGCACCTGCGGCAGGCGCTGACCGCCGGTGCCCGCGGGTTCCTGCCCAAGGGCTCGCCCGGTGGTGCGCTCGCCGACGTGATCCGCCGGGTGCACGCCGGCGGCCGGTACGTCGACCCGTCGCTGGCCGCCGACGCGTTGACCCTGCCCGCGTGCCCGCTGACGCCCCGTGAGCTGGAGACGTTGCGGCTGGCCGAGTTCGGCGCCCCGGTCGCGGTGATTGCCCGCCGGGTGCACCTGTCCACCGGCACCGTCCGCAACCACCTGTCCGCCGCCGTGCAGAAGCTCGGCGCGGCCGACCGGGCCGCGGCGATCCGCGCCGCCCGGGACAACGGCTGGCTCTAAGGCGCGTCCTTCGCGGAGGACGATCTGACTGCGGACCGGGGTATCCCCAACGAGCGTGATGCCTGTGAGTCATCAAGATGACTCACAGGCATCAGCGTGTCGGACGGGGAGGCGGTGGACCGGTTCACGTTCGACGCTCGCCGGCGTTACGCCGCGCGGGTGGGCCGTTGGGACGGCGGTCTGCTGGGTCGGCGGCGGTGACTGCAGCAGCACCGGCAAGCCGGTGTCCACCGTCGACCCGGAGGTGTTTGGGAGGGGCCAGTGGCCGGGCAATCAGGAGCGAACTCCCGGGGTCTGCCGGGCGTCCTGGATCGGAGGCCGAGATGCGCTGGCTGCTCCTCCTGGTGATCGTGGTGCTGGTGGTGGGCGGGCTCTGGCTGCCCCGCCGCGCGAGGCGGGCGGGCAGATCGGTGCGGCGACAGGTGGACGAGTGACGAGAGAGTGAGCGGCGCGCTCGGCCCGATCCGCGTGGACGGTGCCGGCCGTCGGGCTAGCGTGGGCGCGTGCGTACCGTGGAACTGGTCTGCTCGCCCGGGTTGGACGTCGCGGTCCGGGTGGTCTGGGGCCGGTTGGCGGCGGCGGGGTTGCCCAGCCTGGCCCGCAACATCCACCCGACCAACCGGCCGCACCTCACGCTCGCGGCGGTGGACGACTTCCCGCCCGGCGTCGCGCACCGTCTGGCCGAGCTGTTCGACGCCGCGCTACCGGTGCCGGTCACCCTCGACCGTGTCGTCGTCCTCGACGGCAGTGCCCCGCTGGTCTGGCTCGTGCGACCGACGCCCGCCCTGACCGCGCTGCACGCGGCCGTCTGGGACGTGCTCGCCGAGGCCGACGGGCAGCGGCCGTGGCACGCGCCGGGGGAGTGGGTGCCACACCTGAGCCTGGCCCTGCGGTTCCGCGACGCGGACCTGCGCCGGGCCCGTGCCGTGAGCGGTGGGCAGCGCCCGGCAGGCGACTTCGTCGGCGCGCGCAGCTATGACGGTACGGATCGGACGGTGACCCCGTTGACCCGGCTCGGCTGAGGTCGTCGTGGGACCGGGCCCCACGTACGGCGGATCGCGGCGACGGTCACCGGCCCGAGCCCGCTCGCCCTGGGGCTGCGCTACGAGCGCGGTGGCGACGGCAGTGTGCCCAGCGCGCGTACCGCCGTCGAGGACACCGCGGCCAGGTCGGGCCGCGCGGGCAGGAACACCGTGGCGACACCCAGCGACTCGTTCATCGCGGCGAGCTTGTACTCGGCCCGCAGGTCGGTGGTGTTACGCAGGCCGCGGACGATCACCGCTATCTCGTGGCGACGGCAGTAGGTGGAGGTCAACCCGACAAGCACGACCAGGTGATCGAAGAGAGCGCGTGCCCGGTCCACCACGTTCAGATGCCCGGGAGTGAGGGGAGCGAAGCTGCCGGGGTAGACGGCTCGCACGCGGCCCGCACGTGTTCGTCGACGCTCATGGCCCGACTGTAGGTATCGGCTCTCGGGTTCGGTGACCCTCGGGGTGGGCGATGTGTCACAGCGCCAGGGGTACGTGTCGACGAGGTCGCCGAGCCGATTCCACCGCCGAGTGGCAGCCGCGACGTGGATCGTCGCTGTCGTATATGTGCTTTGACCTGGCCTTTTGTTCGCTGTCGGGCTTAGGGTGGGCCTGCCTCAGCCCTCCTGCTGTCAGCGGTGACGAGCGGCGGGCAGGACCGTGGCGGCACCGGCAGGGGAGGAGCTGTGACAAGTGGGCAGCGAACAACCAGCCCCGAGAAGCCGCGAGCCGGCCGACGACGCCCGCCAGTTGCTGGAGTGGCGGGTGGAGCAGCGCCTTAACGCCCTCGAGCGGCTGATCGACGCCAAGCTGGCGAACCTCGCCACCAAGATCGACGGGCAGGCCGCGCAGGTCGGGCTGGCCCTCGCGGCGGCCGACAAGGCGGTGACGAAGGCGGAGATCGCCACCGAGAAACGGTTCGAGAGCGTCAACGAGTTCCGGCAGACCCTCTCCGACCAGACCAAGACGTTCATCGCCAGGGTCGAGTTCGAGGTGGTGCGGGACAGCCACGCCAAGCACCTCGCCGATCTGGGCAGCCGGATGGACAAGATCGAGGGCAGGGGGGTCGGGCTCAACGCCGGGTGGCTCTATCTGGTCGGTGGGATCACGGTCGTCGCCACGTTGACGGGCCTTGTCCTGGCGTTCGCCTAGTTGCTGCTCCCGCCGCCGTCGCCCCCGCCGTCGCTACCGCCACTGAACTCGCCACCACCCACCCCACCTGAGCCGCCGGCGTAGCCGTGGCGGCCGTCCAGGAAGGGCAGATTGCCGCGGATGCCGCGGGGCTTGGGTCGTTTGCCCGGCCCGCCGAGGTGTTGCAGGCAGACCCGCTCGGCAACCGGGAAACACTCGCCACGGCCGCCGCAGTCGGCCAGGTAGCGCTTGCCGTCGGGGATGCGTAGCTCCTGGTCGACCCGGAACAGCAGGGGAAGGCTGGTCGGGTCGCCACCCTCGTCCCGGCGGGCGTGACTCAGCGTGGCGAGCAGCAGCGAACCGCGCTCGGCGTTGGGCGGGTCGCCGCCGGTCGCGGGCCCCGGCTGGTGGTGCAGGAGGCGCCCGAACGCGGCGTCGCAGAAGGCGGCGTAGTCCCGCGTGTGCAGGGTCAGTGCCTGCCACAGGTCGTCCACCACCACCGACGGCACGGACAGCTTCGCACCGGGATGGCGGACGACGAGCCGGAACCACTGCCGGGTCGCGGTCTCGACGAGGACGATGTCGTCGGCACCGAGATGGGGGTACCGATTTCGGAGGCGTTCCCGCCCGCTGGCCGGGAACTGCAGATCGGCGACGGCGCGGAGTCGGCGAGGGGTGCGGTCGCTTCTGAACTTCGTCCAGTTCATGCGGCTACTTCTATCCGCCCGGGCTGCGGGCGCTCGTGCCTCGACTTGCCGAAGTGGCGCCGTGGCTCCTTCAGAGTAGGGGCAGCAGGCAAGCGCGGCACCGGACGCGCCGGTCCGCTGTCGACCGCGCGGGGCGCGGGGTGTCGGGGCGCGCGGGGGGTTACGCCGGGGCGGGACGCCACAGGCCTATCTCGAAGGCTTCGCACAGCCCTCGTTCGCGGCCCGCCACCTGTGCCCACCACCGGCTCTTGACCCGCAGGTACTCCTCGCTCATGTAGTCCCGGTCGAGAATCTGCCGGTACGCGGCGAGCGCCTCGATCTTGGCGTACCAGACGTTCGTGACGTCGACGAAGAAGGTCGGGCGGAAGTCGGTCGTGGCGAAGGTCGGGTGGCCGAGGAGGAGCATCGTCGGATGACGGCTGCGGCTGACGGTGATCCGTACGGCGTGACAGATCGCGTTGTGGTCCTGGTTCTGCCCGGCACCGGGGCCGTGGGTGATCACGACATCCGGGCGGCGCGCGTCGATCAACGCATCCGTGATGGTGACCAGATCCCCGTCGATGCGCAGGTCGTTGGACTCCAGGTCGCCGACCTCGCCGGTTGCGCCGAGGATCTCGCAGCAGGCGTCGAACGCCTTGTCCCTGCCCTGGCTCCCGCGCGACAGGGAGGCGACGTGGACGTCCATCCCGGCCTGGGTCATGCGGGCGATGGTGCCGCCACAGAGGAGAGCCTCGTCGTCCGGGTGCGCGACGATCACCAGGGCGGTCCGCAGTGCGGTCGTCGCGAAGGGATTCGCCCCGCCGACCGGGTCGTCCGCCGCCATCGAGGTGGAAGCCGCCCCCGCCCATCGTGTCGTTGCGATGTCGTCAGCCATTCACGAAGTATGGCGGCAATCCGTCAGCGTCTGATCACGCGCTGGTACGACGCGTTCCGCCGTTCGGCGCATAGCGGGGCGCGACGTCCGGCTCTTTTCGGGGTGAATCGGAGGATTGTTCGATCTGGTCCGGTCCGGCTGATTACGGTGTGTTCAGGGCGATCCACCCAGTGCCAGAAGGGACCCCGTCATGCGAGTGCCCAGCCGTAGTCCGGGTCAGCAACCGGGGTCGCCCGTCTCGCCCACCGCGCCGGCCCGCCGCCGACCCTCCGGCACGACCCCCCGTCGCCGGTCCACCGCCGAGCCCGACCTCGCCGCCTACCGGGCCGCCGTCGCCGACCTGCTCGTCGAGGTGGGTGCCCTGGCCGACGCGCCGAGCACCCGGGCCCGCCAGGTGCTCATCGACGAGCGACTGCGGGAGCCGGCGCTCGCCGCCGTCCTCGACGCCACCCCGCAGGGGCTGCTCGGGGCGCGCGAGACGTTGCTGCTGGAGATGGCCCGCTACCAGCCGAACGAGCGCACCTCGGCGCGTGACCTCAGTGCGCTGGTGCGGATCTACCTGCTGTCCCGCATCGACGTGCTGTGGTGGCAGGACGCCCCGACGTTCGTCACCGACGACCAGGTCAACGGCAGCGCGGAGCTGGTCGACCTGGAGTGGCTGCGTCGCCGCGACCTGCTGCGGTTCCGCTACCAGGAGCAGCCCGCCACCCTGCTGGGCCGCGCCGCCCGCGGGTTGCGACGTCGGCTGCGCCCGGACGCCGCCCCGCAGACCGCCGGCCTGCTGTTTCGGCGCGCCCGCCGGGAGGTCGTGGCGCTGCTCAACGACCTGGCGCGGGAGTTCGCCGCCGCCGCGCCGCCGCACACCCCGCCGCTGTGGGTGACCAGCCTGGTCCGCAGCACCGAGCACCAGTACCGGCTGCGGCGCCTCGGTTACGCCGCGATGCTGCCCAGCGGGCACTGTCTGGGCTACTCGGTGGACGTCGAGCTGAGCTGGTTCGAGCGGTTCGGTGCGCGCCAGGCGCTGGCCGGGCTGCTGCTGGCCCGGCAGGAGGCCGGCGAGGTCAACGTGATCGACGAGGGGCAGGCGTGGCACCTGTGCCTCGCGCCCGCCGCCCGACGCCGCCTACGCCAGGCGTACGAGGCCGAGATGGGGGTCTGACCCGGTGTGCGGCATCGCCCTGAGCATCGGCCCCGAGGCCGACCCGACGACCTTCCGACGGATGCTGGCCGTCCTGGCCCCGCGCGGTGAGGTCACCGAAACCCGTTCCGAGAGCGGGCTGCTCGCCGGCACCCGCCGCCTGCGCGTCGTCGACCGGGACCGGGCGGTGCAGCCGTGGACGTCGACCGACGAGGGCTGGCTGCTCTGCTTCAACGGCGAGATCTTCAACTACCGGGAGCTGCGGGCGCAGTTGACACGCCTCGGTCAGGCGTTCCGCACCGAGAGCGACACCGAGGTGCTGCTCGCCGCGTTCCAGCAGTGGGGCGAGGCGGCGGTGACCCGGCTGCGCGGCGAGTACGCGTTCGCCGTCGTGCAGCGGGCCACCGGCCGGGCCTACCTGGCCCGCGATCCGCTCGGGGTCAAACCGTTGTACTGGTCCCGTCGGCCGGGCTGTCTGCATCTCGCCTCCGAGGTCAAGGCGCTCGTCGGGCACGGCGCCCCGATCGTCGAGGTGCCACCCGGTCACCACGGCTGGGCCGACGCCGACGGGCACGTCCGACTGGACCCGTACGTCGACCTGCTCACCATCGGCGCGGGTCTGCCGGTCGTCGACGACCCGGACGAGGCCCGCCTGCTCGTTCGTGCCGCGCTCAGCGACGCCATCCGGATGCGGGTGGAGACCGACCTGACCGTCGGGGTGGTGCTCTCCGGTGGGTTGGACAGCTCGCTGATCCTGCGCCAGGTGCGCGACATCCACCCGGACTGCGTCGCGGTGACGGTGGGTGTCGCGGACAGCCCCGACGTCGCGTACGCGCGGCGGCTCGCCGCCGATCTCGACGTGCCGCACGTCGTGGTCGAGCTGCGTCCGCGCGACATCCGGCTCGCCGACGTGCGCGAGGCGATCCGGATCTGCGAGCTGACCGAGTACGGCGACATCATCAACGCGGTCGTCTCGGTGCCGATCTTCCGCCGCCTGCGTGACCTGGGGATCAAGGTGGTGCTGACCGGCGACGGCTCCGACGAGCTGTTCGGTGGGTATCCGATGTACCGCCAGGTCGGCCCGGCCGCGGCGCGCCGGCTGTTCCTGCACCGGATCCGCAACCTGTGTCGGACCGAGTTGCAGCGGGTCGACCGGGCCGCCATGGCCCACGGGGTGGAGGCGCGGGTGCCGTTTCTCGACCTCAGCGTGGTGGAGCTGGCGATGCGGCTGCCGCTGAGCCTGAAGGTGCGCGACGGGCAGGAGAAGTGGATCGTCCGGCGGGCGTTCGCCGACGTGCTGCCCGACTACGTCCTGCGCCGGCCGAAGAACCCGATGTCGTACTCGTCGGGTCTGCACGAGCGGGTCCGGCTGTACAAGCCGCTCTTCGCCCGGCTGCACCGCTCCTTCGGCTACGACCTGCAGCAGCCGGTGCGCCGCGACTTCGACACCGTGCTGAGCCGGTGTGGCAACGACCTCGACCGGGCCATCGCCGACGGGCTCGACCGGCCCGACTACACGGTGCTGGAGCACGCCCGCGACCTGGTCGGCGCCGCCCGGTGGAACGCCGCGCCGATGGTCCGCCGGCTGGTCGGCCCGCGCCCGGCCCGCCGCTCGCCAACCGGTTGACCCGACGCTTGACTCTGACACCGTGTCAGGGACGAGCGTGAGGGGACCATGTTCACCATCGGAGACTTCGCCCGACTGGGCCGGGTGTCGGTGCGGATGCTGCGCCACTACGACAGCATCGGCCTGCTCCGGCCGGCCGCCGTCGACAGGCACACCGGATACCGGTTCTACCGCGCGGACCAACTGCGCCGGCTCAACCGGGTGATCGCCCTGAAGGAGTTGGGCCTCACCCTGGAGCAGGTGCGGGTCATCGTCGACGACGCCGTCGACGTGGTCGAGCTGCGCGGCATGCTGCGGCTGCGGCGTACCCAGTTGGAAGAGCAACTGGCCGCGGACGCCGCCCGGCTGGCGGCGGTCGAGGCGAGGCTCCGGATGATCGAGTCGGAGGGCACGATGAGTACGCAGGACGTCGTTCTGAAGGAGATCGCACCGGTGCGGGTCGCGGAGCTGACCGCTGTCGCGTCGAGTTACCAGAGTCAGGACATCGGCCCGGTGATCGGGCCGCTCTACCCGGAGTTGTTCCGCCGGCTGGCCGACGCCGGGATCGCCCCGGTGGGGCCGACCATCGCCTGGTACGAGCCCGACGGCGACGGCGACGCGGTGTTGGTGCACGCCGGGGTGACCGTCGCCGTCGGCGCGTCGACAGTTGCCGATGTCGAGGTACGCGACCTGCCCGCGCTGGGCGCCGCCGCGACGATCGTCCATCATGGCGCGATGGACGACGTCGACCAGAGTATGCAGGTGCTCGCCCGCTGGATCGACGACAACGGCTACCGTGCCGACGGTTTCGCCCGCGAGGTGTATCTGGACTACTGCCCGGACCAGCCGGAGAAGGGCGTCACCGAGCTCCAGCTCGCGGTGCACCGGGACTGACCCCGACCCTGCCGTCGCGTCCGCCGCGGGAAAGGACGCGACGGCAGTCGGAATCCGGACAGCCTCCGCCCATGGCAGTACACTTTCCCCGCCCGAACATGGCCTGACCTGGGAAAACTGGTAGGAGTGAATAGAGATCCGTCACTCAGTACGCGAAAGCCATTCCGTGAGTGACGGTCGGATTTCCGCCAGTCGCCCTGCGGCCGGGGGCAGCAGGCGCGTGGCCGCCGAGGACTATCAGTCGGCCGCCTGCCTCCTTCCCCCGTCCGCGGTGGCCCTCATCCCCGGGAGAGGGAGAAAACATCCATGTCCCCAGTGCTCCGTGCCCGTCCACGGGCCGTCACGGCATGCGCCGCAATCGTGGCGCTGATCGTCAGTCTGCTCGTCGCCCCCACCGCGGCCTCGGCTCGCGCCCCGAGTCGCACCCCCACACCAGTAACGGCGGTGGCGGCGCCGGCCGCCGCCACGCAGCGGATCGCCGAGCTGGCCGCCCCGGCGCAGCCACCGGCCGCGCCGGCGCGGCCCACCGCGTCCTGGCGTGCCGGGACGGCAACGGTCAACTGGAAGGCGCCGGCTGACGGCGGCTCGGCCCTCAGCGGGTACGTGGTCACCGCGTACCGCAACGGCAAGAAGGCGAAGACCGTCACCTTCGACGAGTCGAAGACCACCCGGAAGATCGAGGGTCTGACCGCCAGGGCCACCTACACCTTCACCGTCGCCGCGAAGAACGCCGAGGGCACCGGTCCGGCCAGTAAGCGCTCCGCCGGTGCCAAGATCATGGCGCTACCCGGTGCGCCGACAATCGTCGCGGTCACCGCCGACACCGCCACGGCCCTGGTGAGCTGGACCCCCGGTTCCACCGGCGGCTCACCGATCACCAACTACATCGTCACGCCCTGGGTGAACGGCGTGCGCCAGCCCGCCCAGACCTTCGGACCGTCCACCACCAACACCGTCACCGGGCTGGTTCCCACCACCCCCTACCGGTTCACCGTGGCCTCCCGCACCGCCGAGGGCACCGGCCCCGACTCGCCGCTGTCCGACCAGGTGATCGCGAACGTGTCGCCGACACTGCTGTTCGACCACCCGACCGAGGCGACAGTCGGCATCGCCTACGTGGCCACCCTCAACATCACCCACGGTGTGCCGCCGTTCACCTGGTCGATCGCCTCGGGCACACTGCCACCGGGGATGCTGCTCAACCCGCAGACCAACGGCATCTCCGGCGTACCGACCACTCCCGGGGAATACCCGGTGGTGATCCGCGTCAACGACTCGGCCGGCCAGACCGGCACCCGACTGATCGTGCTGGTGGTCAACCAGGCGCCGACACTGACCTTCCCGCCGCCGCCGCTGGGTGAGGTGGACGCGCCCTACGCCGACCAGCTCAACGTCGTCGGCGGCAGCGCGCCGTTCGTCTGGAGCCTGGCCTCCGGTGCCCTGCCGCCCGGGCTCACCCTCGACGCGGCGACCGGCCTGCTGTCCGGCCGGCCGACTGCGGTCGGCGCGTTCCCGTCGACGGTCCGGGTGACCGACGCCAACGGCCAGACCGCCACCCGGGCCATCCGAATCCTGGTTCAGGCCGAGAGCGTGGCCACGCTTACCGCGTCCACGAACGCCACCACCTTCGGCACGGCGGTGCACTTCGAGGTCATCGTCGGCCCCGGCGTCGCCGAGGGCAGTGTCACGCTCATCGACGAGCTGCCCAACGGGGTGGAGACCCCGCTGGGAACCTTCCCGCTGGCCCTCAACGTGGCCAGCTTCGACGTCCAGGTGCCGGCGTTCGGGCACAACCAGTTCCGGGCGCAGTACGACGGAACCGGCCCACTGGGCGAGGCGGTGTCCAACGAGGTCGCCATCGAGGTCTCGGCGCTGCCCCGCCAGGTGGTCATCGACCAGTTCGCGCAGTCCGGCATCAGCGGGCTCGCCGACCAGTTCGTCTCTGTCGTCAACTCCACAGCGATCAACCTGCCGATCGCCGGCTTCAAGGTCGAGGCCCCCGGCGGGGTGTCCGTCACCATCCCGGGCAGCGCCCGGCCGTTGGCGCCTCGACGCGGCTTCCTGATCGCGGCAGCCGACTATTCCCTGTTCAACATCCAGGCCGACCTCGTCGTGCCCAGCCTCGGCCAGGGCGGGCTGCGGCTTGTCGCCCCGGACGCGGCAAGCACGGTCACCGACCGGGCGGGCTCGACGCCTGGCTTCTCCGAAGGTCCGCCACTGCCCGCCTTCAACGCGCCACCGTTCGTGCCGCACGCCTGGAACCGGCTCCGGGTCGCCGGCAACCTCCAGGACACCGCCAACAACCAGGCCGACTTCCGGCTGGTCGCCACGGTGCTCGGCCCGATCAACGGGGTTCCGTCCACACTCGGTAGCCCGTCTCCGCAGAACACCCTCGGCACCTACCAACAGAACGCCTCCATCCAGTCGACGTTGTTCGACCCGAACGTGGCCGTGTCGGCCGTTCCCAACCGGGTTCGCACCGGAAACAGCCTGGTGATCCGGCGGACCCTGACCAACCGGTCCAGCGCCGCGATCACCCAGGCCCGGGTCCGGATCACGTCACTGAGCGCGGCGAACGGGGCGCCGTACCCCGGTGGACCGTCACCGGCGGTGCACTCCAACCTCCGGCTGGTCAACCCGGCCAACCCCACGACGTCCATCACCATCAGTGACGGCCGGACGCTGCTGGTCCGGAACCTGCACATGGACTCGCCAGCGACAAGCCCACCGGGTGGTGGGTTGGGCACCACCCTGACGATCCCGTTCGACCTCGGTGGTCTGGCGCCGGGTGCGTCGGTGCACATCGCGTTGACCTTCGCGGTGGACACCCCCGGATCGTGGTGGGTGGCGTACGACGTGGACGCGATCGGCGGGGGCGTGGTCCCGACGGTGGCGCCATCGGCGAAGGCCACCAAGACGGCCAAGCAGCGCGAGGCGGACGCCAAGCGGTTGAAGGAGTCGCAGAAGCTGACAGTCGACAGCGGCACCATCCGCTGACGCTCAGCGAACAGGGGTGCGGGTGGCGCGTCACGACGAGCGCCACCCGCACCGTGCCGTTACGCATGATCGTTGAGCAGACGATGAGCGGGGAGATCATGCCGACACCCGGCCGCGGTGTCTACGGGCTGCGGGTGCACGGGCTGGACGAGGCGTCCGAGCTGCCGCCGGCCGAGGGGGCTGCCCTCGGTTGGCCCGCCGTGCGGGTGGGCCAGCTCGACACACCGCCACCACCGCCGGTGACGTTGGACGGCCGGCGGGGCACGCGGATCCTCGCCGACGGGCGGACCCTCTCGGTGGACCGACCGCGGGGCACCGCCACCTTCTACGGGCCACCGCTCGCTGCGGACGTGCTGGCCCACCCGTACCTCGCGCCGGTGGCGACCACGGTCAACCGGTGGGCGGGTCGGGAGACGTTCCACAGTGGCGCGTTCGTGCTCGCCGGTCGCGCCTGGGCGCTGCTCGGCCCGCGTACCGCCGGCAAGAGCAGCCTGCTTGCGGCCCTGGCCGCCCGGGGGGTGTCGATCCTGACCGACGACATCCTGGTCGTCGACGGCGGCGACGCCTTCGCCGGCCCGCGCTGCGTCGACCTGCGGCGGCCGGTGCCGGGGGTGGCGCTGCCCACCCGGCCGGTCCGGGCCGGCGACCTGCTGCGGGTGCGGCTGCCGGCGATCGCGCCGCACGTCCCCCTGGGTGGCTGGCTGTTCCTGCGCTGGGGCGACGAGGTCACCCTGACCCGGCTGCCCGGCGCCACCCTGCTGGCTCGCCTCGCCAGCCGGCGGTCGTTCGGGCAGTTGCCCTCCGACCCGGGCGCGCTGCTGTCGCTCGCCGCCCTGCCGGCGTGGGAGCTGACCCGGCCGCGTGACTGGGCCGCCCTCGACGACACCCACCGGCTGGTGGTCGACGCCGTGGCCGCCACCTCGGCCGTGGGAGCGACCCGGTGACCGACCTGCCGTCGGCGGTCCGCTGCCTGAGCCTCGACACGGCCGCGGTCCGGGTCAGCGCGGCGCTGGCCGCCCGGGGCGTGGAGGCCATCCTGCTCAAGGGGGCCGGGCTGGCCCGCCGGTTGGGCCAGGAGCGGCACCGGCTCTACACCGACGTCGACCTGCTGGTCGCCCCCGCCTCGTTCGACCTCGCGCAGACCACGCTCGCCGACCTCGGCTGTGTCAGCGCGCTCCCGGAGGGTCGCCCCGACCACCGGTCGCACTGGTACGAGCGACCGTGGCGGATGCCCGGCCCGCTGTCGCTCACCATCGACCTGCACCGCGGTTTCCACGGGGTGGCCGATCCCGAGGCACTGTGGGCCGGGCTGTCTGCCTCGGCGCAACGGATCGGGTTGGCCGGCGGCCTGGTCGCCGTGCCGGACGAGGCAGGCGCCGCCCTGCTGGTGGCACTGCACGCCGCCGCGCCGGGCCGTTCCGACCGGCCGGGTGCCGACCTGCGGCGGGCGCTTACGGTCTTTCCCGTCGCCACCTGGCGATCGGCGGCCGACCTCGCCACACTGACCGGGGCACTGCCGTCGTTCGCGCTCGGCCTGCGCCTGACACCGGCGGGCGCGGCCCTGGCCACCACGTTGGCCCTGCCCCGACAGGGCACGCCGGCGCTGTGGCTGCGGGCCCACCGGTCCTCACCCGCCGCGCTGACGATCGCGCAGCTCGCCGAGCTGCCCGGTGTCGTCGACCGGCTGCGGCACCTCGGCCCGCGGCTGTTTCCGACACCGGCGTCCATGCGGCACGCCAGCCCGCTGGCCCGCCGAGGCCCGGTCGGTCTGCTGCTGGCGCACCTGGCCCGGCTGGCCCGCAACACGGGGCGGCTCCCGGCCGCACTGAACGAGGTACGCGCGGCGCACCGCAGCGATCGCGGCTGACCGCTGGCCGGTGCGGCGTCAACCCGCCCGCCGTGACCTGTCGTCGCGTCCGGCCGACGGAGTCGGTCAGGGGCGTTGGACCAGCAGCCCGTGCCCGCGCAGGTCCGCCAGGAACGCGGCCACGTCGGCGCGGGCCCGCTCCCGGTCCACCGGGGCGGTCTGCACGAGTGCCGTGACCAACTCGGTGCTGGTGGCGCCGGTCACCAGTCGCTGCCACAGCAGCGCACCGGTGGCGTCCAGTCCGAAGTAGACCGAGTTGCTGGTGTCCAGCACGACCACCTCCTCGCCGGCGACCCGCCAGGCCACCCGGTCCGGGTCGACCCGGTGCACGATCTCCTGCTCTGTCACGGCGTGACCTCCATGTCGATCTCGGAACGCTCCGGCCGGCCGGCGGAGTCGGGCGGGTTCGCGGCCAGCCAGAGCTGTTGGACCAGGCTGGCGGTGCCGCCGGGGATCGGCCAGTGCGACCAGATCTCCCGGAGGGCCTCCGGGTCGACCAACCCCTCGTCGGCTCCGGAGCCGTCCCAGGAGCTGACGAACTCCCGGGTCGGCGTCCGGAAGAACACCTCGAGAAAACGGGCCTTGCGGCGGGGCGCGGTGACCTCGGCCGGTAGGGCTCCCCGGGCCATCTCCGCGAGCAGCCAATCCCGGCCGATTCCCCGGTGGTCGCCGAACCGCAGCGCCAACGCGGCCAGAAAGCCCTCGTCGAGCAGCGGCTGGATCGCGGTCGCCCGGTGCTCGGCGGCCAACGCGGCAAGCGCCGAGCAGGTCGTCCGCAGGTCCCGCCGGCGGGTGTGCCAGGCGATCCGCTGCCGCAGGCGGCGCGGTTCGGCACGCTGCTCCGCGCGGTGCGCGCGGTGCGCCTCGCGGGCGACCTCCGCGCGCAGCCACGGGAACGACTCCGCCGGCCCCTGCCGGGTACGCGCGGCGTGCCGCAGCCACCACAGTCGGGCGCGCAGCGAGGCCGCCGGTGGACGACGCCACCCGGCCAGGATCTGGTCGCCGCCGGCACCGGTGAGCAGTGTGCCGCCGGTGGCCAGTTCGGCGATGGGCAGGTGCAGGTGCAGGTTGACCGGATGGACCACGCCGTGGCGGTGCAGCAGCCGGCGGGCCACCGGCCCGACGAGGTCCAGATCGTCGGCGGCCCGCAGGATCTGCCACGAACCGCCGAGCCCCAGTGCCGTGATCACCCGCTGTTGCCAGTCCGACTCGTCGGCCCGGGGGGCCTCGGCGAACCGCCAGGTGACCGGCACCGGGTCGGGCAGCCCCTCCCGGCGGGCCGCCCGGGCGGCCACCGCCAGGATCAGCGACGAGTCCAACCCGCCCGAGAAGCTGACCACGCACGGTGGGCGGGTCAGGCCGGGCAGGACGGCGGCGTCGAGCGCGCCCAACGGGTCCGGTACGCCGGCCGGAACGAGCCGACGTGGTGGCGGCTCGTCGACACCAAGAAGCGTTCCGGTGGCGAGGTCGAACGGGGTCGGACGGAGCATGTCGTACCCTCAATCGCGTTTCAGGGTGCCGCGGCTGGCGGCGACCCGCAGCGCCCCCGCGAAGGCCCAGCTCGACACCGGCAGCAGGAGCGCGGTGGCACCCAGCAGCGCCAGGGCCGACCAGGCCCAGTCGCCGCCGGCCAGCGCGGCGCGCAGCCCGTCCAGGGCGATCCGGCTGGGCAGCACCGCGGTCAGCTCCGGCAGGGGACCGGGGAGTTCGGAGACCGGGAAGTACGTGCCGGACACGAAGGTGAGCCCGACGACGAACAGTCGGGCGGCGGCGTCGCCGTGCCCGACGGCCACGGTGAACGCCGCGAGGGCGATGCCGATGCCCAGCACCGACGCGGTGCCGGCGATCAGCAGCACCGCGACTCCCCACCAGTCGGCGCGACCGGTGTGCAGGCCGAGCACGGTGCCGAGGATCGCCAGGTAGACGCAGGAGCGCAGCAGGGCGAACAGGAACGGGTAGCCGGCGGTCCCGATGGTCAGCGCGGTGACCGGCATGGGCTGGGCGGCCAACACCTCAAGCGTCCCGCTGCGCTGTTCCCGGATCACCCGACCGGTCAGTTGCGTCGTGGCGGCCTGCAGGACGAGCAGGAAGGTGATGCCGACCGCCACGAAGTCGAAGTAGCTGGCCGAGTGGGCGAGGTCGGTGCCCGAGGAGGGGGTGAGCACCCGGGAGATGAACAGGAAGACGACCAGGTTCACCACCCCGAAGGCGAGGTCCAGCAGCAGCGGCAACCGGAACTGCCGCGGGTCGCCCAGGTCGCGGCGGACCAGGGCGAGGATCATCGCGAGCGGACTGGCGCCCGCGGCCCGGCTGGTGGTCGCGGCGGAGCTGGTCGAGGTCACGACACGGCCGCCGTGCTCGGCGTCGTCGTCGGCTGCCCGGTGAGGGTCAGGGCGGACTGGCACCGGTCCCGGTCGTCGGCGAGGTGCGACGCGATCACGCAGGTCAGCTCGGGTCGCCGGTCGAGCGCCTGCCACAACAGCTCCCGCGACGTCTCGTCGAGGGAGCGGCCCGGCTCGTCGAGCAGCAGCAGCGCGGGAGCGGCGACGAGAGCCCGCGCGATGCTGACCCGGGCTCGCATGCCCGCCGAGCACCGCTGCACCGGGACTGTCGCGTAGCCGGCCAGGTCCAGTTCGGCTTCGACCCGGGCGACGGCCGCGCGGACGGCTCGCCGGGGCAGCCGGAGTCGGGCGACGAGGGCCACGTTCTCCCGTGCCGACAGTGTCTCGTACAGGCCCTGTTCCGGGGCGAGGCACACGCTGGTCAGGTGCCGGGCGGGCCGTGAGCCGACCGGGTGGCCGCCGACGGTGGCCTGTCCGGCGCTGAGGGTCAGCGTGCCGGACAGGCACCGCAGCAGCGTGGTCTTGCCGGATCCGTTGCTGCCGCCCAGGAACACCCGGGCACCCACCGGAACGTCGAGGTCCAGGTCGGTGAAGATCACCCGACGACCGAACCGACGCTGTGCCCGGCGGATCGTCAGCAACGGCGGTCCTCCCACGATCTCGGGCGGCGACGGGTCAGAGCGAACCGTCGCCGCCGCCACCCAGGCCGTCGTCCGGACCTACGGTGCCGCCCTTGGTCAGCTCGGCGAGGGTGCCCAGGCGCTGGATCGTCGGCGGCCGGTAGTCCGAGGCGGCTGTCGGGACTGTGTCCAGTTCGCGGTGCGATGTCATCGGTTCTCCTACTCGAATCGGTGTCGACCCAGCATAAACGGTCATCTCGCGCTTCAGGTAGATAACACGACGTGGGCAGTCATACGTCGCAACAGGGCGAGAATCATTCAATGGTGGCCCGAGCGAGCTCAGCTCACCAGCAGCAACGCGCCGACCGCGGCGAGCGTGCCGGTCACCGCGAGCAGGGTGCTGGTCAGCACGAACCGGGTCGACGGCACCGCCACCCCGGCCGCCCGGCACCGCTCGAACCACAGCAGGGTGGCCAGCGACGCCCAGGGGGCGGCAAGCGGGCCGACGTTGGTGCCGATCAGCAAGGCCAGCAGACGGGTGTGGTCGGCGCTCGGCAGCACCGCCTCGCCGGCCAGATAGGCCGGCAGGTTGTTCACGGCGTTCGACAACACCGCCCCCGTGCTGCCGGCCCGCAACGCGCCGAGCGCACCGCCGTCGGCGCCGAGCAGGCCGGCGACCAGGTCGTCCAGCCCGTGCTGGCCGAGGGTCTGCACCACCAGGAACAGGCCGACGACGAACAGCAGCAGCCGCACCGGCACCAGGTGCGGACGCAGCGTGGCGGGGGAGCGGACGACGAACCCGACGAGCACCAGCGCGAGCGCGACGGTGGAGGCGAGACCGATCTCCACCCCGGCGAGGATGCCGGCGATGAAGAGCAGGCAGCCGGCGAGCGCGACGCGGTGCAGCACCGGGTCGGCCGGCACGTGCCGGCTCGGCGGAACGAACCGTCCGCCGACCGGTCCATCCCGCCGCCACCACGCGTACCAGAGCAGCGCCATGGTGACCGCCACCGCGGCGAGCTGCGGCAGCGCCATCCGCTCGGCGTACGCCAACGGGGTCAAACCGACCCGGTCGGCGGCCAGCAGGTTGGTCAGGTTCGACACCGGCAGCAGCAGGCTGGCGGTGTTCGCCAGCCAGACGGTGGTGACCGCGAGCGGGGCGGCCGGGACGCGCAGGTTGCGGGCCAACGCGAGCAGCACCGGGGTGAGCAGCACGGCGGTGGTGTCCAGGTTGAGCACCAGGGTGGTCAGCGTGGCCAGGCCACCACAGAGCAGGAACAGCGCCGCCCACCTGCCCCGGGAGGCGATGGCCAGCCGGCTGGCCAGCACGTCGAAGACGCCGGCCACGGCGGTCAGCTCGGCGAGCACGATCACGGTGCCGAGGAAGAGCAACAGCGGCAGGATCCGGTGCAGGGTGGCGGTGGTCTCCGCCGGTGGCAGCAGCCCGCTCAGCGCGCAGCCCGCGCCGGCCACCGCCAGGACGACAGCCACCAGGTCGAGCGGGTGCGGGCGCCAACGCACGGACGGCTCGGGCGGGGCTGCGGGTTTCACGTCTGCTCACGTTGGCACAGCTGCCGCCCGGTGGGCCGGCAACCCCCGCCGAGGTGACCGGTCCCACCCGCGCGGCCGGGCCCGGCCCCCATTGGATCGGGGGACCGGGCCCGGTGTGCTGCGCGGTGCCTACCAGCCCAGGTAGCTGGGCTGGGTCTGCACGTTGAGCTCGTTGTAGCGGGTCAGCTTCGCCGACCAGGTACGCCAGTCGTTCAGCTCCAGGACGTCCAGGCCCTTGACCATGTCATTGGAGTAGATGTGGCCGTTGTAGTAGTACGCCGACCAGGTGCCACCGCCGACGAACGTGTCCGCCGAGAGCGGGCCGCGCTCCCAGAAGGCGATCTCCTTCGGGTGGGCCGAGTCGGTGAAGTCCCAGACCGAGATGCCACCCTGATACCACGCCTGGACCATGATGTCCCGGCCGAGCACCGGCACCAACGAGCCGTTGTGCGCTACGCAGTTCTCGGTGGCCGCGTTGACGCGCGGGATCTTGTAGTAGCTGCGGAACGTCATCGTCCGGGCGTCACCGCGGCCGGCGATGTCGTAGATGGCGTCCGCACCCCGGTTGGGGCCGATGGCCTCGTTGCAGGTCGCCGCCCCGCCACCACCCAGCTCGTCGGTGAAGACCACCTTGGTGCCGGAGTTGTTGAAGGTGGCCGAGTGCCAGAACGCGAAGTTGACGGTGTCCCGGACCCGGTTGATGACCCGGGGCGCCTCCCGGTTCTTGATGTCGAGCAGGAGGCCGTCACCCATGCAGGCGCCGGCGGCCAGGTCCTTCGACGGGTAGACGGTGATGTCGTGGCAACCGGCCGTCGCCGAGCCGGTCTCGCTGCCGGGGAAGCCGCCGTCCGGGAAGAGGTTCGGAGTGGCGACCACCGCCGCGTCGGTGGGCTTCTTCAGCGGCACCTTGACGATCGAGATGGAGTCGTGCGGCGGCTGGCAGTCCGGGAATTCGGCTCGCGGGCTGTACGACGAGATGTACAGGTAGACGGCCTTGCGGTCCTTGCCCGGCACCAGGGTGTGGGTGTGCGAGCCGCAGGCCGTCTCGACGGACTTGATGTAGCGCGGGTTGGCCTTGTCCTTGATGTCGAAGACCTTGATGCCCTCCCAGGACCCCTTCACGTCCGCCCCCTGCGGGGTGCTGGTGCAGGAGTCGTCGCTGCGCGACGAGTCGGTGGAGAGGAAGAGCAGGTCCCCGTGGACGGAGATGTCGTTCTGCGACCCCGGGCAGAGCACCCGGGCGGTGACCGTCGGCGCGCTGGGCCGCGAGATGTCGTAGATGACGAAGCCGTTGTAGTTGCCGGCGAACGCGTACCTGCCCTGGAAGGCGATGTCGCTGTTTGTCGCGTCCAGTGGGGCGACCTTGGGCACGTTGGCGATCTGTCGCAGGTTGGGGCTGCTCAGGATCTCGTCGACGCCGGGGATCGTGTTGGTGGGCGGGGCCGACGGCGGCGCCACCTGGGCGTTGCTCGCCGGGGCGACGAGCGCGCTGGCGACGAGGAGGCCGGTCGTGGCGAGCGCCACGATGCGCAGGTGGCGTGGCCGTGGCATGTGAGGTCTGATCATCGGCGAGGCCCTTCGCAAGGGGAAGATGATTGTCGACACCTTACCGTCCGGCGATGAACGTCGATGTGACCCGGGTCACATCAAAGTGCCTGCGTCAATGGATAGCATCGCGGTGACCTCGACTCCAGGGAGTGGCCCATGACCAACCGGCGCGCACGAACCCTGGCGATCGTCACACTCGCGCTCATGCTCACGCTCGTGGCTGTCGTCGTGCACCGCTCCGGCGGCGATACCGACAAGGGCGCCGCGCCGGCCACCTCCACATCACCCACACCGACGGTCAGCCCGGTCCCCACCGACCTGACCGTCATCGCGCCCGGCCGCCCCGGTGAGGCGGCGGCCACCCGCGCCGCCCACGAGGTCCGCGACGCCGGCCCCGCGCCGCACAACTCGTTGGACGTCCTGTTCGTCCGGATGATGATCCCGCACCACGCGCAGGCCCTCGCCATGGCCGAGCTCGCCGCCGACCGCGCGGCCGATCCCGACGTGCGCGCCCTCGCCGAGCGCATCCGGGCCAGCCAGGGGCCGGAGATGGGCATGATGCGGGGCTGGTTGCAGACTCGCGGCCTCCCGGCGCAGGCCGAGGGGCACGACCACGGCACCATGCGCGGCATGCAGACACCCGAGGCGATGCGGCAGCTCGCCGCCACCCGGGGCCCGGACTTCGACCGGCTGTTCGTCCGGATGATGACCGCGCATCACGAGGGCGCCATCGAGATGGCCACCAACCTGCTCACGGTCGGCTCCGACCTGACGCTCAACGAGTTCGCCACCTCGCTCGCCACCGAGCAGACCGTCGAGATCGACCGGATGCGCGAGGTTCTCGCCCACTGAGCCGCGCCGACCGGGATCGTCCGACCCGGCCGACGCGCGGGGCCCCGCCCCGCGGCACGTACGCTGGGTGACCGTGAGACGCACGATGGTCGGTCGCCCGCTGCGCAGCGTCGCCTTCGACGTGGCCGTCTCCGCGGCGGTGGCCCTCATCGGCCTGGCCGGCGCGGCGAACCTGGCCGGCGGTTGGGCGGCCGCGCTGGTCTGTGTCGGGATGGCCGTGGCGCTGCTGTTCCGCCGCGCGCACCCGGGCGCGGTGACCGTGGTGATCGCGGCGCTCGGCCTGGTGCAGGTGATCGCCCAGTGGGGCCCGCTGCCCTTCGACGTCGCCGTCCTCATCGCGCTCTACAGCGTGGTGAAGTACGGCGAGCGGCTGCGCGCCGCGGTGCTCGCCGGCGCGGCCGCCGCCGTGGGCGTGGTGCTCGCCGCCGTGCAGACCCCCGGCGTCATCAGCTGGTGGGTCACCGCGCTGTGGTACGCGTTGGTCACCGGCGCGGTGTGGTTGGTCGCGCTGAACGTGCGGACCCGCCGGCTCTACGTGCTCAGCCTGGAGGAGCGGGCCGCCACTCTGGAACGCGAACGGGAGGCCGAGTCCCGGGCGGCGGTCGCCGAGGAGCGCACCCGGATCGCTCGCGAACTGCACGACGTGGTCGCCCACAGCCTGGCGGTGATGATCGTCCAGGCCGACGGCGCCCGGTTCATGCTCGACCGTGACCCCGCCCAGGCCCGCACCGCCGTGAAGGTGGTCGCGGACACCGGCCGGGCGGCGCTGGAGGAGATGCGCCGGCTGGTCGGCGTCCTGCGCGACGCCGGCCCGACCGGCGGCGACGAGCTCGCGGTGGCCGCCGACCCCGAGCACCGGCGGCTGGCGCTTGCCGAGTTGCCCGACCTGCTGGCCCGGTTCGGCGACGCCGGGCTGCACATCCGCAGCACGGTCACCGGCGACCAGCCGTCCCTGCCTCCGGGGCTGGAGCTGACCGTCTACCGGGTGGTGCAGGAGGCGCTGACCAACGCCCTCAAACACGCCGGCGTCGGCGCCGTCGTCGAGACTGCCCTCACGTACACCGCCGAGGCCGTCGTGGTCCGGGTGCGCGACGACGGCCGAGGTCGCCCGCTGGTCAGCCCGGCGCCGTCCGGCGGTCACGGTCTGCTCGGGATGCGGGAGCGGGTGACGGTGTACGACGGCAGCCTCACCGCCGGTCCTCGACCGGCCGGGGGTTGGCAGCTCGAAGTCCGGCTACCGCTACCGTCGGAGCCGGCGACGGAGGTGATCGCGGCATGACGGTCCGGGTGGTGATCGTGGACGACCAGGCGCTGGTGCGCGCCGGGTTCCGGATGGTGCTGGGCTCCCAGCCCGACCTGGAGGTGGTCGGGGAGGCGATCGACGGCGCCGACGCCCTGCGGGTGCTCGCCCGCACCGAGGCCGACGTGGTGGTGATGGACATCCGGATGCCCACCATGGACGGGGTGGAGGCGACCCGGCGGCTCTGCGCCGACCGACCCGCCGGCGGGCCCCGGGTGCTGGTGCTGACCACCTTCGACACCGAGGCGGACGCGTTCGCCGCACTCCAGGCTGGGGCGAGCGGGTTCCTGCTCAAGAACGTCCCGCCGGAGGAGCTGCTGGCCGCGATCCGGGTGGTGGCCCAGGGCGACTCGGTGGTGGCACCGTCGATCACCCGGCGCCTGCTGGACCGCTTCGCCGGGCAACTCGGTGCCGCCCCGAGCGCCGACCCGCGCCTCACGCAGCTCACCGACCGGGAACGGGAGGTGCTGCTGCTTGTCGCACAGGGCCTGTCCAACGCGGAGATCGCCGCCCGGGTGCACGTTGCCGAGGCGACGGTGAAGACCCACGTCGGTCGGATCCTGGCGAAGCTCCAACTGCGCGACCGGGTTCAGGCGGTGGTCCTGGCGTACGAGAGTGGGCTGGTGACACCCGGCGGATGACGCCGCGTACGACCTGGGTCGTAGCCGGCGGTGGGCGCGGCGCGACCCGGGGCGCACGCAGGTCGAGCACTCCGGTGGAGATCAACCGACCGGCTCCGGCCATAGCGTCGGAAGGGTCCGATCCGCCACCTGCACCGGGAGCCCCGCATGATCCGCCTGACCCTGCGCTCGTTGCGTGCCGAGGCGCTGCGCATGCTGCTCTCCGCACTGGCCGTCGTGCTCGGTGTCGCGTTCGTCGCCGGCACGATGATCTTCGTCGACGGGATGCGCGACGGCGCGTACGAGCGGGCCGGCACCTTCGACCGACACACCGACCTGGGCGTCTACGCGACCGGCGCGGAGCTGTTGTCCCCGGCTCTGGTCGACCGGGTGCGTGCGGTCGACGGGGTGGCCGCCGCCGACGGCGAGCTGACCAACACCGGCGGGCTCCTCGGCTCTGACGGTCGTCCGGTGCTCGGCTTCACCATGCTCGTGGCCATCCCCACCGAGCAGGCCCTGCGCTCGTACGACGTGGTCGCCGGGCGGCTGCCCGACCGGGCCGGAGAGGTGGTGCTGGACGCGCCGACGGTCGCCGAGGAGGGCTTTCCGCTCGGCTCCGAGGTCCGCGTCGGCGGCAGCGGCGGTGCGGCCCGCGCGTACACCCTGGTGGGGACCGTCGACGTGGCGGGCACCGTCCGCGACGTCGGCGGCCCGTTCGTCGGCCTGGTCGGGCCGGACGCGTTGGCCCTCACCGGCCAGCGAGGCTACGGCCGCATCATGGTGGCGGCCCGCCCGGGTGTCTCCGTCGCGGCGGTGACCGAGCGGGTGCGTGCCGTGGCCGGCGGCGACGCCACCGTGAAGAGTCGCCAGCGGATCCTCGACGAGGCCGTCGAGGAGGCGGTCCGCAACGCGGACCAGTTCCGGATGCTGCTGCTGATCTTCGTGGGGGTCGCCGTGGTGGTGGCCGGCTTCGTGATCGCCAACACCTTCGCGATCGTGCTGGCCCAGCGCACCCGGCGCACCGCGCTGCTGCGCCTGATCGGTGCCACCCGGGGGCAGGTCTTCCGGGCCGCCCTGCTGGAGTCGGCGGTGCTCGGGCTGGTCGCCTCCGCGCTCGGGGTGCTGCTCGGGGTGGGCCTCGCCGGTGGGATGCGGCTGCTGATGTCGCACCTGGACGTGCCGGGCACCAGTGGCCTGAGCGTGACCGGTTCGACGGTGCTGACCGGTCTGCTGCTGGGCACCGCGCTCACCGTGTGCGCCGCCCTGCTCCCGGCCTGGCGGGGCACCCGGATCGCACCGGTGGCCGCGCTTACCGACGCCGCCGTGCAGCCGAGCCGGAGCGCCGGTCGGGTTCGGTTGGCCTTCGGCGCGGTGCTGCTGGCCGTTGGTGTCGCCGCGCTGGCCGGTGCCGCCAGCGCCGGCCAGTTGGTGCTGGTGGCGGCCGGCGGGGTGCTGACCTTCTTCGGGATCGTGCTGTTCGGGCCGGTGCTCGTCCCGGCGCTGGCCCGGGTGTTCGGCTGGCCGGCCCGCCGCGTCCTCGGGGCGACCGGCGCGCTGGCGGTGGCCAACACGGTCCGCAACCCACGGCGGGTCGCCGCGACCGCCACCGCCCTGGTGATCGGGATCGGACTGGTGTCGGCCTTCATGGTCGGCGCGCGCAGCACCAAGGACGGCATCGAACGCAGCGTGGACGCCCAGATCGGGACGGACTTCGTGGTCAGCGGAATCGGCCAGAACCTTCCCGCCGCCCTCACCGGTGAGCTGGCCGCCCGCCCCGAGCTGGGTGTGGTGCACGAGCAGCGCCACACGGTCGTCGCCGGTGTGGAGATCCGGGCGGCCCACCCGGCGCTGGTGAGCCGGACCCTGAGCGAGGTGGTGGCCGGCGACGCCACCCGGGTCGGGCCCGGGCAGGTGCTGGTGCACCGGGAGTTGGCGCAGGCACGCGGCCTGCGGGTCGGCTCCCCGGTGACCGTCGCGGACCGGTCGTTCCAGGTGGCGGCCGTGGTCACCGACGACACGTCCGCCGACGCGCCCGCGGGCCACGTCATCGACATGTCCGACGCGGACTTCGCCGCGCTCTTCGGAGGTCAGCGGGGCTTCCTGGCCGAGATCGACCCCGCCGCCGGAGTGAGCGTCGAGCGGGCCCGGGACGCGATCGAGACGGTGCTGGGCAGCTACCCGACGGTCAACCTGATGGATCAGGGCGCGTACAAGAAGATGCTCACCGGCACGGTGGACATGCTGCTCGCCTTCGTCACCGCGCTGCTCGGCCTGGCCGTGGTGATCGCCCTGGTCGGCGTGGCGAACACGCTGAGCCTGTCGGTGGTCGAGCGGACCAGGGAGAACGCCGTGCTGCGGGCGGTCGGGCTCACCCGGGGACGGATGCGGGCGGTGCTCGCCGTCGAGGCGGTGCTGATGGCGTTGGTCGGCGCGGTGCTCGGCGTCGGGCTGGGCACCGGCGTCAGCGCCTCCGCGATGGCGCTGCTGACCCGCCTCGGCGGTGACTTCCACCTGGTGCTGCCGCTCGGCCAGCTCGCGCTGATCCTCGGCGTCGCGGTGGTGGCCGCCCTGCTGGCCTCGGTCCTGCCGGCGCGCCGGGCGCTGTCCCGCCCGGTCGTCGAGGCGCTCGCCGACCAGTGACCGGTCCCGCTGCCGGCGGGCGCGGCCCTGCCGCCGGTGGGTGCGGCCGGCAGGGAGTGCGGACGGACATCCGCCGGCCGGTCCCGCCGTCTTTCCCGGCGGCGGGACCGGCCAGCGGTGCCGGGTCTACAGGCGCTCGACCATCGGGCCGACGCACCGGTTGCGGGTGTCGAAGACGTAGCGGGCGTGCCGAACTACCAGGTCGTAGTCGAAGCTGTCGTGGTCGGTGACCACCACCACCGCGTCGGCGGCGCGGACCTCCTGCGCGGTGAGCTCGACCACGGTGACGCCATCCGGGATGTGGTGCGCCTCGGCGTACGGCTCGACCGCGTGCACCTCGGCGCCCATGGCCCGCAGCCGGCGGGCCACGTCGACCGCGGGGGAGTCCCGCATGTCGCCGGTGTTCTTCTTGTACGCCAGGCCGAGCAGCAGCAGGCGGGCACCGCTGACGGCCCGGCCGTCCCGGTTCAGGCCCGCCATGATCCGCTGCGCGACGTGTTCGGGCATCTCGTGGTTGATGTCGTTGGCCAACTCGATGAACCGGAACTGCCGGCCGAGGCGGCGCTTGACCTGCCAGGACAGGTAACACGGGTCAATCGGCAGGCAGTGCCCGCCGACGCCGGGCCCGGGCCGGAACGGCAGGAAGCCGAACGGCTTGGTCTCGGCGGCGTCGATCGCCTGCCAGACGTCGATGTCGAGGTGGTGCGAGAGCATGGTCAGCTCGTTGATCAGCGCGATGTTGACCTGTCGGAACGTGTTCTCGATCAGCTTGGTCAGCTCGGCCACCCGGGTCGAGTCCACCGGCACGGTGCGTTCCACCAGGCGCCTGTAGAACTCGTCCACCCGGGCCAGCGACGCCGCGTCCACGCCGGAGACCACCTTCGGCGTGTTCTCCAACCGCCACGTCGGGTTGCCCGGGTCGATGCGCTCCGGGCTGTAGCCGAGGTGGAAGTCGCCGGGGCTGCGCAGCCCGCTGGCCGACTCCAACAGCGGGCGCAGCAACTCCTCGGTGGTGCCCGGGTATGTCGTCGACTCCAGGATCACCGTGCACCCCGGGCGCACGTACGGGCCGAGGCTGACACCTGCCTGTTCGACGAAGCTGAGGTCGGGGGTGCCGTCGCGCAGCGGGGTCGGCACGGTGATGACGCAGATGTCGAAGCCCTCGGCGTCGGTGTATTCGGTGCTGGGGTTGTACCGGCCGCTGCCCAACGCCCGGCCCAGCCGGTCGGTCGGGATGTCCTCGACGAACGACTCCCCGGAGGCGAGACGCTTCACGCGGTCGGCGTCGACGTCCAGGCCGACCACGTCCAGCCCGGCCTCGACGGCGCGCATGGCCAGCGGCAGCCCGACGTATCCCTGACCGATCACGACCAGCTTTTCAGCTCTCACCCAGGCTCCCGCGGCAGATGGTGGATATGGCCTGCGGAGAGCCTAGAGGGGTGTTCGTCGACGCACGTCCGTTTTGGGGATATCGGTGCTGGTGGGACTATCGGCGCTGGGCGAAACCGACGCTCAGTTGCCCGGCGCTCCCTCCGGCTCGGTCGGCGTGCTCTCCGTCGCGCTCGGCGTGGGCGCCGGCGGCGGGGTCGTCGCGGGACCCGTCGGGCCGGTGGTCGGCCCCGTCGTCGCCGTCGGCGTCACCACCGGCGCTGTCGGGCTCGTCGTCTGGCTGGGTCGCGTGCTCGGCGTGGCGGAGACCGACGCCGACGGGGAGACGCCGGGCGACGCCGACCGGTCGGGCCGGGTCGGGCCACCGGTGGCGACCTGCTCGTTGCCCGCCGGCAGGTCCAACGGGCCGCTCGGCCCCACCGTCGGCGAGGTGCTCGGCAGCTTCACCGCCGGGTTCTCGCTGGTCTTGTGCGTCGTGGCCAGGGCCACCCCGAGCCCGATCAGCGCGACGAGCACGGCCACCGCCGCGCCGACCAGCGGGCCCCGCCGTCGGTCCCGCCCGGCCTGGGCCCCACCCGCCACCGCCGCACCGGCCGCCGCCTCGGTACGGCCGCCCGGCCCGGCGTCGCGCAACGGAACGGCTGCCGCCAGCGCGGTGGGCGGCTCGCCGCCGGTGACCGCGGTCCGGGCGGCCTCGGCCATGGCGGCGCCACTGCTGAACCGATCCTGCGGGTCCTTGGCCAGGGCCCGGGACACCAGGGCGCGAACCGCCTCGGGAATCTCGTGCGGCAGCTCCGGCGGCTCGTCGTCGAGGTGTCGGACGGCGACCTGGAGCGGGTTGTCGCCGGTGAACGGCGGATTGCCGGTGAGGCAGCAGTAGGTGACCGCGCCCAACGCGTAGATGTCCGTCGCACCGCTGACCGGTCGCCCGGCGGCCTGCTCGGGGGCCATGTAGAGGGCGGTGCCGGGCACCGCGTTGGTGCTGGTGATGCTGGTGATGTCGAGCGAACGCGCCACGCCGAAGTCCACCAGGACGACCGAGCCGTCCTCGAGCACGAGCAGGTTGCTGGGCTTGACGTCGCGGTGCACGATGCCGCCGCGGTGCGCCGCGTTCAGCGCGGAGGCGGCCTGGGCCACGATCGACATCGTCTCGGCCACGTCGAGGCGGCCGGCCGTCTCGATCCGCTTGGACAACGGCTCGCCGGCGACGAACTCCATGACCAGGTAGTCCGCCCGACCTGCGCCGTCGGGCAGGTCCTCCGCACCGCAGTCGAAGACCTGCACGATGCCGGGGTGCCGCAGCGCCGCCATGATCCGGGCCTCGGCCCGGAACCGGGCGATGAAGTCGGGGTCGGAGACCAGTGTCGGCAGCAGCACCTTGACCGCGACCTGCCGGCCGAGGATCAGGTCCACGCCACGCCAGACGTCGCCCATACCGCCGGTAGCGACACGTTCGTCCAGGCGGTACCGACCGCTGAGCACGACCTCCGATGACAACACCGCAATACCGTACCCAGAGTCGCGCGCCCAGGCGTGACACGGGCTGTCGGCCGAACGGGTGCCCGGAGCCGGTATACCTGGCTGACCTGTGTGGACGCTGCGTCTCTGTGACGGCACGACGACGTGCCGTGACGAAAGCCGACATATTTCGATGAGCGGGCGCGCGACGGTGGCCGAAAGGCGAGTCGAGGCCTGGTTTGCACCCTCTGGTCACGGGCAGTGACGGCGACACGCCCGAGCCGTGGGTTGATAATTGTCACTCTTCCGTGACAAGGTGCCAACTTGTCGCGCCGCTGGCCCCGTCCTAGCGTTAGCCCGGCTCGGGCCGCCCCGGCGATCTCGACGGTCGGCGCACCGAGCGGACGACCCAGGCGTTGGCCCACCAGACACCCCGGCCCGACGACCTCGGTCACGGGTGGGTCCGGATTGGCGGAGGGCGGGGCGGGTGCTTGTCGGGCGGACGATTCGTACCGCGTGCTCTGCCGTGCCACGGCGGACCACGCCGGCACGATCCATGGGCCGCGGATGACCGGCGAGTTGGCGGAGGCGGTCAGCGCGGCGCAGGCCGGGGACGAGGACGCGTTCCGCCTGCTCTACCGCAGCCTCCAGCCGAGCCTGCTGCGCTATCTGACCGCCCTGGTCGGCGCGGACGCGGAGGACGTCGCATCGGAGACCTGGCTCCAGATCTCCCGCGACCTGCCCAGCTTCACCGGCGGCGAGTTCCGCGCCTGGACCGTCACGATCGCCCGCAACCGGGCGATGGACCACCTGCGCAGGCTGCGCCGCCGGCCGTCGCTGCCGGTGCCGGTGCACGCGCTCGTCGACCTGGCCAGCGAGGCGGACACCGCCGAGGGCGCCAGCGAGACGATCGGCACCGAGACCGCCCTGGCGCTGATCGCCACCCTGCCGCCCCGCGAGGCCGAAGCGGTCCTGCTGAGGGCCGTGATCGGGCTGGACGCGGGGTCCGCGGGCCGGGTGCTGGGCCGCCGGGCCGGTGCCGTCCGGACCGCCGCGCACCGCGGTCTGCGCCGGCTCGCAGCCCTGCTGGAGCGGCAGAACGCCGTCGAGTCGTCCGTCCAGGTCGACGGTGGGTCGCCGCCCCGGGCGGGCAGCGGCCCATCCCTGCGGGCACCGCACGCCGAGCCGGCGGACGGCTGACGTGAGGGGATTCTGGATGAACCCGTTCCGGCGGGTCGACCACGCCGAGACCGAACGGCTGCTCGACGCGGCCCGCGCCGACCTGCACGCCCGGTCGGACCAGGCCGGTCGGGGAGGGGACGCGGCGTCGCCGCAGGCCCGCGTACCCGTGTCGCCCACCCCCTCGGCGGACCCGGTGGCGGGGTTGCTCGCCGCGGCCGCCGGCCCGGCCCGGCCCGGTGAGCTGGCCGGCGAGGAGGCCGCGCTTACCGCCTTCCGGGCCGCGCGGGCCGACCCGGCGCCATCCGTGCCCCACCGGCCGCGCCGCCGCCGCCTCACCACCGGCGCGGTGGCCTGGATCGGCGCGGTGGCGGCCACCGCCACGGCCGGGGCCGCCTTCGCCGCGGTCACCCGGGACCGGGCACCGGACCCGGTCGCACCGGAGCCGTCCCGGACGTCGCCGAGCCCCGACCGGAGCGCGTCCACGTCCGGCGATCCGAGTCGCTCGGCGCCGCACGGCCCACCGTCGCCGAGCCACCCGTCCCCCGGCGCACCGTCTCCAGGCCCACCGTCTCCGGGCACACCGTCGGCCCCGAGCACTCCCGTCGGGAACCTGCACGGCCTGTGCCGCGCCTGGCAGGCCAAGAAGCCCGAGGAGCGGGAGAAGGCGTTGCGGACGCCGGCCTTCGAGAGGCTGGTCGCCGCCGCCGGCGGCCCCGCCGAGGTCGAGGCGTACTGCCAGCGGTTGACGCCCGAGCGCAAGCCGTCCGAGCCGACGAAGCCCCAGCCACCGTCGCCGCCGACGGGCCGCCTCACCCCCCGGTAACCAGCCCCTGCTGACGCGTTTCCGTTCCGCCCTGCACGGGAAATTCGTCTGTTAGACAGAGGTTGGTGGTGCCGTGCACGCCCCCGGCGGGTGTCGGTGGGTGGGGTTACGGTGGCATCGTGTCCCGGAGTCGGCACACGGAGAGGGGATCCCGACCGTTGGTGACGTCACCCGAGTTGGACCGCGGAGCCATCCTGCGCGAGTCCGCAGCCGCAGTCCGGCACCTCGCCCGGATCTGCTTCAAGACCGGCCCACCCACACTCACCGGCGTCGAACTGGAATGGACCGTGCACGACGCCGCCGATCCCGCCCGACCCGTCGACCTGGCGCGGCTCCGGGCGGCGCTGGGGCGGCACAGCCCCACCACGCTGGATGCCACCAGCCCGGCCGAGCCGCTGCGACACGGCGGCATGGTGACCCTCGAGCCGGGTGGCCAGGTGGAGATCTCCACCCCGCCCCGCCCCTCGGTCACCGCGTTGATCCAGGCCACCGAGGCCGACATCGCCCAGGTCACCGACCTGCTGGCCGCCGCCGGGTTGATCCTCGGCCGCAGCGGCATCGACCCACACCGACGGCCCCGCCCGGTGCTGGAAACTCCCCGCTACCGCGCGATGCGCGGCGCCTTCGACAGGCATGGTCCGGCCGGCCGCACGATGATGTACAGCACCGCCGGCCTGCAGGTCTGCCTCGACGCCGGTGAGCCGGACCAGGTCGCGGCACGCTGGGCCGCCGCACACGCCGTCGGGCCGCCGCTGCTCGCGGTGTTCGCGTCGGCCAACCGGCACGCCGGGCGGCGCACCGGATGGGCCTCCGCGCGGATGGCCGCCTGGCTGGCCATCGACCCGGCCCGCACCCGCCCGGCCTGGACGCCCGGCCGCGTCGACGAGGACCCGACCGCCACCTGGATCCGGTACGTGCTGGCCGCGCCCCTGCTCTGCCTGCGTCGGGACGGCACGGACTGGGCCGCGCCACCGGGCGTGACCTTCGCCGACTGGCTCGACGGCGCGTTGCCCCGCCCACCCACCACCGACGACCTCGACTACCACGTCAGCACCCTCTTCCCGCCGGTGCGGCCACGCGGCTACCTGGAGCTGCGCTACCTGGACACCCAGCCCGGCCGGGACTGGCGGCTCCCGCTGGCGGTGCTGAGTGCCCTCTTCACCGATCCGGGCACGGTGCGCGTGGCGCACGCGATCGCCGCGCCGGTGGCGGACCGCTGGTCGGCCGCCGCCCGGCAGGGCCTGGCCGATCCGGCGCTGGCCGCCGCCGCGGCGGCGCTGCTCGACCTGGCGCTGCGCACGCTGCCCCGGCTGGACCTGCCGACGGGTGTCCACGACGAGATCGAGCGCGGAGTACGACGGCGGCTCGCCGCCGCGACGGAAGGACGAGACAGATGAGCGTGCGCACGACGGGGCACACCGACGGTGAGCGGTTGCGCGACCGGATCGCGGGGGAGCTGGCCCGCGCCCGCGCCCGCACCACACTGCTGACCGAGGCGGTCGACGAGGGAGATCTGCTGCGCCAACACTCGCCGCTGATGTCGCCACTGGTCTGGGACCTCGCCCACGTGGGCAACCAGGAGGAGCTCTGGCTGGTCCGCGATGTCGGGGGCCGCGAGCCGGTCCGGTGCGACATCGACGAGCTGTACGACGCGTTCAAGCAGCCGCGCCGGGACCGCCCGGCGCTGCCGCTGCTGCCGCCCGCCGAGGCCCGCGCCTACCTGGCCACCGTCCGGGACAAGGTGTACGACCTGCTCGACTCGGTGGTGTTCACGGAGCGGCCGTTGGTCGCCGACGGGTTCGCCTTCGGCATGCTGGTGCAGCACGAGCAGCAGCACGACGAAACCATGCTCGCCACCCACCAGTTGCGGTCGGGGCCGGCGGTGCTGCACGCCCCGCCGCCGCCCGAGCCGTCCGCCCGGGTCGGTGGGGAGGTGCTGGTGCCGGCCGGCGAGTTCACCATGGGCACCGACACCGACCCGTGGGCGCTGGACAACGAGCGCCCGGCGCACCGCGTCGACCTGCCGGCGTACGTCATCGACGCGGCTCCGGTCACCAACGGCCAGTACGCGGCCTTCATCGCCGACGGTGGCTACACCGATCAGCGCTGGTGGAGCGCGGCCGGCTGGGCCCACCGGGTGCGGGAGCGGCTCAGTGCGCCGATGCACTGGCGTCGGGACGGCGACGACTGGTCGTACCAGCGCTTTGGCCGGTGGAGCCGGGTCCGCGCCGACGAGCCGGTGGTGCACGTGTGCTTCTACGAGGCGCAGGCGTACGCGGCGTGGGCCGGCAAGCGGCTGCCGACCGAGGCGGAGTGGGAGAAGGCGGCCCGGTGGGACCCGGCGAGTGGGCGGTCCCGCCGCTATCCCTGGGGCGATGACGACCCGACCGAGGCGCACGCCAACCTCGGCCAACGTCATCTGCGGCCGGCGGCGGTGGGCGCGTACCCGGCCGGCGCCTCGCCGTTGGGTGTGCACCAGCTCATCGGTGACGTCTGGGAGTGGACCTCGACCACGTTCAACGGGCATCCCGGCTTCACGGCGTTCCCCTACCGCGAATACTCGGAGGTGTTCTTCGGCGACGACTACCGGGTGTTGCGTGGTGGTTCGTTCGGCACCGACCGTTCGGCCTGTCGGGGCACCTTCCGCAACTGGGACTACCCGATCCGGCGGCAGATCTTCAGCGGTTTCCGCTGCGCCCGCGACGTCCGGCCGGACGAGTCGTCCCGGTGATCCACCGCCCGATCGGCGGCCCGGCGGGGGCGGTCCGCTGATGTGTCGTCACCTGGCCTACCTGGGGCCGCCGGTCACCCTGGCCGAGGTGCTGTTCGACCCCGCGCACTCGCTGGTGCGGCAGTCCTGGGCGCCGCGCGACATGCGTGGCGGCGGCACCATCAACGCCGACGGGTTCGGGGTCGGCTGGTATCCGGGCGACGGTGAGCCGGTGCGGTACCGCCGGGCGCAGCCGATCTGGAGCGACCCGACCATCGCGCAGCTCGCGGCGGTGACCCGCACCGGCGCGTTGCTCGCGGCCGTGCGTTCGGCCACCGTCGGGATGGCGGTGCTCGACAACGCCGCCGCGCCGTTCGCCGAGGGGCGGTGGCTGTTCAGCCACAACGGTGTGGTCCGCGGCTGGCCGGACGCGGTGGTGCCGCTCGCCGCCGGGCTGCCGGTGCGTGACCTGCTCACCCTGGACGCCGCCACCGACTCGGCGTTGCTCTGGGCGCTGGTGCGGCATCGGCTGCGCGCCGGCGAGGACGCGGAGACGGCGGTCGGGCGGACGGTGGCCGACGTGGCCGCGGCGGCCCCGGGGTCGCGGCTCAACCTGCTGCTCACCGACGGACGACGGGCGGTCGCCAGCGTGGCCGGGCACGCGTTGTCGGTCCGCGAGTCGCCGGGTGCGGTGCTGCTGGCCTCCGAGCCGCACGACGACGATCCGGGATGGCGGGCGGTGCCGGAGGGGCACCTGGTCGTGGCCACCCCGGGCGAGGTGCGGGTACGTCCGCTGCCGGTCCGGTGAGCGACACCGGTCGGGGCACCACCTGATTTGTTCGAACAGAGAGGCGAATCATGACCGCGGAACCGTTGGAGATCTACCTCGAGGAGCACGACCTGGAGCGCGGCCTGCGCGACGACGTTCGCGCCGGGCTGAGCGCCGAGCCGAAGTGGCTGCCACCGAAGTGGTTCTACGACGCTCGGGGCAGCGAGTTGTTCGAGGAGATCACCCGGTTACCCGAGTACTACCCGACCCGGGCCGAGCGGGCCGTGCTGGCCGAGCGCGCTCCCGCCATCGCGGCGCTGACCGGGGCCAAGACCCTCATCGAGTTGGGTTCCGGCTCGTCGGAGAAGACCCGGCTGCTGCTGGACGCCTTCACCCGGCAGGGCGGCCTGGGCACGTTCGTCCCGCTCGACGTGTCGGTCAGCGCGCTGCGCGGGTCCACCGCCCAGATCGCCGCCGACTATCCGGGCCTGCGGGTCCGGGGCATCGTCGGTGATTTCACCCGGCAACTGGACCGGCTGCCCACCGGCGGCCGTCGGCTGGTGGTGTTCCTCGGCGGCACCATCGGCAACCTGCCGCCCGCCGAGCGGGCCGAGTTCCTGACGGCGATGCGCGGCGCGCTGGAGGTCGGCGACTGGCTGCTGCTCGGCACCGACCTGGTGAAGGACCCGTCGGTGATCGTGCCGGCGTACGACGACGCCGCCGGGGTCACCGCCGAGTTCAACCGCAACGTGTTGCAGGTGATCAATCGGGAGTTGGGCGCGGACTTCGACCCGGGGGCGTTCGCGCACGTGGCCCTCTGGGACCCGACCCACGAGTGGATCGAGATGCGGTTGCGGGCGACCCGGCCGATGCGGGTGCGGGTGTTGGACCTGACCGTGGACTTCGCCGCGGGGGAGGAGCTGCGTACCGAGGTCTCGGCGAAGTTCCGCCCGGAGGGGATCGCCGGTGAGTTGGCCTCGGCCGGCTTCGCCGCGACGGAGTTCTGGACCGACCCGGACGGGCTCTTCGGGGTCACGCTGGCGCGGGCGCGGTGAACGGTGCACCCATCCCGGCGCGGCCCCGCGGTGATCCGATAGGCTGGGTCCGCGAAGGGGAGTAGCCCCCAATGTCGTGGTCGACATACTGGTGCGTTCCGCACCCGGCCACGCGGCCCCGGTTCTCCCGGGGCGGGCGAGACCTTCGACTCAGGCTGTTGCAGCCGGGTCGAGGGCGCCCCTGTCACCTCTTCCCGGCGTGAACGGGAAGGATGTCATGGAGGGATTTTTCGCCGCGCTGGTCATCAGCTTCGGCGTCATCTTCGTCGCCGAGCTGGGGGACAAGTCCCAGTTGATGGCGCTGACCTTCGCCACGCGGTTCAAACCGATCCCGGTGCTGATCGGCATCACGGTCGCCACGGCGGTGGTGCACCTGGCGTCGGTGGCCATCGGCGTGGGTCTCGGGGCGGTGTTGCCGACCGACTGGATCTCCCTGGTGGCCGGCGTGGCGTTCCTCGGCTTCGGTGCGTGGACGCTGCGCGGTGACAAGCTCACCGAGGAAGAGCGGCGCAAGGCGGAGAAGACCAGCAAGACCGCGATCGTGGCGGTGTCGGTGGCGTTCTTCCTGGCGGAACTGGGCGACAAGACCATGCTCGCCACGATCACGTTGGCCACCAAGTACGGCTGGTTCGGCACCTGGCTCGGCTCCACCATCGGCATGGTGGCCGCGGACGCGTTGGCCATCCTGGTCGGGCGGATGCTCGGTCGCCGGCTGCCGGAGAAGGCCATCAAGTACGGCGCCGCGATCCTGTTCGCCATCTCCGGCCTCTGGCTGATCCTGGAGGCGGTCAACGAGCTGACCTGAGTGCCGACTAGCCGGCCCGTGTTCGGGTAACGGCCTCCGGTGGAACCGGCCGAGCTGTTGCGCCAGGGCGACCAGGTGCTGGTCGCCGTGGTGGAGGTGGCCGGCGCGCTCGTCATCTTCGTGGGGGCGGTCTGGGCGGCGGTGCGGTTCGTGGTCGAAGGGCTGCGGCACCGCACCGCCGCCGTCTTCACGCCGATCCGGCTCTCGCTGGGCCGGTTCCTGACTCTCGGCCTCGAATTCCAGTTGGCCGCCGACGTGCTGCGCACGGCGGTGTCCCCGTCGTTCGACCAGATCGGCCAGTTGGCGGCGATCGCGACGATCCGGACGGCGCTGAACTACTTCCTGGGTCGGGAGATCCGTCAGGAGCAGCGGCAGGTGACCGAGGGGGAGCGTCGGCCGTGACCGGCGTCCTGATCATGGTGGTCACCGCGCTGGCGCTCGTCGTCGGGGTGGTCACCGCGCTGAGCACCGGGGCGCTGCGGACCGCCGTACGGGTGTTACTGGACCTGCTGACCGCGGCCGGCCTGCTCCGGCTCGTCGGGGAGCCGGGGTGGAACGGTTTGGCCGGCGCGGTGGCGATCATTGCCCTGCGTCAGCTGCTCGGGAAGGCGCTGAGCAGCTCACCGCCGTGGTCCGGGCGACAATCCCCGGCGCGCTGCGCGGGCGACGATCAGCACCTACGGTTGGCGGTGAGAGGCGAAACCGGGGACAGCGGGAGGATGACCACATGAGCCGGCACGACGAACCGAACGAGTACGGCTTCGCCGGCAGCGGCACCGCTCCCGAGCCGCCGTCCGGGGGCAAGCCGGACGAGCAGGACCGTGCCGAGGAGGTGGCGGTGCCGGGCGACGACCTCACCGCACCGGCGGCGGAGGCGTTGGTCGAGGAGACCGAGGAGCCGCCGCCAGCCGAGCGTCGCCGCTGACGCCCGGCCACCGCCCGCCCGGCCACCGCTCAACGGTCGGCGGGCCGCTGGTAGACGTCGGGCACCCCGTCGCCGTCGGCGTCGAGCTGTTCCCGCTGCGCCACCCGGCGGTACGTGGCGTTGCGGCGCAGGAGCACCATGGCGGCCAGCCCCGCGGAGAGCACCGACCCGAGCAGCACGGCCACCTTGACCCGGTCGTCGGCCGGGCTGCCGGCGCCGAAGGCCAGGTCGCCGATGAGCAGCGACACGGTGAATCCGACGCCGGCCAGCAGGGCGATCCCGAGCAGGTCCGACCAGGTGATGTCCTCGTCCAGTTCGGCCCGGGTGAACCGGGCCAGCAGGTAGGTCGAGCCGAAGACGCCGATGCCCTTGCCGAGCACGAGTCCGGCGACGACGGCGATGACGATCGGGTCGGTCAGCAGGTCGCCCAGGTCGGTGCCGCGCAGGGTGACGCCGGCCGCGAACAGGGCGAAGATCGGCACCGCGATGCCGGCCGACACCGGTCGCCAGCGGTGCTCCAGGCGCGCGGCGAGCCCGTCCTCGTCCGTCCCCGCACCGGTGCTGCCCCGCCGGCCGCCGGCCGCCCGGTGGCGGGCGAGCACCGGCACCGTGAAGCCGAGCAGGACGCCGGCCACCGTGGCGTGCACACCGGAGGCGTGCACGAGGGCCCAGGCCGCTGTCGCGAGCGGGATCAGCGCCCACCACCAGGTACGGCCGCGTTGTACCAGCACCGCGAAGAGCCCGATCGGCGCCAGCGCCGCGAGCAGCGGCACGGGGTGGAAGTCGGCGGTGTAGAAGACCGCGATGATGGTGATGGCGAACAGGTCGTCGACCACGGCGAGGGTGAGCAGGAAGGCCCGTAGCCCCTGGGGTAGGTGCGAGCTGACCAGCGCGAGCACGGCGAGCGCGAAGGCGATGTCGGTGGCGGTCGGAATGGCCCAGCCGCGCAGCCCCGGCCCGTCCGCGGCCACGACGACCGCCACGTAGATCAGCGCCGGCAGCAGCATCCCGCCGAGCGCGGCCACCACGGGCAGCGCCGCCCGGCGCGGGTCGCGCAGGTCACCGGCGACGAACTCCCGCTTGAGCTCCAGGCCCACCACGAAGAAGAAGACGGCCAGCAGGCCGTCCGCCGCCCAGGTGGCCACGTCCAGGTCGAGGTGCCAGGGCGCGCCGCCGGGCCAGGGCACCCAGTCGCCGACCCGGGTGTACGAGTCGGCCCAGGGCGAGTTGGCCCAGACCAGCGCTGTCACGGCACCGAGCAGCAGCAGCGCGCCACCGACCGTCTCGGTGCGCAGCACGTCGGCCAGGCGCCGGGCCTCGGGCCAGGACGATCGGGCGAACAGTCGGGCCGTGCGCCGCTGCTCGGACGGTGGCGGGGAGGGGGCGGTCATCTGCGGGGTCACCTCGGGACATCAGGACGGCGGGGATCCACTCGCCGACCAGACTTCCCGGCACACCGCTGTCGACCTTATCCGGGCTCGTGTGCGGTGGCGACCACCGGGGGCCGTTCGGTCGGTCGCCGACTTTTTCCCCGGGTCGCGCCGCAGCCGAATGCACCTTTGTCCGGTTGGTTATGCGGGCGCATGAGTCAGAGTCAGAACCACCTAACTCCGGACATAAGCCGTATGAGCCGCTTTAATGGTTTCACGAGTTTAAGACGACCTTGGGGGTTTTCGTGAAGTTTTTTGGCGTAACCGGACCGACGCGGAGGCGCTCCTGATGGACCTGCTCCGCCAATTGCGCCACGTGCGTCGGCACTGGTGGGTCGTGCTGGTCACGGTCATGGTGGCCCTGGGCGCCTCGGCGTTCCTGACCGTACGGGCACAACCCCGGTACGTCGCCTCGGTGACCTTCTTCGTCACCACCCCCAACTCCGGCGTCAGCGACGCCTACCAGGGTGGGCTCTTCCTCCAACAGCGCGTCAAGTCGTACGCCGATCTGCTCACCAGCGACCGGCTGGCGCAGAGCGTGGTGGCCGACACCCCGGTGGGCCTCACCGCGGACGAGGTGCGTAGCCGGGTGACCACCTCCACCGAGACCGGTACCGTGCTGCTGCGCGCCTCGGTCAACGACACCGACCAGACCCGGGCGTTGCGGGTGACCGAGTCGCTCGCCGCGAAGTTCGTCGACCTGGTGCAGAAGGTCGAGACGACGTCCGAGGGCAAGGCGCCGATCAAGATCGAGGTGGTCAGCGGCCCACGGGTCAGCGCCAGTCCGGTCTCGCCGCAGCCGACCCGCAACCTCACCCTCGGCGGGCTGATCGGCCTGATGCTCGGCGTCGGCCTGGCGATCCTGCGCGGCGTCGCCGACGTCCGGCTGCGGGACTCCGCCGGCCTGCAACGCGCCACCGGCAGTCCGCTGCTCGGCGAGATCCCCTACGAGAGCAGCGCCCGCTCCGAGCCGCTCATCATCGGCGACGCGGCGACCTCGGCCCGAGCCGAGGCGGTGCGCAAGCTGCGTACGAACCTGCGTTTCGTGGACGTCCACGAGCCGGCCCGGGTCATCGCCGTGACCAGCGCGTTGCAGGGCGAGGGCAAGACCACGCTCTCCTGCAACCTGGCCATCGCGCTGGCCGAGGCGGGTTGGCGGGTGCTGCTCGTCGACGCCGACCTGCGCCGCCCGAAGGTCGACGAGTACCTGGGCCTGGACGCCGGGGTCGGCCTCACCGACGTGCTCGTCGGCGACGTGAAGGTCGGCGACGTCGTGCAGCGCTGGGGCGACAAGTCGATGCTGGTGCTACCCAGCGGTTCCGCCCCGCCGAACCCGAGCGAGCTGCTCGGGTCCAAGGCGATGTCGGATCTGCTGCTGTCACTGCGGGAGTCGGCGGACATCGTGATCATCGACACCGCTCCGCTGCTCGCGGTGACCGACGGCGTGGTCGTGGCCGTGCAGGCCGACGGTGCGCTGCTGGTGAGCCAGCAGGGCCGTACCTCGCGGACCCAGGTGGCCGCGGCGGCCCGCGCGCTGCACTCGGTCTCGGTCCGCCTGCTCGGCTGCGTGCTGAACATGGCCAAGGTGGCCAAGGCCGAGGCGTACCAGTACGAGGCCTACCGCGTGGTCGCCTCGACCCTGCCGGCGTCGGTGCCGGCAGACCGGGTGATGTCCGGCCGGCACAGCGAGGCCACCACCGGGGTCAACGGCGTCGCCGACCACACCCAGGAGCTCACCCGGCTGCCCCGATGAGCGCGGCGAGGGGTCGCAGCGACCGTTCGATCTCCTCGGCGCAGCGTCGGAAGTCGGCGGAGGTGCCGCCGATCGGGTCCCGAAGGTCGTCCGCGTCCGGGGCGGCGGGTTGCAGCCGTCCCCGGGCCTGGGCGACGGCGGCGATCGCCGCCCGCAACGGGTCGCCGGCCGGCTCGGCGGGCGCCTCGGCCGCCGCCGCCAGCCGGCCGAACTGGCGCAGGGTGAACGTCCGGTGCAGGGCGCTCGGCGCCAGCGCGGTGCAGATCGAGCGCTGGCGCCGGGTGGCGGTCAGCACCAGCGTCGCGTCCACCAGGTATTCGGGCCGCAGGCCTCGGGTCCGGAACGCCGCGGCGTCCGCGCCGCTCTCCGTCGCGACCTCCAGGGCGTACGGATGCATGGACAGCCCGTCGACCGCGTCGGTGCCGGCGCTGGCCACGGTGACCGGCCGCTCGGCCAGCAGGCGGCGGGCCAGATGCTCGGCCATCGGTGATCGGCACAGGTTGGCGTGGCAGACGAACAACACGCGATCAGTCATCGGTGCCCCTCTCGTCGGTGCGGACGCGAGCGGCCACACCGCGAGGACGGTGTGTCAGTGCCGGCGGCCGCGCAGGGAGGGGTTGTCGGCATCGTACGCGGGCCGTCCACCCGGCGGCCGAGGTGCCGCGCCGGCCGTCGCCGATTCGCAGTGGATGGGGGCGCAGCAGTGAAGATCGGCATCCTGTCCTACCACTTCCCGCCCGAGCCCGCGTTCATCCCCGGCAGCCTCGCCGAGGAGTTGGCCGCGCGGGGGCACGAGGTCCGGGTGCTCACCGGGTTTCCGGACTACCCCGGCGGACACGTCTATCCCGGCTGGCGACAGCGTTGGCACCACGAGACGCACAGCGAGCGGCTGACCGTACGGAGGGTGCCCCGCTATCCGGGAGGCGCCACGTCCACCGGCGCCCGGATGGCCAGCTACCTCTCCTTCGCCGGCAGCGCGACGCTTGCCGCGCGCCGCTACCTCAGGGACGTGGACGCGCTGTACGTCTTCCAACTCCCGGCCACGACGTTCGCCGCCGCGGGGGTGCTCCGGCTGCTCGGGCAGGTGCCCACGGTGCTGCACGTCCAGGACGTCTGGAGCCGCGACGGCGTCGACGAGGCGGGCGAGGCGCGCTGGGTGGCGCGGATGGGCAGCGCGATGACCCGGATCTACCGGTCCGCCGCGCGGATCGCGGTCGCCGCGCCGTCGATGCGGGATCTGGTCGTCGCGGCCGGCGCCGAACCGGACCGGGTCCGGCTGGTCCTCAACTGGACCGACGAGCGGATCTTCTATCCGGCGACGCCCGGCGCGGCGGCGCGCCAGTTGGTCCGCCGAGACGGTCGGTGCGTGGTGATGCACGCCGGCACGATCGGCGCACGGCAGGGTCTGGAGACCGCGGTCCGGGCGGCTGCGGCGCTGGACCAGACGATGGACCTGGTGCTGGTCGGCTCGGGCTCGGCCGAGCGTAAGGTCCGGGGGCTCGCCGCCGAGTTGGGCGCGGCCAACGTCCGCTTCGTGGAGCGGCGGTCGCCTGTCGACATGCCCGAGCTGTACGCCGCCGCCGACTATCAGCTGGTCATGCTGCGCGACCTTCCGGAACTGCGCGGCACGGTGCCGGGCAAGCTCCAGGCGGCGCTCTCCTGTGCCGCCCCGGTGATCGCGTCGGCCGGCGGGGACACCGCGGACCTGGTCGAGCGGGTCCGGGCCGGGCTGTCCTGCCCCCCGGAGGACTGGGCCGCGTTGGCCGACCGGTTCTGGCTGGCCGCCACCATCCCGCCGCCGACACGTACCGAGATGGGTCGCCGGGGGCGCACGGCGTACCTGCGGGAGATGTCGCTGCCCGCCGGGGTGGACCGGATCGAGCGGCTGCTGCACGAGGCGGCAGGCCGGGTCACGGAGCCGGCCGGCGATCTGCGAAGGAAACTCGCTTAAAGGGCGAAGAGCTCAATAACGGTACGAAGTTCCCCAGCGCGTGCTAAGAACGTCAGGGAACCGGCCATCTGTCCGGTTCCGCGAACGGGAGTGTGGTGTGACGGAAAGCGAACGGCCGACCCGGCGACGGAGCCGGTCCCGGCGCCGTCGGCGTGCCCGACTGCGACGTGCGCTCCTCGGTGCCCTGGTCGTCGGCTCGCTACTACTGGCGACCGGCGGGTGGATCGGCTTCCGTGGCTGGCAGGCGCGTGCACACCTGCTCAACGCCGCCGGCCTGGCCCGGGAGCTGAGCGCCCAGGTGGTGGGTGGGGACACCGACCGTGCCCTGCGCACGCTCGCCGCCCTGCAGGAGCAGTCCGGCGCCGCCCGGGCGACGACGGCCGATCCGAGTTGGCGACTCGCTCGGCGCACGCCGGTCGCGGGTGACGATCTCGACGCCGTACGGCGGATCGCCATCGCCATCGACGAACTGGCCCGGGAGGCGTTCCCGACCCTGCTGCGCACCGACCTGACCAGGTTGGTGCCGACCGGCGGTCGGTTGGATCTCGCTCAGCTCACCGCTGTCTCCACCGAGCTGACCGGCGTCAACGAGTCGGTGCAGCGGACGCGCCGAAACCTGGAGGCGGTGCCCACCGACAGGCTGGTCAGCCAGGTCCGGCAGGCCCTGACGGACCTACGCGACGAGATCGACCGACTGGCCAGCCTCACCACGGCCGCCGATCAGGGAGCCCGCCTGCTGCCGCCGCTGCTCGGCGCGAACGGGCCGCGAAAGTACCTGCTGGTCTCGCAGAACCTCGCCGAGTTGCGCGCCACCGGCGGCATGTTCGGCGCGTACGCGATGATCGAGGCGGAGAACGGCGCGGTGAAGATGGGCAAGCAGGGCAGCAGTGCCTCGCTCGGCCGGTTCACCCCGGCGCTGAAGGTGCCCGCCGAGATCCGGGCACTCTGGACCGACCTGCCCGGCATCTATCCCGCCGACGTCAATCTGTCCCCGCACTTTCCCAGCGCCGCCACGCTGTACCGCGAGATGTTCCGGCGCTCGACCGGCACCACTGTCGACGGTGTGCTCGCCGTCGACCCGGTGGTGTTGTCGTACCTGCTCAAGGCGACAGGCCCGGTGCTGGTGCCCGGTGGGGTCCCGCTGGCCAGCGAGAAGGTCGTGCAGACCCTGCTCAACGACAGCTACCAACGGCTGAACGTCCGGCAGCAGGACGAGTTCTTCGCGGCGTCGGCGGCTTCGGTATTCGACGCCTTCTTCAAGAAGAATGTCAACCCTCGTGTGTTGTTGTCCGCATTTGACCGTGCTATCACCGAACGACGGATATTGTTCTGGAGTGCCCGACCTGAGGAACAGCGGACATTCGGTGCGAGCCGGATGGCCGGGACGCTTCCGGATCAGGACACCGTGCCGACCGTCGGCGTCTTTCTCAACGACGGCAGCGGCGCGAAGCTCGGCTACTACCTGCGGCCGACGGCGAACCTCACGGTCGGCGAATGCCGGCCCGACGGCCGCCGCGAGCTCCGGCTGCGGGTGACCCTGCGCTCGACCGCGCCGAAGTCCGGACTTAGCGAATCCGTCCTCGGGCTTGGTCTGGCTGGCGACCCGTACACCGCTCGCACGTTGGTGTCGATCTTCAGCCCGGCTGGCGGGGCGGTGATCGAGGCCCGGCTCGACGGGGCCGAGACGGCGCTTGGCAGTGGCACGGAACGCCGCCGCCAGGTGGCGACCGCCAGCGTCGACGTCGGCCCCGGCGCCGAGAAGGTGCTGGAGGTCAGCGTGCTGACGGCCAAGACCGGCGTCGGGCAGGCCGAGCTGTGGCTGACCCCCACCGCCAGCCCATGGACCACCCAAGTTCATTCCGCACCAAGCTGTGACCAGTAGGAGGGAACCAATCATGCGGCTATCCCGCATCATCATGGCGCTCACGGTCGGCCTGGCCGTGGTGGCCGTGCCGACGGCAGCGGGGGCGGCACAGCCGCAGCCGACGCCCAGCGCGACCACCGACCCGCCGCAACCGCCGCCGTACCCGCCAGCCGCAGCCTCGTTGACCGTCAACCGGCCGACGATCTTCCTCGGCGAGACGGTCGTGCTGACCGGCACCGGCTTCGGCCCGAACGAGACCGTCGACATCGTGGTGACGGTGGCTCCGCTGGCTGCTCCGGCCGGCGGTCAGGCTCCGGCTCGCCGCAGCGACGGCAGCACCGTGGCGATGGCCGCGGTGGCCTACCAGGCGAGCGCGCCGCTGAACTTCACGGCGACCACCAACGCCCAGGGAAGCTTCAGCAAGAGCTACACCCCCTCGGTGACGGGTCTGCTGACCTTCACCGCCACGGGCCGGGAGTCCGGCCGTACCGCCAGCACCGAGCTGCGGGTGCTGCACAAGAAGCAGCCGCTGCCGGTCACCGGTGACAGCATCGGCACGCCCATGAAGCTCGGCGGTGGCCTGGTCGGCGCCGGAGCGGTCATGCTGCTGCTGACCCTGGCCTGGCGTCGCCGCCAACGGCTCGGTGGTGCCGCGCACTAATCCGCACACCACCGGGCCCTGCCCGGATCGCACCTGAAGCTGGCGCCCGTCGGAACACTCCGACGGGCGCCAGCGTCTGTCCGCCCGGGTGGTCCGGCCCCGCAGATGTCCGGGCTTGTGGCCTTCCCGGGATCGCTTGGTGGTGGGTGTGGTCGGGTGGGGGTGGGCCTGGTTGTGGGGGTGGCTGACCGGGGTGGACCTGGCTTTGGGTGCGCCTGCCGCTGGGGTGGCACGCGCTGGTTGCGTCCAGGTTGGGCGCGTCCGGGCGCAGGATGTCCGACTTGGGTGTGCCCGGCGCTGGGTGCGCGGTTTCGGGCGCGCTCGGCTCCGAGCGCGTTGGGCGCCGGGTAGGTCGACGCGGTTCACCCGGCTGCGGAGGTGTCCAGATCAGCGCCGGTCGACCAATCCAGGCCGAAACGCGAGCTCGTCTGCGCCCTTTGTCCGTTCCGTGACCCTCCGGCCGTGGGTGGCCCGCCTTGATCGACTCGGGTTTGCGGAAATCGGGGTGTCCGGGGTGCGGGATACCGCGACTTTCATGAACGCGAGGATCATGCCTGGCGGGGGCGGTTCGGGGTCGTGGGTGCGGGGTGGTGTGGGTGGTTTGTCCGGTGGGGGGTGGTTGTGGGTTGTGACCGGTCGC